>JBDTKP010000145.1:0-13708 GCA_039935255.1 Gelidibacter sp. | reverse complement strand
TTCAACAGCCACCGCAACTCCAATATGAACATGGTTATTCAATCGCATTTTATCAGCAAACCATTGCGAGTTGACTTGTGGATGCAATTTCAATGCTAAAGCACAGGCCTTAACGATCATATCATTGTATGAAATCTTTGTATCTGGAATAGAGTTGAATTGATCTCTAAAAGCTATGGCATTGGCCATATCAAACTCTACGTTTAAATAATAATGAGGTGCCGTAAATTTAGACTCTGCCAAACGTTTTGCGATCACTTTACGCATTTGTGAGTTTGGTTTCTCATCAAAATCCTCTTGTCCTGATGGCACGAATTTACCAACAGTTGCTGGAGAGCTTGCTCCAGGTGTAAAGTTTTCAATATCGCGTTTGATGATGCGTCCACTTTCTCCAGAACCTTTTACTTGAGACAAGTTAATCCCTTTTTCTTCAGCCATTTTTTTAGCTAAAGGCGAAATGAATACACGGCTTGAGTCAGAAGTTGAACTTGAACTTAAACTTGATGTTGAAGTTGATGTTGAAGTCGTAACTGCAGCTTCCTTTTTCTCTTCTTTTACAGATGGTTTAGCGGTTTCTTTTTTTGAAGTAGTTTCTTTTTTATCAGCACCACCAATCTTGAAATTTTTAGCAATACCAGAAACATCCGTTCCTTCAGGCCCAATAATAGCCAGTAAAGAATCGACTTTTGCGGTATCACCTTCTTGCAATCCTATATAAAGTAAAGTTCCCGATTGGAAGGATTCAAATTCCATGGTAGCTTTGTCAGTCTCTATTTCTGCAAGGATATCTCCTTCCTCAACAGTGTCACCTTCTTTTTTAAGCCATGTGGCGACCGTACCTTCTTCCATCGTATCACTTAAACGCGGCATGGTTACTACAGTAACACCTTCTGGCAATTCATCTGAGGACTCCTCTTTTTTAGAATCATCTTCAGAATCGTCCTCTTTATCAGAATCAGACGCTTTAGCATCCTCTTTATCTGAAGAATTATCCTCTGACTTTTCTTCTTTTTTATCAGCTGAACCTGCATTTATTAAATCAGAAATATCTTCTCCTTCTTCTCCAATAATGGCCAACAATTCGTCAACTTTAGTCGTTTCTCCTTCTTGAATACCAATATAGAGCAGTGTGCCTTCATGAAAAGATTCAAACTCCATTGTAGCCTTATCCGTTTCAATTTCAGCCAAAATATCGCCTTCTTCAATCTTATCTCCAACTTTCTTTAACCACGCCGCCACAGTTCCCTCTTCCATGGTATCGCTCAAACGCGGCATATTTATTACCTCTGCCATAGCTTATATTTTGTGTTGTATAAATGGATAATCCTCCTGTTCATAAACGGCATCATACATGACGCTTTTATCTGGATATGGAGACTCATCAGCGAATTTCTCACATTCCTCCACGCGTTCCCTTACACGTTTATCAATTATTTTCAGATCTTCTTCCGTCGCATATTTTTCTTCCAGAATTATATCTTTCACCTGTGTGATTGGGTCTATTTTTTGATATTCTTTAACCTCATCTTTGGTTCTGTAATGTTGAGCATCACTCATGGAGTGCCCTCTGTATCTGTACGTTTTCATCTCTAAAAATGTCGGACCATCACCACGTCTTGCACGTTTAATTGCTTCATCAAAAGCTTCAGCCACCTTTACCGGATTCATTCCATCAACAGGGCCACAAGGCATTTCATAACCTAAACCGAGTTTCCAAATATCCGTATGATTTGCAGTACGGGCTACAGATGTTCCCATAGCATAACCGTTATTTTCACAAACAAAAACGACTGGCAACTTCCATAACATAGCTAAATTGAAAGCTTCATGTAAAGAACCTTGACGCGCTGCACCATCTCCAAAACAACATAAAGTCACAGCGTCAATACCGTGATATTTATCTCCAAAAGCAATTCCTGCTCCTAAAGGGATTTGACCTCCAACAATACCATGACCTCCGTAAAAACGATGTTCTTTTGAGAATATATGCATGGATCCACCAAGACCTTGAGAAGTTCCTGTGGCTTTACCATACAACTCTGCCATAACACGTTTTGGATCCTCTCCCATACCAATAGGCTGAACGTGGTTACGATAAGCCGTAATCATTTTATCTTTGGTCAGATCCATAGCGTGCAATGCGCCAGCTAAAATAGCTTCCTGTCCATTGTATAAGTGAAGAAACCCTCTTACTTTTTGTTGAATATAGACTGCAGCAAGTTTGTCTTCAAACTTTCTCCAGAAATACATGTCTTCATACCATTTAAGGTAAACTTCCTTTGTGATCTTTTGCATCCGAAATAATTACTAAAAAATTAAATACTTAAAATAGTTCTGTTTAGAGAACTGAAGATCCCGTTGTGCGGGACTAGTTCCACTAAAATTTTGATTCGTTTCTCAACCTCTCAAAGTTGTGCTTCACTAAACGGATAACAAAAGTAACACATTAAGCAGTAATGAAAAAACTGAAAATCGTAATATTTCTACGAAATCGTTATAGAACGGTATTATCAAACACCAGTGGCAATAAATTGGCCAATGAATGGGATCGGACCACTTTCCCCACTTCTCCCATATAATAGATTTCAATTGGCGCATCTTGCTTCACTTCGTATTCTGCTATGGATTGTCGGCATGCACCACATGGTGGAATGGGTTGGTCCGTAGTTTTCAATCTTGAACCTGCTATAATTGCCATACGCAAAATTTTAACATCTGGAAATTGCGCTCCTGCATAAAAGATCGCAGTTCTTTCTGCGCAAAGACCTGATGGATACGAGGCATTTTCTTGATTGCTGCCCGTGATAATTTCGTTGTTTTCAAGCAAAATTGCTGTTCCTACACTAAATTTCGAATAAGGAGAATATGATTTATCTCTAGCTTCTGATGCTTTTTCCATGAGAGCGATGACATCCTTAGGAAGTTCTTCTAAAGTGTCATAGACATTTAGCACAGTTTCAATTATAATTTCCTTCATAGGTTTTTTATCTATTTTTAAAAATACGACTCTTTTTTAGACAAAAAAACTATTGCTTTATAATAACAATAGTTTCTAATATCATGGATGTGGTCGTATGCTAATACTCATTATACGCGCCATCTCCAAAATTGAAAGTCAGAGAGAAACGCAACGTGTTTTCCAACGGACTTTGAACTTTAGAAGCTGAAAACAAATAAGACATGTCAATATTAATACTGGTGTATTTAAATCCTGCTCCTAAAGCAAAAAACTTACGCGCCCCCTTGTCGTCACTTTCATTAAAGTAACCGGTTCTGAAAGCAAAAGCATCTTGATATCTATATTCCGCACCTAGTGCCCAAGTAAACTCCTTCATTTCTTCACTGAAACCTCCTGGTGCATCTCCGAAAGATTGGAAAACACCTTTCAGAAAGCTAACATCTTGAGATTTGCCCTCTACAATAATTGTAGGCTCATTGCCATCTTGTTTCCCATTTGCATTGGTATCAACATATCCTAGAATTGGTGGTGTTGGCACCAATAATTTTGTGACCTCAGCAGTTACCGCTAAAGTATTGTATTCATCGAATATGAAATCAAAACCTCCACCAAGCCTCAAAGTGGTTGGCAAGAAGTTATCTCTTCCAGCGTCATCATATTTGATCTTTGGCCCTAAATTTTGAATGGAAAACCCCAAACGGCTTCTTCCATTAAAACTATCATAAGCTTCTTCTTCACTTTGGTAAAACCCGGAAATATCCACGGCAACCGAACTCGCAGCTTGTGCTGAATTGTCCAACGCCTGAATTTTCAAATCAGAACGCAAATATCGCAAACCAACTGCCATTGAAAACTGGGATGCCAATTTTAAGGAATACGACGCATCTATGGTTAATTCATTCGGTTTTGCAATGAGCGCCTCAGAAAATTCATCTTGCACCAATTCGATCTCTCCTAAACTGAAATATTTGAAACTTGCCGCAAAAGCACTTCTCTCATTAATTCTATTGAAATAAGTAACATTTCCTAAGAAAATATCATTTACCAGTTTGCTTAAATAAGGAGTATAACTCACACCTATTCCGGATTTCGCTTCAGAAAAAGCATATTTTGACTGGTTCCATTGCTGAGAAAAAGCATCTACAGAAGTCGCCACACCTATATCACCCATCCCAGCAGCACGAGCATCGGCAGCGATTAATAAAAACGGAACGCCCGTTGTTATTACTGATGATTGATTGTCAAATATGATAGTTTCCTGCGCTGAAGAAAAATTATAAACGGTTAACGTAAGGAGTGCTAGGATGTGTTTTTTCATAAGGTGTTGTGTATTCAATAAAGCGTTTTGACGCGCCTGCATTAACAAATATAAATTAATATTAAAGTATTACAAGTTTTTGAACCTTCTCAACTTGCTTATTCAGTTGATTGGATCTTACCTTCAGTTTATAGACATAGACCCCTTTTCCAATTTTATCTCCAAAATCATCGCGACCGTCCCAAACAATATCTCTGGACAGTGCCGAAGACCCTTCGTTACAACAACCCCCTGCGTTAGTTTGGCTATTTATGGTTTTAACAATTTTACCAGAAATGGTGAATATCTGTATAGAAACGTCTAAAGGCTGCGAACTATTGTGGTTGAACCAAAATTCGGTGTAATTAATGAACGGATTAGGGTAATTGAGAACATTTTCAATCTTCAATTCTTCATCTTTATCATGCACTACAAACTGAATTTCTGATATTCCTGAGTTATTATATACATCCCAAGCTTTAAGCGTCAAGGTATGAAGCCCTGGTTTTAAATCGCGAAATGGATACGTCACTTCGCCCTTGGTATAATCATCCACTTGGGCTTTATAATAATCATTCAGTACAAACGGATTGGTTTCATCACCATCAATTATCGCCACAATATCATGTCCGATACCACTGGCGGTATTGATCCCATTTTCATCTTCCAATTTTGCTAATAAGGTGGGCGCTTCATTAGTAATGCCACCAGAGACAAAATTCTCGTCATTCATATACAATTTAACAACTGGACCTGTAATATCGGTTACGGCATTTTTATTGATATCACCGACCAATACATCAAAGTTCGCACCCGCCTGATCTTGTAAAGGAGTTTCAGAGGCTGCATAAAAACTCACTTTTCCTTTCCCAACGGGCACACCAATATCTCTTGGAACGACAAATTGAAAATCAAAAACGCCATTTTTAACGCTTGCCTGTCCTATAAATATTTTCTCACCCAACGTGGTAAAGTCCATTTTGATCAATTGCCCATTTTGTGTCACACCATTGTTTCCCAATGTTTGACGCTCAATGTTTTTATCAAAAATAGTTGCCGTGAGCACGCCATTGTAGCCCGTCATTAAGTTGCCAGAAGAATCCAAAACTTCACCAGACATTTTAACTTTACTCAATGCTTTTAAAGTATCATTTGTTTGACCCAAGGGAACATCATTAATTTTTGTAAGCTGAATATTCGGCTTTGCAAATGCTAATCTCATGGCAGGATCACCTATAAAAAACACCAAACGCCGTTGTTGATTTCCTGAAAAGACAGGATCATTTTTCGTGAGACGCAAAGCTTCGGCCATGGTCGGATAGTCGTTTGAACCAAACCCAAAAAGGTATTCCTGTAATTTCATATTAAAGGTGATACCAGTAGTCACAAAAATCTGACGCGTGGTGGTAATCAACGCAATAGCACCTCCGTGTGGATTCCAATAGGTGTATTCCCCGGCAGTTGGACGGAATGGGTTATCAAATCGGGTATATTCACAAGTAACGGTCACAAAACAGTTAAACTTGCAGGTATTTCTTATTTCCTGTGAATCATTTTTATCAAAAATACGTTCGCTGGCTAATCCATCCTCACCACCATGTCCAAAGTAATTGATCACTAAGGCCCCCACTTCGACAGCGTCTTTAATCGCTTTGTTTACAACAGGATAACGCTCTCCACTTGCTGAAGCTTCCTGTTGGAAAGCGTCAGAATGAATCTTTACCACGTTTAAAAACGGCTTCTCCTCTGTAATGGTACGGGCAATCTCATCCGTAGTTTCTTGTAAAACACGTTCCCAAGCCAAATCAACATCATCAGATATCACGACGACATTATTTCTCCAACTGCCATAAGACTCATCTTTATAATACAACTCAATTTTATCTACCATCTCCTTGGCACGCTGCGGGGTTTCTGCCAATATTCTGCCTACCGCAATATCTAACTTATTTGATGCCGCCATATCACCTTCATTCTCGTCCATCATGCCATAAAAATCATCCGATACGAAGGCATTGGTCAAACTAAAACTGTCCACGGAATGCCATGAGGGAACAATATTGGTGTTATTTGGAATTCTATCCTTATAATCAAAAGAGGCATCGCCAAAGAGGCATAAATATTTTAGTCGTTTATCTGTTGTACTTGCATTGTGATAAACATAACGCACCATATTTCTGATAGCAGCAATATCCTGATTCCCTGAACTGAACTCGGTATAAATTTCATTAAGCGTGACTACTTTGACATTAAGATTGTTTTGATCTCTATTGATTTGTGCCAATCGTTCGGCCTGAGAGACTAAGTTGTTTGGTGAGATGATGATGTAGTCAACATCTTTAAACTGACCTTGCTCATTCTTAAAAATAGTACCTTTAATATTCTGATTACCAATACTCGTTTTACTGTCCCTTAAAGGCGTAAAATAATCTGAAGGTGTGACGGCCAAGTATTTTTTTGGGATGCCCGAGACCGCTTTAAAATTGAGTACCGAATTGCCTTCCGTATGAATAGCACGGGTCACATCATATTTATTACTAATATCCCAAATTTCTGAAATGAGCGAGGCGTTGGTCATGGTGTATTCCACAATACCGGGGATAGTTGCCACCTTATTGTTTTTAAAGATGAATTGCTTCCCTTCAAAAACCAAACCTCTGGTCGCCTCAATAGATATATAATCCAAATACCCATGGGCTGTTGGATTTCCTGAATTATCATAGTTTAAATGAACAGTTACGTCAGGCGAGTTTAGCATGACATTAGTACTATTAAAAAACTTTCCATCCGCCAAAATAGGAGAATTGATCGGGGCAAACCCAAAATTTGCCACTACCGTTGAATTGACTTTAACGGACATACTTGTTGCCACTTCAGAAGTGGATGCAGCATAAACCTTAATGTGGGCAGGCTCTGATGTGATAAGATTAGGAAAATTAAAGTCAAACTTTTTTTCACTTTCTATATCAAATCTATCGCCAAACCAACGTCTTCCCACACGCACAATATTAACTTCGTCCACTTCATGAAATTGGTAATCTTGAAAGGTGTTGATTGTATAGGTTGAAGCGCCTGCGGGCTGCGGCATAGTTTGCATACGCTTACCTGGACCACCACTCACGTTTACATAATAATAACTCTTATCGGTAAACACATTATGATTGGTATTGCTGTCTGCGCTATATCCCGACGTTCCTTCTGCATAAAATAAGATATGGTCATTACTGTCAAAAACGCCATCTTCTTCTCCTACAAATTTTATAGCGTTTTCGGTAAGATCAATAGGATAAGGCTCTGAATTTGGCAATGGCAACATCGCACCGCCATTCCCATAAATTTTAATCGTGCGTGGATCTACAATATTCGTGTTGACCCCAAGTCCATTCAAAAAACTTTTGGTCAATTTAAAAACGCCCGACTTATCCACATAAAAACGGTACCAACTTCCTGAATTGAGCACAGAATTACTCACGGCATGAGTTTGATTAGAGAAATTATTCAGACCTCTGTTGGCAGATGTGTTATAGGCTATTGTAAAAGAAGTAATCTTTTTATAAATGCCATTGTCATTAATAATAGGTGTCAATTCAAAGTAAGCATATTTCTTATTTCTAGCGGTCGTATTTTCAAAATGTAGTTTTGGAGTTGAAGGAATCGTTTCAACAGGAATGGATTTCAATGCATCATCAGAAATAACAGCATAAGATATATCAATAAGCCGCACCGAATTTCTATTAATATTTCCATCAGTGGGCCAATCTGCGAAAAACTTAAGTCCCGTAGTCGTGTCAAAACTGAAATGGTCTTTATCAAAATAAGGCACTGTTATAGCCGAAGAGGCCGTTTCCAATAACACCGTGCCGTTCCATTTAATGTCGAACCGTTTTTCTTGACAAAAGCCTAAAGCTGATATTAAAACAAAAAGCAGTAAAAACTTTATTCTCATTAGTATGTGTGAATCTTTTTCAAAAAATTATCGCAATTTAATCTTATTTTTGCCAACTGAAACAGCTAAATATATAGAAAGAATAACGGTTGCTCATGTTTCTTATTATCAAGTTCCCGCTTTTATTCAAAATTACAACAATATTTATTTTTATCCGCCGTTATTCAAACAGTAAATACATCGACAAAAACACCAAAAATCCGACGTGATGTCCGAAAAAAGGGATGAAATGCAGTTTTTTTTGAATCTATTTGAAAAAAACGCTTGCTCGTTTCTCTTTAATTACTATATTGCGTCACTAAATTTAATCAACTTACTTAAAAGTATGGATATGAAAGACATCATTAATATAAGGATTGCATTTGCCCTAGTGCTCTCTTTAGCAATGGTTGGTTGTAAAAAATCCTCTTCATCAAACGAGTCCAGAGCCACTGGATGGAAAATAAACGATAAGAGTGGAGGCTTTCAATACAACACCAATTTTAAAGAACAAGAGACCTCCCCAGGTTTAGTTTTTGTTGAAGGTGGTACCTTTACTATGGGAAAAGTGCAGGATGATCCTATGCATGATTGGAACAACACGCCTAGTCAACAGCATATCCAATCCTTTTACATGGATGAAAGTGAGGTGACTAACAAAATGTATTTAGAATATTTAGACTGGATCAAACGTGTATACCCACCAGACGATCCTAATTTTAAATTGATCTATAAAAGTGCTTTACCTGACACATTAGTTTGGAGAAACCGTCTTGGTTATAGCGAAATGATGACAGAAAACTATTTGCGTCACCCAGGTTACGGGGATTATCCTGTAGTTGGGGTTAGCTGGATTCAAGCTGTTGATTTCGCAAGCTGGAGAACTGACAGAGTCAACGAATTGTATTTGGAGAAAGGCGGCTATTTAAAAAGAGACTCCCGTATAACTGATGTGACTGCGGATTCTAATTTTAATACGGATACCTACATTAATTCTCCTAGCTCTACTTATGGTGGCAACGCTGAAATACTTGAAGGTGGCAAAAGAAGACAGCAAACTGATGCCGAAGGCAATCCTATTAATATCTATGCAAAGAGAGAGTCTGGAATTATATCTCCAGAGTACCGTTTACCTTCTGAAGCAGAATGGGAATATGCAGCACTTGGTTTGAATGAATTAAGAAACTACAACGCTATTCGCGGTAGAAAAAAATATCCTTGGAGTGGGCAATACACCCGATCTGGAAAAAGAAAGACTAGAGGCGACCAATTGGCAAACTTTAAGCAAGGAAAAGGTGATTATGGTGGAATTGCAGGTTGGTCTGATGATGGGGCTGATATCACAAATGCAGTAAAATCTTATTTGCCTAATGATTTCGGAATTTATGATATGGCCGGAAACGTTGCAGAATGGGTTGCTGACGTTTATAGACCTATGGTTGATGATGAGTTCAATGATTTCAACTACTACCGTGGAAACGTTTATACCAAAAATGCGATTAATGAAGATGGAACGGTAAAAGTAGTGACTACTCAAGATATTGTTTATGACACTTTAAGCAATGGGCAAGTTGTACCAAGAAATTTACCAGGTACCATATTGCAAGTGCCTATCAATTCTGACGACTCTTACCTTAAAACAAACTTTGATACGAGTGATAACAGAAACTTTAGAGATGGGGATAGAAAATCATCACGCCACTACAGTGATAACTTTAGCGAAGATGAAGGAGCGACTGATGACTCTAGAACGCGCCAGATGTATAATTCTCCAAAACATCAAGTAACTGCAGACTCAACAGGAGCTATTATTAAAACATTTGACAAATCGAATGATAGAACGTCTTTAATTAATGATAATGTAAGAGTTTACAAAGGTGGTTCTTGGAAAGATAGAGCCTACTGGATTGACCCAGCACAACGTCGTTATTTTCCACAAGATATGGCTACAGACTATATTGGCTTTAGATGCGCCATGTCAAGAGTTGGTTCTAAATCAAAAAACGCAAATAAAACAAGACAATAATTTTTAGTTATATTTGAAAATTATAAAAGTCCTAACACTCAGTTAGGACTTTTTTATTACATTTATTTTATGATTGTAGAAGAACTTTATCAGCATTTTAAAAAATGTACTGTTGTTTGTACCGACACTCGAAAAATTGACAAGGATTGTCTTTTTTTCGCGTTGAAAGGAGAGCATTTTAACGGCAATGAATTTGCGAGTAGTGCCATGGCATCCGGAGCAAAATATTGCGTTGTTGACGAAAAGCGATATGCTATAGATGAGCGGTACATTCTGGTTGACAATGCTCTCGAAGCTTTGCAACAACTGGCAACATTTCACAGACACCACTTAATGATTCCCATTATTGCTCTTACTGGTAGCAATGGAAAAACCACGACCAAGGAATTAATTAATACCGTATTGTCGAAAAAATATAAAACAACTGCCACAAAAGGCAACTTAAACAATCATATAGGGGTTCCTTTGACCCTATTGCAAATGAACCAGTTTACGGAGATTGGCATTGTAGAAATGGGCGCTAATCATCCCAAAGAAATTGCTTTGCTGTGCGAGATCGCTCAACCAGATTATGGATTGATTACTAACTTTGGCAAAGCACACCTTGAAGGTTTTGGAAGTTTAGAAGGCGTTATAAAAGCAAAATCAGAATTGTATGATTATTTAAAAAACCATAACAAAATCATTTTTGTAAATGAAAATGATGCTGAACAAGTGAAACAGACCTTACATTGCGATAAGGTCTATAAATTCGGTTTGCGCACCTCCTCAAATACCTTGTTGGAAATCATCAACACGCAACCCTACGTGACCCTTCGTTATAATAAATCCGTAATTAAAAGTCAACTCACAGGCACATATAACTTTAACAACATTGCCGTAGCTATTGCTATTGGATCCTACTTTAAAGTGGAACCTTCGCACATTATAAGCGCTATTGAAGACTATACCCCAACCAATAATAGATCACAAATTTTACAGAAAGAGGGAAACACTATCATAATGGATGCCTATAATGCCAATCCAACCAGCATGTTGGCAGCTTTAGAAAATTTCAAACAATTGCACCAAGAACAGAAAGTGATTTTTTTTGGAGATATGTTTGAATTGGGTCCAACGGCTGAAAACGAACATCAGTTTATTGTAGATTATCTTGAGAAAAACGCGTTGGGGAAAGTTTATCTCGTTGGCAAGAACTTTTACAAAACAAAGGTGAACCTTTCAACAATTGAAAAATTTGAGACCTTCAATGATTTAAAATTAAATCTTCAGACTCATCCGGTTCGAGATTCTTTTCTCTTAATTAAAGGTTCTCGTGGCATGGCTTTGGAGCGGATATTGGAGATTTTATAGTTAGCTTCTTTTCAATTAAAAGAATAAAAAAGCAGCTTAATTTTTAATTCCATTGAACCTTAAAGTATGTGATTAGGAGTTAGAAATAGTAACGCTAACGGAATTAAGGATTGCAAAATTCTCCTTAAATCGAATTGTTTTTAACAATAGGTATTCCTCTAGATTCATACTCTGGTGTTGCATATAAATAACTATCTTTATATATACCATAGAACATCTCGATAAATGGCTTGAAATTCATTTTATAATATTTTTTTATATGAAAAATTGAGATGGAAATTTCTAAATGAAGACATTTTGGTCTACTTAAGATGAAATTCTTAGGACAAAATCGCGCCTATTTTGATGCTTCATCGTTTATGTTTCGAAATGCTTAAATGTTCAAAATATATGTAATGGTATATAGTGTAAATCTAGAGAAAGGTTTGCTTATAGGAATTCATTAAAATGGCAAAATCAATATCATGAATATTACAAGTTTTTCATTTAAGCTTAACGACAGTCTTAATGGCTCAAAAATAAGAAGTCACTATAAAGACATCAAAAATCATTTTGAATCCCAGAATGACCTGCCCTTAATAGCTCTGGACAATTTGCTCTTACACGTTGTGAAAAATGTTCCTTATTATAGAAATATTGATTTTAAAAGCATTAACAACTTTTTAATAATTAATAAGACGATAATTAAATTAAATTTTAATGAATTTAGAGCGAACAATTTTGAAGAAAAAGGTTTAATTAAAATGTCAACCTCTGGTTCAACAGGAACTCCATTTACAGTTTATCACGACAAAAATAAGAAATCACGGAATTATGCAGATACCCTTTATTTTGGCAATAAAGGCGGCTATGATTTGGGAAATAAATTGGTTTATTTAAAGATATGGGGTAAAGAAAATATGCGAGCTTCGTGGCATTACAAAGTCCAAAACATCTCCACAATAGACGTTAAAAATCTGAATAACAAGGAGATTAAAAAGCTGATAGATGGATTTCAAAATAATTCACAGAAAGTACATACCGTTTTAGGCTATGTTTCGGCATTGGAACAAATCATTAAATATTGCGAAAAGAATAATATATATGATTTGCACTGTGAATTTTCTGGAGTTATTACTATGGCCGAAGGACTTTCTAGTGAGACCCGACAAAAACTACAAAAATTATTTAAATGCCCTGTAGTTGCCAGATACAGTAATTTAGAAAATGGTATTATCGCTCAGCAAGAAGTTGATAGTGACCGCTTCCTCATAAATACGGCAAGTTATTTCGTTGAAATTTTCCATCCAGATCGTGATGAACTTCTTGAAGATGGCTCATTTGGACGTATAGTTTTAACGGATTTATATAATTATGCAACGCCTCTAGTTAGGTACGACACAGGAGATATGGGGATCAAAATCAAGGAAAATGGAAAAACTTATCTAAAAACTGTTGAAGGCCGTAAGGTGGATCTCCTTTATAATACCTCTGGAGAAATTATATCTCCATTCATCGTTGCTACAACGATGTGGAAGTATTTGGAAATAGATCAATTTCAACTGATACAACTTGAAGAAAAATCTTATCTATTTAAAATTAATTGCCCAAGCGGATTTACAAAGGAATTAGAACTAATACAAGAATTTAAATCACATTTTGGTGAGGACGCTGACTTCGAAATCAGGTATGTTGACGGAATACCTTTATTAGATTCTGGTAAACACAGGAAAACTGTAAATCTGTATATAAAAACTTAATCTCCACCAAAAACCTCTGAAAAGGATCTTTGGGTTCTTTTATTGATGTTTATTCCATTCTAAGACTGGCGTTTTCCTAGGACGCATTCTCATTAAAGATGTATCATTTTCTAACCAAAATTACTGCTCATTTGCTTTATTAACTATAGCCTTAAGCCGTTCCTTCCGAAGTGCTTTTTCAGCTTTTTGCTTATTGATTTTTCTATCAAGAAGCTTGGTATGTTTAGCCTTATTTTTAGTGTTTTTTTGACCTTTAGGTTTTGACATGTTTAGAATTCTTTATATATAGCTAACAACAATTTATGCTTAAATTTAAAATCCCACAACTTTTTGTGTTGACTCCATGTCAATCCATTATCAAAATATACTGAACTACTTTAGCAACAGAAGTACTAACGCCTCAGCAGAA
>JBDTKP010000144.1:0-11114 GCA_039935255.1 Gelidibacter sp. | reverse complement strand
CTCGGTTACCTGAGAAAGGTTCTGAAGTGTTCTCCTTTAATATTTCGCAAAATCAAGGTCCCGAGTGCCCGACCTTAGGAGGGTGTATCGAAGGGACCTCAATACTAATTCCAGCACTTCTTCGCGTGCTGCAATTCACTCGGTTACCTGAGAAAGGTATTGGAGTTTTTGATTCTTAAATACTTTACAAAATCAAGGTCCCTGAGTGCCCGACCTTAGGAGGGTGTATCGAAGGGCCGGCTTTAGTTTTCCTCATTTTTGAAAATCTTTTTCGCCAATTGAGGTAGTAAATTGCATTCACCAGAAATTAAAGCTTCTTTCTTCTTACGTGACCATTTTTGTATTTGTTTCTCCCTATAGAAAGCAAAATCTATCCTGTCATATTCCTCAAAGTATATCAATTTAACGGGCAGTCGTTTTTTGGTATGATTAGAACCTTCACCCATTAGATGTTGTTCAAGCCTAAGTTCTAAATTTTTAGTACTTCCTGTATAATAGGAATTGTCAAAGCATAATAAGATGTATGTAAAGCCTTTAGCCATGTAATAAAGATAGTAAATAATTGTGACCTCGATACTAATTCCAAAATCGCTTCGCATTTTGGAATTCACTCGGTTGCCTTGGAGAGATTCTGGAGTGGCCGATTTTGAAATGGTTTGCAAATTTAAGGTCCCTGAGTGTCCGACGCAGGAGGAAGTATCGAAGGGCCGGATTGATATTATCGTAAATCCCTCCGTTCGTAATTTAAAATAACTGAGTTCTTTAACTTTTTCAATTCATCTTTGACACCTACTTTTAAAATTAAAGTTACCTTGCCCTAGTCTATTCATAAGATATCCAGCTAACCAAAACTAACCTATGGAATTCACCCTGTTAATTATTGTTATCGTTTTATTGATTTTCCAGAATAGGAGATACAGTAAAGAAAGTCTCAATTTAAAAGAGGAAATCAATCTTCTGAACGAAAAGCTCAACAGTTTGTTGTCACACTATAAAGCAGGTACTAAAACTGTTGAAAAGGAAATCGTGAAGGAAACAGTTGCAGAAACCGTGGAGCCTCCAGTAGAAACTCCTGTTGTGACACCACCAATTGTAGTGACAGCGCCCATTCCACCAATTATTAAAGAAGAAGTAGAAATCAATGTCCCCGAAATGGTTCTGGCTGAGACTAATCCTGTCATGACAGCAGCACCAATTGAAGAAGTTATTCAAGAGCCACAACCGAGTTTCTGGGAACGCTTTAAAGAACGGAATCCTGATCTTGAAAAATTTATCGGAGAAAACTTAATTAACAAAATAGGGATTCTTATTTTAGTTTTGGGGATCAGCTATTTTGTGAAATTTGCGATCGATAAGGATTGGATCAATGAACCTGCACGTGTGGGCATTGGAATCTTAGCAGGAAGTCTAGTGCTGTTCATCGCCCATAAACTGCGTCAAAAATATGCACCTTTCAGCTCTGTTTTGGTTGCTGGAGCGATCGCTATTTTCTACTTTACCATTGCCATTGCATATCATGAATACCAATTATTTGGGCAAAATGTTGCCTTCGGGATCATGGTCCTTATAACTGCTTTCAGTTGTTTGATTTCCTTATCATATAATCGCATGGAACTCGCCATATTATCATTAATTGGCGGTTTCTTGGTGCCTTTTATGGTCAGCACAGGTAGTGGAAATTACATTGTGTTGTTTACATATATCGCCATTTTAGATATTGGCATCTTGGCGCTTGCGTATTTCAAAAAATGGCACGTGGTGCATGTTCTCGCATTTATATTTACCAGTTTCTTGTTTGCGGGGTGGGTGGTCACAGAGATGGACGCTGAAACCCCACATTATATGGGCGCTCTAGTTTTTGGATTTATTTTTTATCTGATTTTTATTGCAACCAACATCATCAACAATTTGCGAACTAAAGACAGCTTCTCAAAACTGCAATTGGTCTTGTTGGCAGTCAATAACTTTGTTTTTTATGGCATTGGCATGCTGGTGCTAGCCAATTATAAACCTCAGTTCTCCGGGTTATTTACAGCGTTTCTAGCCTTGCTGAATCTGGCTTATGCATCACTTTTATATCGAAAATTTGGTTTGGACAAAATAGCGGTGTATTTATTAATTGGCCTAACCCTAACCTTTATTACACTAGCCATCCCAGTTCAGTTTTCTGGAAATAATATTACGATGTTCTGGGCGGCCGAAGCTGTACTATTGATGTGGTTGGCACAGAAATCGCAAATAAAAAGCTACCGTTTTGCAGCGGTTATAGTCCAGATGTTAATGCTTGTGAGTTTGTTGATGGACTGGCCTCGATATGTCACGACAGAGACGAACCTAAGCCTCATAGCCAATCCTATTTTTATTGGCGGCCTATTTGTAGTTGGGTCGTTGGTTGGCGTTGGAATCCTCTTGCGCCATGAAACAGAAAAATTATCAAAATTTGGTTTTACGTTCAATCCGAAAACATACCGTATAATAATCCAAATCCTTGCCATAATAGTTGGCTATTTTGTAGGCATTTTTGAGGTAGCTTATCAAGCCAATGCCCATTTTACATTCATTGACCTCTTGGCCATTGCTGTGTTCTATCATCTGATCTTTACTGCTGCTTTGTGCTTCATATTATATAGAAATAAAACTTCAGTCCATGTGAAGATTATCAATATCGTCGCCATTTGGAACAGCTTGGTATTTGCATTTATTTTTTCCAGAATTCCCTTTTTGGAGCAGCGAGATAATTTAATCAATGACACGCATACACATATTGCTTATTATCTGCATATCTTATCACTGATTGTTATGCTATATTTTTGGTATTTATTGTATCACAGTAATAAAAAACAAAAAGTGTTTTCAGCTTTCAATGCTAAATTTACTTTATGGGGTGCTGTTTTTGTAATTGTGTTTATGGCAAGTACAGAAGTCATATTGCAGGGACTTCATTTTATGGGTTTTTCATCAAATGACGCAACGGTTTATGAAATGATTTCCTCTGCCAGATATAAAATTATAAAAACCGGACTTCCAGTATTATGGGGCATTTTAGCCTTTGTATTCTTACTTTTGGGTATTAAAAAGCAAATTAAACAGTTGCGCATTATTGCGCTCACGTTATTAGGATTAACCATTGTGAAACTATTTGCGTATGATATCAGCAATGTTTCCGAAACAGGAAAAATTATCGCGTTCATCCTTTTGGGCGTACTCATTCTGATTATTTCATTTGTATATCAAAAAATTAAAGTTTTAGTAATTGACGTAGCCAAAATCCCTGAGAATGATAAAATCGATTAAGTTTTTCATAATGCTTTGGGGAAGCATGATTTTTGCCCAATCGCCCTTGGTAAATGGCACGATAGAAGCTGTAATAGAAGATGGATTATACAGTATCCGTATTCCTCATAGTATCCGTTCTTATGCAACACCTGATTTGCGCGACTTTAGAATTTGGGATAGCAAAGGCAATCAAGTGCCTTATTTTGTGCAACCTACTAAGGTTTATGTTAAAACCAACATTTCTGAATTTACAGAATTTCCTATTATTTCCAATACGCGAATCGCCGACACAATCTCAACCTATGTTTTCAACAATCCATTTGAAACTATTGAGAATGCGGTACTTTTATTTGCCAATTACCAGGGCAGTAAAACCTACCGTTTAGAAGGAAGTAATGATCAAAAGGAATGGTTTGGACTTGTTAATAATGGGCAATTAAACCAGTTGAATCATCCGAAGGAAACTAGCGTTTATAAGACGATTCAGTTTCCATTGTGCAGATACCCTTACCTGAAAATTGTTTTCGATGATCGGCATTCATTACCTGTAAATCTCTTGAAAATAGGGACGGGTGCTAGTCAGACAATAACCACGGTGCCTAAAACAATGCTGGAAATTCCAAAAGAAAGCATCGCCTATTCAGAAAAGGATAAAAAGACCATAATTCATATCACTTTTGAAAGACCTGAAGTTATTGATCAGATTCGAATAGCGATTACTGCACCCGAACTTTATAGCCGAAATGCGACATTGTTCACGTTAAAGGAACGCCAAGTGAAACGCAGTATGGAATCCTATCGACAGCACATATCGGCTTTAACGATACGTTCAGATGAAGAATTGGTGTTTGATATTCCGAGGGCTGTAGAGAAAGAAATATATTTGGAAATTGACAATAAGGACAACCCGAAATTGGAAATTAAGGACCTTCAATTTACGCAAGAACCTGTTTATTTGGTCGCCGCTTTAAAGACGACAGAAACCTATAAATTAACTGCTGGTAACAATAAATTAGATTTTCCTGATTATGACATTTCTGATGTGACCTACACGAATGAAAGTCAGTTACCCATAGTTCTTATAGGCGCAGTTGTTTATGAACATTCAGATAAAACCGCATCACAAATAACCTCTTTTTGGCAACAACCTTGGTTTATGTGGTTCTGTATTGGAGTTGCAGCGCTGATGATATCCTATTTTGCTATCAACTTATTGAAAGATCTCAACAAAATTGAAAACTAATTAAAGGTGTGTTCTTGTTTTTCTTCGGAAAACGGCAGTTTAAGTTTGCCTTGAGACGACATTAAGCGTAGGAGGGAGGCACCTTCGATTATTTAAGAATGGCATTTAATATAAATATACATTCAAAGAAAAATAGGATTGACCTCAAAATGGCAATCTCTTTCTGAAGCTTTGTAATTCCTTTGCCCAATTCTAGGCGAGCTACTTGAAATATAGATAATACTTTGCTCTATAGGAGAATTCTTAGATAATTCACAGAACTTCATCCTATTCAAACGTATGTCGTTGTTCCGCTGTTGACGATGCATTTAGCAGTTGATTAAATAATTTTATGCTATTAAAATCTCTAGTAATTGCTTCAGACGCTGCAATTCCTGAAATACCCGTAGCCAAAATATCTGTAACATCTTCTGTGGTAATGCCGCCAACACCAATAATTGGTTTTTCAGTGTCTAAGGTTTCCACGATTGCAGTATAGCCATTTAACCCTAAAATTTGAGGTAAATTGGGTTTGGTTGTGGTAAATCTAAAAGGGCCTAATCCAATATAATCGATGTCTTTTTCTATTAATGTTTCGCAATCTTGAAAGGTGTTAGCGGTACCACCGATCATTTGCCAGGTGTATAAATAATCTCTGACTACAATTGGGCAAACATCTGATTCTTCCAAATGCACGCCATCCGCTTTAACCGTTTTCGCAATTTTGTAATCATCGTTTATAATTAATCTGGTTTGAAAATGAGAGGTGATTTCCCGTACTTCTTGAGCTAGTTTGATGTGTTTTTTTTCAGAGATATCTCTTAAACGTAATTGGACTAATTCAGCACCAGATGAGCATGCCTTTTGAATATTTTCAAGATGTTCTTTTGGTGAGTTTCCTTGAGAAATGTAATGGAGCTTAGGAATGATCATGGCGTTGTTTTTTGTTGTTGGCTATATTTATGGCAAGGTAAATACTTTAGGTGAAGAATTGATCTGTTACCATAATTAAACAGAATATAAGATGCATTAGCTTATGTGACCTGCTTTGATTCTATTTTACCTGATGTAAAGCAATAAACCCTTAAATTTTCTGATAAGCTTAGAATTACTAATTTAAATATCAAAATATTTGATTAAATATAGCCTGTCATAAATTTTGCACAAGATGAATACGTCCTTTAGATATTTTTATTGATGTTATTTTGGATGGTTCTTTAAGATATATTGACGCTTAGGAATGAATTAAGAAGCACTATCAGGAACACAGTAAATAGGCGAGTACTTGACTAGACTTATATAAATAATGCATTAAAAAGAGATTTTTAATTACCATTAAGATGTGAAATGAGAAAGCCATTTCAATGAACTTTGAAACAGCTTTTTTCTCTATCAAATATAAAATGTTGACCTGTTAATTACAAGTCACGTTATCGTCTTTAGTGATTTTTGTTCCTGTATTTTTTAAATCACAAACTTTTTGGGGAATACTGGTAAATACATTACCCCATATTTCTAATTCTTTGAGTTTTGTTAGGTTTCCAATTTCAACAGGTAGACTTGTTAACTGGTTTGTACGCATAAATAATTTCGTAAGATTCACCAAATTCCCCAACTCAGATGGAACACTGGTTAACTTATTAACAGCGATGTCCAAATAGTCTAGGTTAGTAAGGTTTCCGATGGTTGAAGGTATGTCAGTTATAGAGCCACCATGTAAATTTAAAATAGAAAGCTTTACGAGATTTCCAATTTCTGTGGGTATGGTTGCAATACCAGAATTACTAAATAAATCTAAAATTTTAAGATTTGTAAGCGTCGTCAATTCAACTGGAAAATTATTTAAAGAACTGTAAGACGCTCTAAACTCTTCCAAGTTTTTTAGATTTCCAATGTTTGAAGGGAGCGAAATTATCGTATTATTGCTTAAATTCAATTTCCTTAGTTTTGTCATATAAGGAATTCCAATTGGAAAACCTTTTAAACCCGTAAGTTTCAAATCTAATTCTTCGATATTTATTAAATTCTTAATTGATTCTGGGAAACTTCCAATTTGACGATTACTATTAATCCTTAAAGAATTTAGGTTAACTAAATCACCAATTTCTGTAGGTATAGTTGTAATATTATGATCAATAGGAATGGATAAACTTTTTACTTCTCCATTTACAATACCAACGCCTTCCCAAGAAACATTAGTATCCTCTGTAAAATCCCAATTCAGCGTGTTGGTAGGATTTGCTAAATGAATGGCTTTTAATGCATTTCTCTCTTTATCACTGATCTTGACGGAAATATTAACTTTATAATTATTTCTAAAACCATTTTCTGCTACTACTGAATAGGTCAATTGTTTAGTGAAGTCTTGTTGTTCTCCGCTTTTTGGCTGTACAGATGCCCTATCAGAAAATTGTATCGTTGGTATTAATGATCGGGATTCTATTCCTGATGGTAATATTGCCTTAACCTCTTTTGTATCATGATTTATAACCCCTATGACATCGTTAGTTAAATTATTATTGTCAGCTGCTTTAAAGACAAATGATAGCATTTGATTAGCATCACTTATCAAGATGAGATTAACAGTATATATCACTTTAGTATTATCTTCTGCCTCTACGATATATTGTATGGGCTTACTAAAATCCTGAGCTACAGTTTGATTGGGAGAAATACTAGCGTTATCAGATATACCGATTTCTGGAATTAATGATTTCATCGCTGCTTCGTTATTAATATTAGCCGTAATTGTCTTAGTGTTTTGGTCAATTTTGGCAAAGATGTCATTACTCAATTGGTCATTGTCAGAAGCTCTGAAGGCAAAGGAAAATATTTCTTTTGCATCATTTTTAGGCGTTTCAGGCTCTGAATTATCAGTGCTGCAAGAGAAAAGGGTCACAATGGTTAATAAAATTGCAAGGTTATTTTTCATGTTAAATATTAATTGGGGTTTATAATTTTAATTATTAAATAAAGAAAACAGAGCTTTATATTAAAATGAAATCACTCTGTTATGAGTTTGATTATATTTAAGTGATTAATTTTAAAAAACGTAAATCTATAGAAATTTTTCAAGAACACGGATAAGATACAATGATGAAAAGTAAAAAAATTACGATTTTTAGACCATGTCAGCCAATACAATGCATTTGGATCTAAACAACTTGGCATTGTCATTTGTTCTATAATTTATATTATGTAAAATAGAATATTTTAGAAATAGAAAGTCAGTATTAGTTCTTACTATCTTCAAGCTTACGGACAAGTCCCGTATATTCTATAGAACTTCGTGTTGTAGATTGTACTCTTATCATACTTCTGTTGTTTAAGTATAATGTAATTATAATACTATAGTGGTCGCTATGGCGGTATTGGTCATTAATTTTAAATTGAATGTCCACAGCATGTTTCTTATCGTTATGGATGACCTGATAATCTTTGGGGATATTATTAAATGTAATGCCTGAATGATTCCCGTTATAGCCACCGCCAAAATTCTGTTCTCCAAAAAACGGCAAATATCCTTGAATACTATCGCCTTTAATGGTTAAATGATTAGAATTACTACTGATATCTATGTTTGCAGCATTGTTTCCTGGGCCTAAGATGTTAGAATTTGCGACTCTACTGAATGCCGCTGAGGCATTTGGACTAGCACTATTGGAAACAATCTCAAAAGATTTCGAAGCTACCAACTCCTGTAAATTTTGATAGGCTTGGTTTTCCTGTTCTGTGAAGGACCTGCTTGAACCACAACCCATCAATAATATAAATGCAGCGCTATACATTAGTAAGACTTTCATAACCATTAATTTACGTAATATTATTGAAATATTAATTCTGTCTATGCTATTTTCTCGTAGATTCGCGAAGACTTTAAGGTGCCTTAAAGATTTGCGTGGTTGAGCTAATAAATGTGCGCCTTTCCATATAAAATTAATCAAAATTATCCTAGTGAGATGTTGAGTTGGAACCCATTGTGTTCATTATACTCAATGACTTCCTCGCAGAGCCGCTAAGGTGCGCTATTATAAAGATTTGATTAGTTTAACTAGTAGTGGCCTGTCCGTGTAAATCCGTGGAATCTGTATCCCAATTTTCAAAGAATTTCTCCCAGAGCCTCAAAGATGTTAAGGTGTATTCTAAATATTTCCTTAGTTTAACTAATTCTTGTCCGCAAATCCGTGTCAATCCGTGAAATCTGTGTCCATAAAATCAATGGACATTAGCCCATCTAGATGGTTATTCTCAGTAATTCCTCGGTGCATCTCTGTGAAATTAGATAATTCTAATTTTCAGTGTGTCCCATAATATCTGCGTATCTCTGCGTAATACTACCCAGGATTTAAATAAAGTCTACTCAACCGGCGGATGACCATGAATTTCTTCAAAAACAGTATCAAAGTTTTCTCTGATATAAGCACGCAGTTTCATACGGTAATCATCATGAAGCCATTTCACAAAGTTGAACGTACTTTTACTAATGCACTGCGTGTAGCGTTCCAAGCGGTGATTAATATCATCTTCCAATAATTTCATCAACGCCAAGGAATCATAAACATCCTCACTATTTTCAACACATATTTTAGTATGGTGTGCAATGGATTGCTCTAAAAGGACTTTGGATGAATCGCCTTTATTGACCGAATCAATATACGCCTGTTTCATGTCAAAATACACCTCTTCAGATTTAGCGAATTCCTTACGGATCACATCCGGCATCTCATATTTGAAATTGGCTTCAATATCATCGTCATTGATAATGGTATCTAAATAATAATTTGGCGAACCAAATATTTTTTGCCAGTCAATATCTGAACCCCAGGGACCAAATCGGTGCATGTTATTGCCCAAATCGATGATCTTAAACACTTCCTTGTCCTTATAAATACGTGACCCACGTCCTACCATCTGGTAATACAATGCTAAAGATTTAGTAGCTCTGTTAAGAATGATAGTATCTACGGAAGGCTCATCAAACCCTGTAGTCAAAATACTTACGGAAGTTAAAATGGCACTCGGAGTTTCCTTAAACCATTTTAAAATTGCTTTACGTTCCTTTTTTGTAGCAGTATTATCCAAATGCGCAATGGTGTACCCCGCTGCTTTAAAGGTGTCATATATATGCAAAGACGTGTTGATACCATTGTTGAAAATCAATGTTTTTTTACCTAAAGAATGTTGCTCATAAGCGTACACCACTTTTTTGAGCATGTCGGTATTGGTATATAAATCCTCAGAAGATTTAACGGTGTAATCGCCGTTGGAACCTACTTCTAACGAAGTTAATCCTACATTATACTGATAGGTTTCAGCAGATGAGAGGAAATTATTCTCAACAAGCGATTCAATAGTTTCACCTGTAATGAGTTCATTGTAATTGTCCTTCATTGGCAAATCCTTATTGGAGCTCAATGGGGTTGCTGTTACACCAAGTATAAAGGTGTTTTCAAAGTATTTGAACAGTTTGGTAAATGAGTTGTAATGTGCCTCATCAATAATGAGCAAGCCTACATTAGAAATATCCAACATGCCTTCTTGAAGTCGGTTGTTCAAAGTTTCTACCATCGCCACATAACAACTGTAGTCTTCTTGGTCATCCAAATTAGCCTTGCTATCCACCACTTTATTGCTGACGTTGAATTCCGTCAACATTTTTGACGTTTGTTTAAGTAATTCAATACGATGCGTTAAGATGACAACTTTTTTATCGTGATTCTTTAAATATTGCCTTACAAATTCAGAGAAAATCACAGTCTTTCCACCACCTGTTGGCAACTGGTATAGCAAATGATAATCATCAGGTGCTTCATCAAAAGCCTTAAACACCTTGTCAATGGCATTTTTTTGATAGTTGTATAAATCTTTTCCTGTTTGACGTTCTAAGTTTTCTGAAACTGTTTTTACAGACATTGCTTTGTGGTGCTTAAGCGGTTAAATCTTAATAAGATGTACAAAGATATGAGTATTAGCGTGGTCTTGCAATTATAAGTTTAAAATATATTTGTAATTTGCCATAGGAATCTATGGGTACAGATGATTTACAGCGGAATTTTGAAGGCTATTTGAACACACCGTTATTGTGGCACAATACAGAAGTTTATGGCCTAAAACAATGTGTTTTAAGGGATTCCGTAGCGTTACTCTTTACAGAAAAAGTGCCTCGCCACCTCCGTTTGGGCAAATTGGTGGAGCGTTTTGTATCCCATCAATTGATTGCTGATACTACGCGTCATATTCTGGCAGAAAACGTCCAGATACAAGAAGGTAAAAGAACTATTGGTGAGTTGGATGTGATTTTCATGGCTACAGATGGTCCTATCCATTTGGAAATTATTTATAAATTCTATTTGTATGATCCCAATGAAGGTAGTAATGAATTATCGCGTTGGATTGGTCCAAATAGAAAGGACTGTTTACTTCAGAAATTGGACAAGCTCAAAATAAAACAATTACCACTACTCTACCATCCTCTAACGCAATCAATGCTCAACGACATGGAAATCAAGGTTCATGAGATCACACAGCAAGTTTTATTCAAAGCGCAATTGTTCTTACCGCTTGGTTACCAACAAAAGGTGTTTTTCTCATTGAATCCTGACTGTGTCCAAGGTTT
>JBDTKP010000143.1:0-20097 GCA_039935255.1 Gelidibacter sp. | reverse complement strand
TTTTTAGGGTAGATGACAAGATATCTTGCAGAGCTGCATGGGTTCTCGAATTTATGTGTAGTGAACACATTGAAAGTATTATTCCGCATTTAGATCCATTTACAAAACAGATCCACCGCGTTCATTTCCGTCAGGCCTGTCGCAAAAGTATGTGAACATTTGATGACAGCTTTTTACTCAAAAAACCAAAACACAACGCAAGAAAACTTAACGCTAAGCCATCGGGAAAAAATCATCGAAGTTTGCTTCGACTGGATGATCAATGACGAAAAAATTGCTCCTAAAGCATATGCCATGAATTCGTTATATCTGTTAGGCCATGAGTTTGATTAGATCCACCCTGAATTGGTACTTATTTTGGAACGCGATTTTCAAATGCAGAGTTCGGGTTTTAAAGCACGAGCAAGACATATATTAAAGAAGATAAAAAAAGCTTGAAGCGGGAAGCGGGACGCGGGAAGTGTGAAGTTAAAAACCGGTTCAACTTCGATTTTTCGCGTTCGACAAAGCTATGGACGGGCAAGCACTTTCAAGTTCAACGTGGCGGTTGAGCTTGTCGAAGTATCGTTTTCAATTCCCATAACCATACTTCACGCTTCCAACTCCTAACTTCTAACTTTCTTTCTTATCTTTGCGGCTTTTAACACAACAAACACTACAATCAATGTCATTATCCTCATTAAATGCCATTTCCCCTATTGATGGGAGATATAGAAGTAAAGTCAACAGTTTAGCGGATTATTTTTCGGAAGAAGCACTTATTAAATACCGCGTTCAGGTAGAAATCGATTATTTTATTGCTTTATGTGAAATTCCATTACCGCAACTCAAAAGTTTTGACACTTCAAAATTTGATGATTTAAGAGCCATCTACACCAAGTTTTCTACTGAAGATGCTCTTGCCATTAAGGACATCGAAAAAGTAACCAACCATGATGTAAAAGCGGTTGAATATTTTATTAAAGATAAGTTTGATAACCTCGATCTACATCCCTATAAAGAGTTTATCCATTTTGGATTGACCTCACAGGACATTAATAACACTGCTATTCCATTAAGTATTAAGGAAGCTATGAACGATGTGTATGTGCCTGAATATATGAAGGTCGTCAAAAAACTAAAAGATCTCTCTAAAGCATGGGCGAATATCCCAATGTTGGCCCGTACGCATGGTCAACCAGCTTCTCCTACCCGATTAGGAAAAGAAATTGAGGTTTTTGCGGTGCGTTTGGACGAGCAATTTAATTTGTTGAATGCTATCCCAAGTGCCGCTAAATTTGGTGGTGCTACAGGAAATTTTAATGCTCACAAAGTGGCTTACCCATCTATTGATTGGAAGGCTTTTGGAACTCAATTCGTCCAAGGGACATTAGGCTTACAGCACTCATTTCCTACAACGCAAATTGAGCACTACGACCATATGGCGGCGTTATTTGATAACCTAAAACGTATCAACACTATCTTGATAGATTTGGATAGGGATATTTGGACGTATGTGTCCATGGATTATTTCAAACAGAAAATTAAAGAAGGTGAAGTTGGTAGTAGTGCCATGCCTCACAAAGTGAACCCCATCGATTTTGAAAACAGCGAAGGTAATTTAGGAATTGCCAATGCCATTTTTGAACATTTATCGGCGAAGCTGCCTATTTCACGTTTACAACGCGATTTAACCGACAGCACCGTATTAAGAAACGTAGGTGTACCTTTTGGACACACGCTCATTGGCTTTAAAAGCACCTTGCAAGGTTTAGATAAGCTGGTATTGAATGAGCCTAAATTTCAAGAAGACCTTGAAAACAATTGGGCCGTTGTAGCGGAAGCTATTCAAACAATATTGCGCAGAGAGGCGTATCCAAATGCCTACGAAGCCTTAAAAGGGTTGACTCGTACAAACACTAAGATTGATCAAAAATCGATTTCGGATTTCATTAATACTTTAGAAGTATCCAATGAAATTAAAGAAGAGCTTAAACAAATTACACCAAGCAACTACACCGGAATTTAGAAGATGAGCAAAATTGACCTCATTGCACGTACACTTGTCACACTTGTTTCTTTTGGTTTTTTTATCGCAGGTGTTTTTGATGTGCTCGATTATTTTATCGTGAAACTTTTTCTCTTTGGCGGTTTTAGTGCTATTGTCATTTATATGTGTATCACCTTATATAAAAATGAAACTCACCGAAAAGCTTAATGCTCTTTTGGTGAGTTTCAAATTTTTATAAAACATTTTTTTTACCGCGTTATTTAAAAAACTCAGTAAATCGACTGAGTTGTGCGTCGTCTATATTTGCTTTATCAAGCGCTGAAAACAAGGTCATAATTTTATTCGGATTCATATCGTTTCCTAAAATTCTAACCACAGCAAAACCTTTGTCATCGGAGTTTCCAAATAGGATAAATTCTTCAACATCATCTTCATCTCCCAAAATTCTGACGCTGAACTTTCCAAAGTTTGAGTCACCACCACGCATCAATTCTTCATATTTAGAATCGTCCAAAATAGTTTTCACTTTAGCCAATTCTGCTTCATATTCCGACTGCTTATCAGGATTTATTTTATAGGCCAGCATATTTAACTTTTGAATCGATTTATAAGCATCTTTTTGATCTTGAGTCAATTGAGACTTATCAAGATTCAACATACTTACGGGAACATCTACTGAAAGAAAATTAGGCTGCTCTTGGTTATCAACATAATAACGTTGCAAGGATGGGCCTTGGTTGCAACTTTGAAGTGTTACAACCAAGAGAATCATTCCTACCAGATTTTTGATTAATGAGTTCATGATTATTGTTTTTTAGGTTTTCCTTTTCCTGCTTTTTCAAGATGTTCCCCGCCTGGAACATTCATTTTGCTGGTTATTTTTGAAATCTCCCTCAAATCCACATCCCCAATGATCGATACAAGAATGGTTTCCACATCTCTCTTTTCTCCATTGATTTCAATGTTGGCATCTTTGGTCAATTCCTTCAAACCACTGATGTACATCAATAATTCCTTAACATGGTTTTCATCACGTCCTTCTTTGACATAAAACTTCACCGTTTGGTTACCGTCTTTAAAACGCATCAACTCATCCAATTTTGAACTACTGATATATTTTTCGGTATCCGATGCCAAGCTTGAAGAAATACTTTTATCTCCAGTGCTCAACACTTTGACACTCTCAATTTTTTTGACCATGTTTAAAAAGCCTTGGGTTTCTGGATCATCAAGATCCACATCGATAGTGGCAATCATTTTAAACATTTTTTGACCTATAACTCCTGAGGTAACACCTTTCATGGATTCATATTTATCAAAAAAGTTTTGTCCAAATGATACTATTGGTGCTATCATAATCGCCAATAATATGATTACTTTTTTACTCACGTTGCTCCTATTCCGAAGATATGCGTGAAAATTATTTACATTTTTCATAATTTCTTTATTTAATCAGGTTAATTGTTTTTAATAATTTTATTCGTTGCTTTGTTAAATTCTTTGAGGTGAGTAAGATTTTCAGCACCTTCATTTAATTTAGAAGACACCAAGTTTAAAGCACCTAAATTTTCAGTGCCTTGATTTAACTTTGAGGAGACGAGGTTAAACACCTCCATCGTTTCGTTGTAGGCCATCAATTGTTCGTGACTCAAATCATCCAAAGTCATTTTCTGGTTCATTTGATTCACTTGAAAATAGGCACCCAACATAAGAACTGCTACTGCTGCGACAGAAATCCATTGGTACACTTTTGTACGTTTAGGTTGTAATGGAACGTCTTTGGTAAAATGTTCTTGTTTTGTATGCGACACATATTGAAACAGCATCTTATAAGATTCTAAATGCGCAGGAACCTCTTCGTGCTCGAAATAAGCTTTTATTTGTGCTTCTTCCGCCAAGGTCGTCTCAGCATTATCATACTTTTCTAAAAGTTGTTCTATATTATCTAACGCCATAATTATGTTTATTAGTTAATTGTTCTCTTATCGTTTTTCTAGCTCTTGATAAAGCAACCCTCACGGCTGTTTCATTCATTTCTAAAACCTTTGCAATCTCTTCAAAATCGTATTCTTCAATATCTCGGAGTTGCACGATTATTTTTTGCTGTTCGGGCAAATCATTCATAATTCTAGAAACCCAGTCCACACTATCATTTAGCTCAACCTGTTTCTGTAAGGACACATTATAATCTTGATAATTACTGTGGACAATTTTCAAATTTTGTGCCTGTTTGGATTTTAATCGGTCCAAACATAAATTTTTGGTCATCGTCATTGAAAATGCTTCCACATTCTTATAATCTTCAATCTTTTTGCTGTTGGTCCATAACTTCAATAAAATTTCCTGCGTGGCATCTTCGGCTTCCTCCGTGGAGACTAAGAGCCGCTTTGCAAGCCGGAAAACCTTATCTTTAAAAGGCATTACCAATTTTACAAAATCAGTTTGTGTCATTATGGTTAGTTTTATAACAGGTCAGTTAAACCTGTTTCTATTCTTACGACGAAACAGTTTCGGTTTTGTTACAAAAAGTTTTTATTTCGTTATAATGTAAGTAAATTTCGAGCTAAATAATCAAACAAGGTATTGATTAGAAAAATAAAAACTATGAGACTATTAAAAATTACCGTGCTTGCGCTTGTTGTATTTATCTTTAATACGAGTTGTTTTAAGGATAAAGACGATGACGTTCTCTTAAACAATGATGTCATTGAGATTAATGACTTTGTTTATAAAGCCATGAACGGGGTATATTTATACAAATCAAAAATTCCTAATTTAGCCAATGATCACTTTGCATCGAATGAAGCATATTCAAATTATTTAAACAGCTACGCGACTCCAGAAGATTTATTTGAAAGTGTAATCTATCAGAGAGAAGTCGTGGATCGTTTTAGTTATATTACGTCAGACGGCGTTGCTCTCTTACAACAGTTAGATGGAGTATTTAAAAGCAATGGCCTCGAGTATTTATTGTATCGAGAGCAAGGCAGTGACACGAAGGTTTTTGGGGTGATAAAAATCGTACTCAATAATAGTGCGGCCAGTAATAAAGGCTTGGAACGCGGCCAAGTATTTAATGCTGTGGATGGCATCCAATTGACTGTTGACAACCTAAACCAACTTTTAGATAAGGATACCTACACCTTAAATTTTGCAACCTATGACCATAATAATACCCCAGAAAGCGCTGACGACACTATTATACCAACTTCCGAATCTATTACTTTAACCAAGGAAATTTATAATGAAAACCCTGTATATTTAACTAAAGTTCTCGAAGTTAACGGTAAGAAAGTGGGGTATTTGGTCTATAATTCATTTACGGCAGACTATAATTCGCAGCTCAATGATGCGTTTGCCGAATTAAAATCTAAAAATGTCCAGGAATTGGTATTGGACTTACGATATAATGGCGGTGGCTCTGTTAATAGCGCCTTATTATTGGGAAGTATGATAACTGGTCAATTTAATGGACAGGTATTTTCTAAATTAGTTTATAACGAAGAACTCCAAGAGTTAAATAGTAATTACAAGTTTACAAGCACCTTAAATAATGGAGCAACATTGAACAGTTTAAACCTACAAAAAGTTTATGTATTGACAACCAACGGAACAGCATCAGCCAGTGAATTAATCATCAATAGCCTTCGACCATACATAGAGGTCGTCCAAATAGGTGTCAATACTAGAGGTAAAACTCAAGCGTCAATGCCTATTTTTGATTCCCCTGATTTTGGTCCCAACAATGCCAATCCTTCACATAATTATGTCATCTTACCACTCATAGCCAACTCAGTCAATAAAAATGAAGTGCTGGTGCCATCTAGTGGCATAATACCTATTGTTGAACTCAAAGAGCATCCTGCAACTTTAGGAACCTTAGGCGATGTTAATGAGCCCCTTTTAGCGGCGGCTCTGAGCAATATTGGAAGTATGGCCCGTAACTTACCGCAGCAGACGGATGCTATGGAACCTATAGAAAATACTATAGACGCCAAAGTCATTGATGATAGGATGTTTGTCGATAAATCGTTTAAAAACTAATTTGACGTTGAGCGAGAATTTCAAGTTACAAATAGCAAGAGGCTGCTTGTTGCATCAAGGGTATTAAAAGTATAAAACCAAGAAAAATCCTTGCCTACACTCCTTTTTTTATAGCTGTTGTACTTAGAGATCTTGAAGATTTTGGTTAAAATTAAAAGCGGATAGTTTCGTATGCATACAGTCCGCTTTCATTATTTTAATAACTAGCCACTTCCACTGTTTTAAGCAATTGTTTTGAGGCAGCCACCATCGCTATCACTGCCTGCTTATTTTCTTCCCAATGACGGGTTTTCAATCCACAATCAGAATTCATCCACAATTGCTCGGGATTACTACTCACAGGCTTTTTTGAGTTCTCTGTTACTACCAATTCGCGGGTAGCCAAAGTTGCGCGTTTGGATCTTTTTAATTTTTTAAATGGTTAATAATCATTGTAAAAAGCTCTTTGATCGCTTCGCAATACATTTGAGAGAAAAGATTAGAAAGAAAAACGCACAGAAATTCACTCAACTTACGCTTCCAAAAAAATGGATCTGGTATTTAACATGTATTTGACTGACTAAAACTTTAAACCGCGAAAGAATTCTCCATTAGGAATAGGCAGGTCTCTTGACCTGTAACGGCTTCCATTATCACTTTCCATCCGCGTGGGGATAGTGGATATTCAAGAATGAAAACTTTAACGTGTTATTTACAATTGCGCGACAGTTCGTCATTTGCACTCGATTCCCTATTAATTCACAATCAAGCAAAACCTTTTCCTGTGGATGAAGTATGTAAAGAACTTACATTCCATCAGAGTTTTAAATCCTGCACAAAAATATGAACCAAGACTTTTAAAACGACATTAGCGATTTCAAATAAGCAAAAAATCTTATTCAGAAAGTTATAGGAGTATATTAAACTTTTAAGTGTTGATTTACTGCTCTTAAAAAAAAATAGGCTATGCAAGAATTGGACACCACAGATTTACGTCTGTTAAAGATATTAAGCAGCAATTCAAATTACACCATAAAGGAATTGGCTATTCAGGTGAACTTGTCGCCTTCGCCTGTATTTGAGCGGGTAAAAAACTTGAAAGCAACCGGTATATCATAAAGTACATCGCCATACTTGATGCTGAAAAATTTAATAAAAGATATATAGTTTTTTGCAACATCAAACTTAAGCAGCACGATAGGAACATGGGCCATAAATTTGTGGAGGATATTCTAAATATCGATGAAATCGTTGAATGTTATAACATTTCTGGAGATTACGATTTCATCCTGAAAGTATATGCGAATGACATGAAACACTATCAGGATTTTATTTTCAACAAATTAGGATCGGTTGAAACCATCGGCAGTACGCATACTGCATTTCTTATGCCCGAAATAAAGAAGACACATAATATCAATGCTTAAATTCTACTTTTTTCGGTATGAAACACAACCAATTCAAATTAAAGATTGTGATAATTGCCTAAATTAATGTCGAAGCTGATAACATGAAATTTTATGTGGCATGGAGATAAACTACCATTTCACATAGGTACTTCCCCATGAAAATCCCGCTCCAAAGGCGGTAATAATAATGTTATCTCCTTTTTTAAAATCGTTTTTAAAGTCCCAAAGACACAATGGAATCGTTCCTGCTGTGGTGTTTCCGTATTTCTCGATATTGATTTTAAACTTTTTGATATCTATACCGAGTTCATCACTTACTGCCTGTATAATTCTTAAATTAGCCTGATGCGGAACAATCCAGTCAATCGATTCCACTGAGAGTGACGCTTTTTCCATTATATCCCTACAGGTTGCACTCATACTTTTAATGGCCTGTTTGAATACGGTTTTACCATCTTGTTGCACATAATGTTTTTTGTCCAAAACAGTAGCTTCAGATGATGGCAAGAGAGATCCACCCCCAGGAACTGAGAGAAACTTTGAACCTTTGCCATCCACTTTAAAAATGCTTTGCATAATTCCAGAGCCGCTTTCGTCACCTTCTAATAAGACAGCACCAGCACCATCTCCAAAAAGAATGCAACTGTTTCTATCTTCATAATTTACGATAGAGCTCATCTTATCTGCTCCAACAATTAAAATGTTTTTATATCTCTTGCTTTCAATAAAACTAGCGCCTACGGAAAGCGCATACAGAAATCCACTGCATGCTGAATTTAAATCAAATCCCCATGCATTCTTTAGTCCTGCCTTTTCACAAACCATTGCAGCGGTTGGAGTCAAGGCATAATCCGGAGTGGATGTTGCCAAAATAAGACATTCAACATCCTCAGGATTAATGTTTCCATTTTCCAATAAATCTTTGATTGCAAAAGAAGCCATATCTGAGGTGGCCAGTGATTTGTCATCTAAAATGCGACGTTCCTTAATACCTGTGCGGGAAGTAATCCATTCATCAGTGGTATCTAGAATTTTTTCTAAATGTGAATTACTCAATATTGTTTCAGGCACATAGCCCCCAATAGCTTTAATCGAAGCTCTAATTATACTCATCTATTCTATTACTTTCTAAAATCTTGACTACAAAACAGGATTTCCATTTTGGCAAATTTACCATTAAAAAAAGATGTTATCAGTCATCTTTTATAAATTTTAAATTTCTTGTCTTAACTAAAGCTCAACTTTCGCTATTTGATAATTTCAACAGGATGTTTATTCTCTCCAATGGCAACAAAAGTAAACTCACCTGAAACGGCTTTTTCACGAAACATGGAGTACATTTCCTCAACATAAATTTCCACACGCACCTTCAGGCTTGTATTACCAATATAGGTGACTCTTCCTGTGAGCTCCACAATAGTGCCTGCGGGGATAGGCTTTGTAAAATCAATACGATCTGAGGAGACCGTTACCATGCGTTGCCTGCTAAATCGTGTGGCGGTTATAAAAGCGGTCTCATCCATTAATTGCATGGCAGTACCTCCAAAAAGGGTGTCATAATGGTTGGTTGTATTTGGAAACACTGCTTTAAAAATGGTGGTCTTTGACAGTTCCTTGCGTTCTTCTATGGTCATATTGCTAGTTTTTCTAATGCTATAAAATGTGTAGTTTCCTGATTATAGATAGGAAAAATTTTAACTTCACATTCATAAGCGTCTCTATTTTTTCTGTAATTAATGATCACTTCTTTAAAAGGTTCTATACCTGAAAGTTTTATTCGAATGCGTTCTTTAGCTTCTCTACAAGATTTTGGACCCTGTAAAAACCGTGGTGTTTTATTTAAGGCATCGATTTTGGAATAGCCTGTCATTTCAGTAAATCCCTCATTGACCCAAATTATTTTCTGATTTAAATCGGTCACCACGATCGCTTCAAAAGTTTCCTTTTCGAACAACGCGTTGAGGTCTACTTTCCAGTTTAATTTTCGTGCTAGCGCTTTAACTTTTAAAATGTCTAGATTTCTTTTGAGTTCTTTTAATTGACTGAAATGGTAATCGCTGTAAATATCCCAACTCAATAATGGCATAGTTTGGATATTCACGGAATTAATTTCATCATCTATAGCTTCTAACTGTTCTTTATTCAACGATGAAAGATAGATATCAAGACACATCATATCATTTAGATTCTTAGCCATATTTAAGTCTGATTAAATAAATTAACACTATCCAGCGACCTGTGGAAAAACAGGTTCTTAAAGAACATTAATGCATCATAGATTGATTTTTCTTCGTTTTGCATAAAAACTCTTTTAGTTACTCATACACATGTCCTGCGGTTTTTGAAATTAATAAAAGCCGCTTTTAAGCGGCTTTTAAAAAATTATTAATCGTTAAAATAAACTTCTCCAGGAATAACATTCAATGTTATTGATTGGGTTTCTTTTTTAGAACTTAAGTCGTAAACTTTTAATAGACCGTTACTAGAGAAATCGCCAGCGTCTAGCCCATATAAATAGCCATTTCTAACGTTCATATCATAAAAATTGACATTTGAAAATTCTGGTGTGGTTGGAAATGTGGTTGAAGTTTCATTCATTTTATACACAGATCCCCCCGCATAAAAATAAAAGTTACCACTATCAAAACTTAAGTCAGAAGGAGATGATACACCTTCTACTAAATTAATAGTTTGTGAAACGGTATTAGAAGCTGTACCAATTTTAATTAAATTTTCAGACGATAACACCCATAAATCACCTTTAGAATCGAATTGAAGAGAATTTGGAGAATTACCTACCGTGATACTTTGCTCCAGTTGATCTGTCGTTGAATTAATAACATCTACCTTATCTCCGTATCCGAAAATCCCTGTTGCGACATATATCTTATTATTTTTTGCTACAAGTTCTTCTGGCAAATAACTGGAGTTAATTTTACTGATTACTTCATTTTTAGCAAGATCAACTACAGCTATGTAATCGTCATCCGAAGGAACGAATTCTCCCCAATTAGAAACATATCCTTTACCATTGGAGATGGTCATATATCTTGGATTTGACAAACCTGAATCTATGGTGGCCACAGATTTGAATGTATACCTGTTTACCACTTCAATTTGATTAGATCCATTTATTACAATATAAGCTAAGTCACCATTAAAAGCCATGCTTTGTGCTACTGTACCTAACGGGCGACCATTGACATTCGAGAAAATATTGTTTTCTACAGTTGAAAAATCATTGGAAACATAGGACACCGTTCCGAAACCGGTTGAGAATGCACCTTCATGAGAGATTATAATCCCGTTGTCATAAGCGCCTTTAGGTGCCGATTGTGTGTTGTCATCGTCGTTACTACAAGAGAATGACAAAAAAATTAACGATAATGCAAATACTAACTGTTTTTTAATGTTCATAATTTTAAGTTTTTAGGGTTAATGATGATTGAGTTTTTAAGTATTAGTGAGCTTAATGCGATATTTTTATAATTTCCATCAAGGATATCATCCGTATCAATTTTTAAAATTGCATTGGCATTATTGTAAATCTCGTAATCATTGTTAAGCTTTAAATCAGCAATAGCATTCCCTTCAAATTGTCTTCCAAAGGATTTCAAGTTCACACCTCTCAACACAAAGTCATCCAATTTTTGGATAGCATCTAATTGAGCAAGGGCAACCTGAAAATTGCCAATAACTAAAACAAAAGAAATGTAAACGAGTCTTTTCATAATCTAAAGGCTCTTTACCCGAAAGCCGCTTTTGATGATGAAATTGGCAGGTCTCCTGACTTGTTTTATGTTGTCCTACCTTCCCAGTCGTAAACCAGTGGTAATTGAAGTGACTAACATCTCAAAATGAGGTGTCCAACTAAATTGGACAAAAACTTACAGTTGCGGGAACAGTCCTGGAATTAAACCAGATTCCCTTTTAATTGACATAGATTATTATATCAAACCAAATTCCGTGCAAAAATAATCATTTTAACTGAACAAAATCTGAGAGGCTGAAGTTTTAATCTTTATTCTAAGAGAACGTCAAGTTCCCATTCAATTAAATAATCTTACTTTTGAAAGAAAAATAAGATTTTGAAACACATATCCATTTTACTCCTGTTTTTAGCGCTTTTCAATTGTAAGGAAAACAAGGGTTCAGAGCAACTAATACAACCTACTCATATAGAAAAATCCTCAATTTCGTATGCGGAAGGTTTTTCCATCGAAAACAACCAAAATTTTAAAGTTCTGGAAATCACAAGTCCTTGGCCAAAATCGGATAAAACCTATCGCTATGCGTTAATCAGCAAAGAAATGGCGGCTAAGATCACATTAAACAAGGATGATTACGATGGTATTCTAATCACCCCTATTCAAAAAATAGTAGTGACCTCCACCACTCACATTCCGGCATTAGAATTATTAAATGTAGAAAATACGTTGATTGGTTTTCCTGATTTAAAATATGTGTCTTCTGAAAAAACAAGAGCTTTGATTGATAAAGGACTGGTCCGGGAGTTGGGCAAAAATGAAAGCATCAACACCGAAGTACTCTTGTCAATCAGTCCAGAATTAGTTATCGCCTTTGGAATTGATGGCAACAATAAAACTTTTGACAACATCCAAAAAGCAAGGATTCCCGTAATCTATAATGGGGATTGGGTTGAAAGATCGCCGTTAGCAAAAGCAGAATGGATCAAATTTTTTGGTGTGCTTTATGATAAAGAGCAAGAAGCCAATGCTGTTTTTAAAACCATAGAAAGCGATTATTTAGAAGCCAAAAAAATTGCTCAAAATGCGACGAGAAAACCGACAATTTTAAGCGGCGCCATGTATAAGGATATTTGGTATTTACCAAATGGCACAAGCTCTGAAGCCCAACTTTTGAAGGATGCGCATACTAATTATTTGTGGAGTGAAACCACAGACAAAGGCAGTATTTCGCTCAACTTTGAAAATGTTTTTGACAAGGCCAAAGATGCAGATATTTGGATCAGTCCATCGTATTATTCAAGTTTAGAGGCGATGGAGAAAGCAAACGCACATTATACCAAATTTAAAACGTTCCAATCCAAAGAGGTGTATTCTTTTGTAAATACTACAGGGACAACAGGTGGTGTGCTCTATTTTGAAATGGGAATGGCACGGCCAGATTTAGTTTTAAAAGATTTAATTAAAATATGCCATCCAGAATTGCTGGAAGACTATACGCCTTATTTTTTTAAACGTTTAGAATAAAATAAATTGAATCAGAACTGAAACGTTTTTACTTGTCCGCCGAAACTACAGCGCAGGAGGAGAACCTGTCAGGTCTTGTATGTATGGAAAAAAAATACACATATCCCTTTCTAATATTGATAGCATTGCTTATCATATTTTTTTTCGTGAACATTAGTTTGGGTTCTATTTCCATTCCAACAACCGAAATTTTTAAGGGATTATTTGGCAAAATTGATAATGAATCATGGCAATATATCATTCAAAATTACCGTTTACCGAAAGCCTTTACCGCAATTTTAGTAGGTTCAGGATTAGGAATTTCAGGGTTGCTAATGCAGACACTATTTAGAAACCCACTCGCAGGACCATTTGTTCTCGGCATCAGCTCTGGCGCTAGTTTGGGTGTTGCTTTAGTTATTTTGGGATCAGGCTTTTTTGGCGGTGTGCTTACCTCATTATTAATTTCAAAATGGAGCGTCGTAATTGCCTCAAGTTTAGGGAGTTTTCTAGTGTTGTTGGCTGTCATGATTGTGTCATCCCAAGTGCGAGACACGATGGCCATACTTATTATAGGTTTGATGTTTGGAAGCATCACAGCCGCTATTGTTAGTGTACTCTCCTACTTCAGTTCTGCCGAACAGTTGCAACAGTACGTTTTTTGGGGCTTTGGAAGTTTAGGTAACTTATCATGGAACGAGCTTTTTATTTTCTTTTTAATTTATGTTATTGGAATTTTGATGACTGTGGGATCAATAAAAGGATTGAACACTTTGCTGTTGGGCGAAAACTATGCAAAAAGTTTAGGCCTCAACATAAAACGCGTCCGACTTACTATCATTATTGCGACCAGTTTATTGGCAGGAACCATCACTGCTTTTGCGGGACCCATCGCTTTTATTGGGCTCGCCATACCACATATGACACGTCAAATTTTTCATACCTCAAACCATAAAACCTTATTACCGGCGGTGTTTTTATTTGGTGCGATTGTGATGCTTATTTGCGACAGTATTGCACAATTGCCTACTAGTGATTACACGCTCCCGATTAACGCCATTACGTCATTAGTCGGAGCTCCAGTAGTGATTTGGCTGTTGGTAAGGAAACGCAAGATGTTGTTTTAGGAAAAAAAAACTTAGATAATAGAATAGAGATAATAGACAAAAAAACTCGTGAATTAGTGGCTACGAAACAGCAACATATCGTCCTTGAAACCAAAAACCTCTCCATCGGATATGCTTCCAAGAAGAAAGTTAATCAGGTGGCGGGTCCTATTAATATTGTTTTACAAAAAGGACAACTTGTTGGTTTGGTGGGCGCTAATGGGATTGGAAAATCGACACTTTTGCGAACCTTGACTAATGTTCAAAAACCATTGGAAGGTGATATTTACATCAACTCAAAATCGTTATTTGAATATGAGTCTTCTGAATTGGCTAAACAATTAAGTCTTGTACTCACAGAGCAAATTGCCTCAAAAAATCTATCCGTTTTTGAACTGGTAGCATTAGGACGCCAGCCTTATACCAATTGGCTCGGGAATTTATCTCAAGTTGATATGGATATCACTCATAAAGCCCTAATTCAGACCAATATTGAAGCACTAAGCGCCAAAAAATGCTATGAATTAAGTGATGGCCAACTTCAAAAAGTAATGATCGCACGTGCTTTGGCTCAAGATACCGATTTGATTATTTTGGATGAACCTACCACTCATCTTGATATGTACCACAAAGCCTATATTTTAAAGCTGCTGCAAAAACTGGCTAAGGAAACTGGTAAAACCATTCTCTTCTCCTCCCATGAAATCGACTTGGCCATTCAATTGTGCGATATGATGATTGTGATGACAAAAGATAATGTTGTCTCAGGCCAACCTTGCGATCTTATCGAAAAAGGGACATTTAACACCCTCTTTCCAGAAGATTTAATTGCGTTTGATGAAAAATCGGGAAGTTTTAGAGTACGAAAATAGTTTTCAGCTTACCCACACCGATAAGGCACTTTCGGGCAAGTCTTCAGTGGCCACATATTCCCTTACCGAAACGAATTCGACAAGTCTTTCGAATAGTTGATCAGGCCAATCATCATAAAAAAATGCTTCTTTAATTTTAATATATCAAACAGATCTTCGAGCTTCCCGCTTCTAACTCCCAACTTCAAGCTAAAAAATCTATCTTTGATAAAACTGACATTTTAAATGAACGACAGCATTATCATCATGGTCTCCATTCTTATTTCTGGCGGAATTGGGTTCTACATTGGCATTACAATCACTAAACTCAAAAGTAAAGGCGATCAAAACCGACTTGAAGAGCGCCTCGCTAATTTTCAGCAAGTACTTCAAGATTCAAAAGTCCAATATGAAGTAGAGTTTAAAAAAATTGAGAATGATCGTGAAAGCATCCGCAGAGAAAAGGAATTTTTAAATACCGAATTGACGCGTAAACATGCTGACTTTGAAAATCTCACCCTTAAAAATCGGGAACAAAAGGCCGAAGTTGAAAAACTACAAGAAAAATTCACCATAGAATTCGAAAACTTAGCCAATAAAATATTAGATGAAAAGTCGAGTAAATTTACGCTTCAAAATAAAGAGAACATCGATGCCATCTTAAAACCATTACAGGAAAAAATTCAACATTTCGAAAAACGTGTTGAAGAAACCAATAAGGAAGATATTTCCAGAAGCGCTGATTTACGTCAACAGATTATTGGTTTAAAAGAACTCAATCTACAGATGAGCAAAGAAACCACCAACCTAACCAAAGCCTTAAAAGGCGACACCAAAATGCAGGGGAATTGGGGGGAATTAGTATTGGAACGGGTTTTGGAACGCAGTGGACTTCAAAAAGATAGTGAATATTTTGTACAGCAGAGTTTTACGACGGAAGAAGGCAGACGCGTTATGCCCGATGTGGTTATTTCTTTGCCTGGGGATAAAAAAATGATTGTAGACTCAAAAGTGTCCTTAGTGGCCTACGAGCGCTATATCAATGAAACTGAAGAATTAGAACGCGCCTCACATTTAAAAAACCATTTAGTGTCCGTTAAAAGGCGTGTGAGTGAATTGGGCGAAAAAAATTACCATCAACTCTATGATATGGAAAGCCCTGATTTTGTATTGTTGTTCATCCCCATTGAATCTGCTTTTGCCATTGCATCTATGGAATATCCCGCCTTGTATGGGGATGCATTTGAGAAAAACATTATCATTGTTACGCCTACGACCCTGCTTGCTGTTTTAAAAACAATTGATAGTATGTGGCAAAATGAAAAACAAAAAGCAAATGCTATAGAAATTGCAACTCAGGCAGGTCGTTTATACGATTCGTTTGTGAATTTAACTGAAGAACTCATAAAGGTAGGTAATCAAATAGGAACCGTGCAAAAGTCATATGAAAGCGCCATGGTTAAATTGACCGGGCGAGGTAATTTGATTACACGTGTAGAAAACCTTAAAACACTTGGCGCCAAAGCCAGCAAACAACAAAACGAAAAACTTTTAAAACGTGCTATTGATGACGAATAATATACAAGAAGAAAAAAAATATAAAAAAGTAGATGCCTCAAAAATCTTAATATCAGAATTGATGCTGCCGTCAAATTCCAACTTTAACGGAAAAATTCATGGTGGCTATATATTAAATTTAATGGATCAGATTGCGTTTGCCTGTGCGTCAAAACACTCCAAAACCTACTGTGTTACCGCATCTGTAGATACGGTCGATTTTTTGAAACCAATTGAAATTGGCGAATTGGTGACTATGAAAGCTTCTATTAATTATGTAGGCAATACCTCCATGGTGGTTGGCATTCGAGTGGAAGCTGAAAACATTAGAACAGGTGATATAAAACATTGCAATTCCTCTTATTTCACGATGGTAGCGAAAGATATTGATGGGAAATCTGTTGAAGTGCCAGGGTTGATCTTAACTCACAAACATGAAATTAGACGTTTTTTAAAATCTCTAAAACGTAATGAGGTGAAAGACTTAAGACGAAAAGAATTTGAGAAAAAAGATTTTTCACCCAATGATTATTTGCATATTTTAGATGGCTATAAGGTTAAAGTTGTACTTCCATAATTTGGTTATCTCCTAATTATGCGATATATTTGATTATCACTCAATATGGTGATATCTATTAATATCATTCAAAAGCAATATAATATTCATTATCGCATAAATAAGCGATAATATAAAATATCACTAATATAGCTGTTATGACAAGTATATTAACAGGAGACATTATTAAATCGCGCTCTATTAAAAACCCTGAAATATGGCTTTCAACTTTAAAAGAAGCCTTAAAGACGTGTTCTAAAAACACTTCTCAATGGGAAATATATAGAGGCGACAGCTTTCAATTGGAGCTAGAAAATGCTGCCGAAAGTCTTAAGGCAGCCATTTACATCAAAGCGTGCATAAAAACCATCAAAGGTTTGGATGTACGTATTGCCATAGGTATCGGCGAAAAAACCTTTACAGGTAAAAGTGTTTTGGAATCCAATGGTGAAGCCTTTCTATTTTCTGGTGAGACTTTAGAGAGTTTAAAAAAAGAAAAAGTCAATCTCAAAATAAAAACCACCAACGAGCAATTGAATCAAGAGCTCAATCTCTATTTCAAATTTGCTTTGGCTATAATGGATCATTGGACGGCTAATTCAGCTGAAATTGTAAAATTACATATGGAGCAACCACAAGCACTTCAAGAGGAACTTGGCAAACATATAGGCATCAATCAGAATGCAGTAAGCAGTAGACAAAAACGCGCGCATTTAGAGCTCATTATGCAGTTGGAAGAACTTTACCGTCAAAAAATAACACAATTTGTATGATATTAATAAAACTCCTACTCGCACATCTTATTGGAGATTTTTTCCTGCAGCCGACCTCTTGGGTTAAGGAAAAGGAAAAAAGGAAATTGCATTCGCCAAAGTTATATCTGCATGTCCTTATCCATATAGGATTATTATTTTTAATTTTATGGGATGTTACCAAATGGCCATTGATCCTGATCATCGGTTTTTCGCATCTTATTATTGACGCTTTAAAACTTACACTTCAGAGTAAAAAAACAAAACGGTCTTTATTCTTTCTAGACCAATTATTGCACATTCTAGTCATCGTGACAGTCTATTGGATATTTATAACACCGGATGTTGTTTTAGACAATATCATTAATGAGCGCAACCTCCTACTCATTACTAGTGTTTTATTCTTGACCATTCCTGTCGCTATCATCATGAAGACCATATTTTTAAAATGGAATATTTCAAAGTTTACCGAAGGCAATGAATCTCTCAAAGATGCAGGAAAATATATTGGGATTTTAGAACGCGTCCTGGTATTTGTATTTGTGATTTTCGATCATTGGGAAGCTGTAGGATTTTTGATTACTGCTAAATCCGTCTTTAGATTTGGAGATCTTAGGGAATCAAAAGAGCGAAAGTTGACAGAATACATTTTGATTGGCACCTTGATTAGTTTTGGGATTGCCATTTTAACTGGACTGTTGTACTTAGTGGGCATCCAAATAATAACATAAAAAAACCACCAACAGCAATGTTGATGGTTTTCAAAATATTATTATAAAAATCTAACCGTCGGTTTATGGACTCAAATCGACAGGTCAATTCTTATTTACTTAAATACATTTTACGTCTCGCGTACAAATTATAAAATTGATCATCTTTTAAGCTGTCAATAAACAAGATGCTTTCGCCGGTACTTTTCATTTCTGGTCCCAACTGCTTGTTTACCGTCGGGAATTTATTAAAAGAAAACACGGGCTGCTTTATGGCGAAACCTTCGAGCTTTGGATTGAAATTAAAATCAGTTACCTTATTTTCTCCCAACATCACTTTTGTCGCGTAATTAACATACGGCTCACCATACGCTTTTGCAATAAACGGAACCGTTCTTGATGCTCTTGGGTTTGCTTCAATGATGTAAACAATATCTTCTTTAATTGCAAATTGAATGTTGATCAATCCCACAGTATTTAATGCTAAGGCAATCTTCTTAGTGTGGTCTTTTATTTGCTGCAATACAAATTCTCCTAAGTTAAAAGGTGGCAACGTTGCATTACTATCTCCAGAGTGGACACCGCAAGGCTCAATGTGCTCCATAATACCGATGATATAAACGTTTTCACCGTCGCAAATGGCGTCAGCTTCAGCCTCAATAGCACCATCTAAATAACGATCCAAAAGCAACTTATTACCAGGCATACTGCGTAATAAATTCACGACATGCTCCTCTAACTCGTTTTTATTGATCACGATTTTCATGCCTTGCCCTCCAAGAACATAAGATGGACGTACCAAAATAGGGAAACCGAGTACATCTGCAATCGCCAAAGCTTCATCTGCAGTGGTAGCAACATCAAATTCTGGATAAGGAATATCGTTTTCTTGTAATAATTTTGAGAAACTACCTCTGTCTTCAGCTAAGTCAAGCGACTTATACGTTGTTCCGATAATCTTAATACCATAGCGATCCAACTTTTCAGCAAGTTTCAATGCAGTTTGACCCCCTAATTGCACGATGACTCCTTCAGGTTTTTCATGACGGATGATGTCATAAATATGCTCCCAATATACAGGTTCGAAATAAAGTTTATCAGAAATATCAAAATCTGTGGAAACGGTTTCTGGATTACAATTGATCATGATGGTTTCGTAACCACACTCTGAAGCCGCCATAACACCGTGGACACAGCAATAATCAAACTCGATGCCTTGTCCAATTCGGTTGGGACCAGACCCCAAAACGATGATCTTTTTCTTGTCAGATACGATGCTCTCATTAGCCGAAATAATTGTGCCGTCTGCTGCTTCTACATCATTTTCAAAGGTGGAGTAATAATAAGGAGTTTGTGCTTTAAACTCAGCAGCACAAGTATCCACCAACTTAAAAATACGATTGATATTAAGTTCATCACGTTTTTTATATACTTGACTTTCCAAACAATTCAGCATATGCGCAATCTGTCTGTCACCATAACCTTTTTGCTTCGCTTCCATCAACAAATCACGTTCAATAGTATCAATATTAAAGGTTGAAATTTCCTTTTCTAGTTGGTACATTTCCTCATATTGTTTCAAAAACCACATATCAATCTTTGTAATTTCATGAATGCGGCTTAATGGAATACCCATTTGAATAGCATCGTAAATTACAAATACACGGTCCCAACTGGCATGCGTTAACTTATCAATGATTTGATCATAGTTTTTATAACCTTTACCATCAGCACCCAGTCCGTTACGTTTAATTTCTAATGATTGGGTAGCTTTATGCAGTGCTTCCTGGAATGAACGGCCAATAGCCATAACCTCTCCAACAGATTTCATTTGAAGTCCTAAAGTACGATCTGCACCTTCAAACTTATCAAAGTTCCATCGTGGAATTTTCACCACAACATAATCTAAAGTTGGTTCAAATAAAGCAGA
>JBDTKP010000142.1:0-17478 GCA_039935255.1 Gelidibacter sp. | reverse complement strand
TAGAATGGCGGATTGGAAATGATCAGGTCATATTTTTCATCGTTCCCGGTCTCGTCAGCAGAAAGTTCGTCAACAAATTCTTCCAAAGAAGCGTGATAGCAAAACAGTCGATCTCCCCACGGTGACGTCTCAAAATTATCAACACATTGTTCGTAAGCGGCGTCATCAATTTCAATAGCATCAATAAGTTCTGCGCCACTGCGTTGCGCTAACATCAAAGCTAAAACACCAGTGCCGGCACCAATATCTAAAATAGAATATGGATTGGAATCTAATGAGGTCCATGCACCAAGCAAAACCGAATCCGTGCCGATTTTCATGGCGCAGCGGTCTTGGTTTATTACAAATTGTTTGAATTTAAACTGTTTTTCCATAAGAGTAAAAGTCTTTCACTTTGGGAAGGATTTAGGATGGGCTTACAAATACAAATCAATAAGTCCTTCAGGCGTGTCCAGCAAAATATGCTTATTTTTTTTATCTACCTTCTTAATAAAATCATCATTCATAGGGATCAAGATTTCAATTCCGTCACGGTCAATCTCAAAAAGTGCTTGGGCTGTGGAATCATTAATAGACTTTACAATACCAACCTTTCCGAAATTCACGTCTTCAACGGTAAAGCCGATAATCTCATGAAAATAAAATTTGTCATCGTCTAGCTCCGGTAGAAATTCCAAAGGAAGATATATACCGCATTTTAAAAGTGCGTCGGCATCCTGTTCCGTCTCAACATCTTCAAATTTTACTCGCAATAATTCAGATTTATGTAATTGTGACGATTCAATGAAAAATGGCACTAAATTATTGCGTAAATCTACAAAAACAGACTCCATGTCTTCGTAAATCTCAGGATCGTCGGAGTCTAACTTTATCAGTAATTCACCTTTAAAACTGTATTTTTTTACAATTTTACCAACGTAGAAACAGTCTTCTTTTAACATTTGAAATATTTGTTTTCATTTCCGTGAAGACGGAAATCTTAATTTGTATTTATAGTTTCCCGCCAAAAGTACGAGTTGTGTTCAATTGCGCATTCTGTTTATGTAAATAAAATACTATTCTGAACAAAAAACTCCGATAGGTCATATCGGAGTTTAAAAGTATAAAAAATAAATTCTTTATTCTTCTGTTTTTGTTTCAGCATCATCAGCTGGAGCTTCTTCAGTAGTCGCTTCAACATCGGTAGCTTCTTCAGCAGGAGCATTTGCAGCAGCTTCAGCAGCTTCTGCATCGGCGATTACCTGTGCAGCTTCAGCTTCACGCTTAGCGCTTGCTTCCTTTTCAATTTCTTGAGCTTTCGCTTTAGCATCTGCACCAGCTTTTGCTAATCCTTCTTTTTTGGCGTCAACTTTACCTGCTTTTTCGTCTAACCAAGCAGCAAATTTCGCGTCTGCCTGCTCTTCCGTTAAAGCACCTTTTCTAACACCACCAGCAAGGTGATTTTTCAACAGGGCACCTTTGTAAGACAAAATTGCTTTTGCCGTATCTGTAGGTTGTGCACCATTTTGTAACCATTTTACAGCCACATCAACATCTAACTCAATGGTTGCTGGGTTGGTAGTTGGATTGTAAGCACCTATTTTTTCTAAGTATTTACCATCTCTTTTTGACCTTGAATCGGCCGCAATAATCCAGAAATATGGTTTCCCTTTTTTTCCGCGTCTTTGTAATCTAATTTTAACTGACATAAATAATTAATTAGTGAGGTTCGCGACCTCTATTATTAATAAGTCCGCAAAGATACTATAAATATTTTATTGTTGAATATATTATTTAAAAATAAACACAGGTCTAAATCTACTTTATTTTTTCGTGTCACCTCTTCAGGAAGGCGGCTATAACTTGTCTGATGAGAGGGGTAAGAAAATTGATTTTGTGGATCTGAAAAGCATCACAAAGTCTGCAATCATCCCTCCGAATCTAGAATTTAATTTGTATACTAATGAGATCAGAAAAGTGATTATTGCTAAAATTGAACGAAATATCATTATAGTGCGTTTTAAATCTATTGCTTTTACCGCAGATGGAAAAGAGTCCTGTCTTATTTAATGAAGGTGTGAATTATAAGGTGCCATTCATAGCGCCTCAAAACTTGTGTGATTATTTTTGAAAGCAGTCTTTTGAAGTTGCTCTTTGCATTAGAATTATTTATAACTTTCCTTTTATAGAAACGATATTTATACGTAATTTTAGAAACTTTTCTTTTGAAGAAAGAACCTAGTAATTTCAGCCATTTTAAGCAAAAAACATTCATGAACTCGCCTGTGGGCAGACATGTTTGTGGCTAAAATCGATACACCAATAATCATTACAATTCTTCCCTTTAGGGAAATAAAAAGAGGCTTTACATGTATTTAATCTTCGATACCGAAACCACAGGATTACCAAAACGTTGGGATGCCCCCATTAGCGATACTGACAACTGGCCTAGATGTATCCAAATTGCATGGCAGTTGCATGATGCTATGGGCAATGTTGTTGAACATCAGGATTATTTGGTACAGCCTGACGGATTTAATATTCCTTACGATGCTGAGAAAATCCACGGTATTTCGACGGAATTGGCCCAGCAGCAAGGTGTCCCCTTGGCGGAAGTATTAGAGAAATTCAATGCAGCTTTAGCAAAGACCAAATTTGTTGTGGGACAAAACGTTGGTTTTGACTTGAATATTATGGGCGCTGAATTCTATCGTGAAGATGTGGCCAATAATTTACAAGAACTTCCTGTTTTGGATACTTGTACGGAACATACCGCGAGCTTGTGTCAGCTTCCGGGTGGACGTTATGGGAGATTCAAATTGCCAACCTTAACAGAGTTGCACCAGTTTCTTTTTAACGCACCTTTTGCAGAAGCCCATAATGCTACTGCCGATGTTGAGGCAACTACGCGTTGCTTTTTGGAATTAATCAGACGTGAAGAGTACACCTTAGAACAGTTAGATGCGCCTTCAGATTATTTTGAAAATTTTAAGGAAGCGAATCCTGGAACGATTCAGCTTATTAAGTTAAAACACATTAATCTTAAGGCTGAAAGTGCGAAAGTGAAAAAACAGATTGAAGCGCTTCAACAATCTGATCAGCCTTCAAAAATAGAGATTGCCCAAAATATTGAAGAACTCAAGGAAGTGGAGTTTGTGCATTTACACAACCACTCACAGTTCTCCGTATTGCAATCGACCATTAGCGTTCCTGATTTGGTAGCCTTAGCAGCGGAACAAGACATGTCTGCAGTAGCGCTTACAGATCATGCCAATATGATGGGGGCCTTTCACTTTGTGAAAGCAGTAGGCAATCATAATAGAAATGTTGAGGCTAAAAACAAAGCAGCTGAAGAACGTGGCGAAATGCCTACCGGAAAAATAGTGAAGCCTATTTTAGGATGTGAGTTTTTTGTATGTGAAGACCATAAGGATAAAAGCCGAAAGGATAACGGGTACCAAATTGTAATGTTGGCCAAAAATAAAAACGGCTATCATAATTTGTCGAAATTATCTTCACACGCCTTTGTGGACGGATTTTATTATTTACCGAGGATCGATAAAAAATTGATTCAACAATACAAAGAAGATCTTATTGTTTTAACAGGGAATCTCTATGGCGAAGTTCCGAGCAAGATTCTGAACGTCGGTGAAAACCAAGCAGAGGAAGCTTTGCTTTGGTGGAAAGAAGAATTTGGTGAGGATCTTTATATTGAATTGATGCGCCATAATCAGGAAGATGAAAATCGGGTCAACCCTGTTTTGGTTGACTTTTCTAGAAAACACAACATAAAGTTAGTCGCTTCCAATAACACTTATTATGGTAAGAAGGAAGATGCCAATGCGCACGATATTTTGCTATGTGTTAAAGATGGCGAAAAACAAGCCACACCAATAGGCCGTGGCAGAGGCTATCGCTTTGGGATGCCTAACCAAGAATATTATTTCAAGTCGGGCGAAGAGATGAAAAAGCTCTTTAAAGACCTTCCGGAAGCCATTTCTAATATTCAGGAAGTGGTAGATAAAGTAGAAGCTTATGAATTGGCGAGAGATGTATTATTGCCTGCTTTTGATATTCCTGAAGAGTTCAAACATGAGGAGGATCTTATAGATAAAGGTAAGCGCGGTGAAAATGCCTATTTACGTCATATTACCTATGAGGGTGCCAAAAAGAGGTATCCAGAACTTACGGATGAGATTAAAGAACGTATCGACTTTGAGTTGAGCGTTATCGAAAATACGGGATATCCCGGATATTTTTTGATTGTTGAAGATTTTATTAGAGAAGCTCGGAACATGGATGTTTCGGTAGGCCCAGGGCGTGGTTCGGCCGCGGGTTCTGTGGCTGCATATTGTCTGAAAATTACCAATATTGATCCACTCAAGTACAATTTGCTTTTTGAGCGTTTCTTAAATCCAGATCGTGTCAGTATGCCAGATATAGATATCGATTTTGATGATGAAGGCCGAAGTAGAGTTATGGATTATGTGATCAAAAAATATGGTAGCAATCAGGTGGCCCAAATTATCACTTATGGTACCATGGCGGCCAAATCATCCATTCGCGATACAGCAAGGGTTTTGGATTTGCCGCTTTTTGATGCAGACCGAATTTCTAAGCTGATCCCGACCATGTCCAAATTGGGCAAAATATTTGGGTATGATGAAAAGCAGCTCAGCAAAGCATTTCGATCAGAAGATTTAGAAAAAGTCAACGAACTGATCACTCTTTCCGAAGGCCGTGGTTTGGAAGCTGAGACTATTAATTTGGCGCGAATTCTTGAGGGCTCTGTGAGGAATACAGGAATCCATGCCTGTGGTGTGATTATTACGCCAGATGATATTACCAAATTCGTTCCTGTAGCTACGGCAAAGGATTCTGATTTGTATGTGACGCAGTTTGACAACTCCGTTGTGGAGGATGCGGGCTTGCTGAAAATGGACTTTTTGGGATTGAAAACCTTGACCTTAATCAAGGATACGGTTAAAATTGTGAAAGCCAAGCACGATATTTTGCTCGATCCTGATGCATTTCCTTTGGATGATGAACTGACCTATCAACTTTTCCAAAAAGGGGAAACTGTTGGAGTGTTCCAATATGAATCTCCTGGTATGCAAAAACACCTTAAGGAATTAAAACCGACGGTTTTTGAAGATTTGATTGCAATGAACGCTTTGTATCGTCCAGGGCCAATGGAGTATATTCCGAGTTTTACCAGGCGTAAACACGGCGATGAAGAGATAGAGTATGACCTTCCTGCCATGGAGGAATATTTGAAAGAAACCTACGGTATTACGGTGTACCAAGAGCAGGTGATGTTGCTGTCGCAAAAATTGGCGGATTTCACCAAAGGTGAAGCCGACGTTTTGCGTAAGGCCATGGGTAAAAAACAGATTTCGGTTTTGGATAAGATGAAACCAAAATTTATTGCGCAGGCAGAAGCAAACGGTCATGATGCTAAAAAACTGGAGAAAATTTGGAAAGACTGGGAAGCTTTTGCGAGTTATGCATTTAACAAGTCGCATTCTACGTGTTATGCGTGGATTGCCTATCAAACAGCTTATTTAAAAGCGCATTATCCGGCAGAATATATGGCTGCGGTACTGAGTAATAATATGAATGACATTAAGCAGGTCACTTTCTTTATGGAGGAATGCAAGCGTATGAAATTGAATGTACTGGGGCCAGATGTCAATGAATCCTTTTATAAGTTTTCAGTAAACAAAGATTATGCAGTACGTTTTGGAATGGGTGCTATTAAAGGTGTAGGACATGGCGCCGTTATGACCATTGTAGAAAACAGAAAAGACGGTGATTTTAAATCTATTTTTGATTTTACAAAACGAATTGATTTAAGGGCGGCCAACAAAAAAGCCATTGAAAACTTAGCATTGGCTGGGGGATTTGATTGTTTTACCGAGACTCATCGGGCGCAGTATTTTCAAGATGAAGGGGATGGGATTACCTTTTTAGAAAAAACCATCCGGTATGGTAGTAAGCATCAGGAAAATGAAAACTCTGCACAGGTCAGTTTATTCGGTGATGCCAGTGATGTTCAAATTGCTGAGCCTTTGGTGCCGCCTTGTGAAGAGTGGGGAACTATGGAGAAATTAGCTCAGGAACGGGAAGTGGTGGGCATTTATATTTCTGGACATCCGCTGGATGATTTTAAGATCGAGATGAAAACTTTTTGTAACGCCACTTTGGCGCTCTTTACAAACCTTGATCCTTATGTCAACAGAGAATTGACCTTTGGTGGCGTCGTGACTAATGTGGAGCATCGCGTCAGTAAACAAGGGAAAGGTTGGGCAATGTTTACCATTGAAGATTATACCGATAGTTTTGAGTTCCGAATTTTTGGAGAAGAATATTTAAGATTTAGGCACTTTTTAGTACAAAGTTCGTTTGTGTATGTTAAAGTGTATGTCAAGGAAGGTTGGATTAATAAGGATACGGGGAAGAAAAGTGAAGCGAGACTGCAATTTACAAGTTTTCAGTTATTGCACGACGTCATGGATACTTATGCAAAAAAATTGTCTATTCAAATGGAAATAAACGATTTAAAGGAAAGTAAAATCAATGCACTTGGTGATATTTTGAGAATGCACGAAGGCAACCATGCGCTGAATTTTTTAGTTTATGATAATGAAGCCAAAATGAAATTGCATATGCCTAGTAGGAAACAAAAAGTCAGAATCTCTCAGGAGTTGCTGGATGAACTGAACGCTCAGGATGTGTTTTATAAATTGAATTAGACCGTCATTGCGAAGAAGAATGACGAAGCAATCTTTTGAGTTTTTATCTCAAATTCTAATTTAGAACCAAGACGAGAACTATAACTTTCTCTGTACATAATGATGATTTCTTTTGAAAAGTTGATTTTGCGCAAGGGGTTATTCGTCCACTCTTATTTTATATTAGGAACTCGTGAATGCTTCGCATTTTAAATGGGATGTTTTTTATTTATTTTCACAATAAAAAGACGTGACTGGACAGACGAGTAGGTACAACGGGAAGCCTGGTTCATCCACCCAATAAGCTATCATAACTATCACAAATCCAGTCATAAGCAAAACAAATGTTAAGCGTATAAGGATTAGTAAATATTTTGATTAATTTTGGGCATTAAACAAAAGTGAAACAATTAAAAGTATAGAAAATATGGCATTAGAAATAACAGATGCAAATTTTGAAGAAACGGTTTTGAAAAGTGATAAGCCGGTAGTAGTAGATTTTTGGGCTGCTTGGTGCGGACCTTGTAGAATGGTTGGGCCGATCATTGACCAAATTAGCGAAGAGTATGAAGGTAAAGCAATAGTTGGAAAAGTGGACGTTGATGCCAATCAAGAGTTTGCTGCTAAGTACGGTGTACGTAACATTCCAACGGTATTGGTGTTCCAAAACGGAGAAGTTGTTGGAAGACAGGTTGGTGTAGCGCCGAAAAACGCTTACACTGATGCTATTGACGCCCTTTTATAGTCCTTAAATAGAGCAAATAGCTGTCCTTTAATATCTATAGTTCCTATAGGATTAGGAATGATGTGCTATCTGTAATCTTTAAAAAATAGAATATTCAGATAAAATGCTAAAAGGTTTGCTGTAATGGTAAACCTTTTTTTATTTTAGTTAAAAATTTAGAAAATGAGCGATAAAATAAAAATACAAGATGCGATTGATCGCAAGTTGATTGAAGAGCGTAAAGTATTCCTTTGGGGACAAGTGGATGACAAATCTGCTAAACATGTGATAGATCGTTTGATGTACTTAGATGCTTTAGATACTAAGGATATTCATTTATATATCAATAGTCCTGGAGGCTATGTCACTTCTGGATTTGCGATTTATGATTGCATGAAATCTTTAAAAAGTGATGTGTCTACCATCTGCACAGGGTTTGCCGCTTCCATGGGCTCTATTTTATTATCTGCAGGTGCGAAAGGGAAGCGTTTTATTCAGCCTCACGCACGTGTCATGATCCATCAGCCAAGTGGTGGTGCTCGTGGGCCTGCGAGTGATATTGAAATTACTGCTTTAGAGATTTTGAAAACAAAAGAATTGAGTGCGCGTTTGTTGGCGGAAAATTGTGGCCAGAGCCTCGAAAAAATAATTAAGGATTTTAACCGTGACCATTGGATGGGTGCTGATGAATCTGTAGCTTACGGGATTGTCGATAAGATTGTTTAATAGAAATAAGAATTAAGTATCATTAACAAAGACTGAGATTAGACCATTTCAGTCTTTGTTCTTAATACTAAAAGCGACTTGTGCTGAGTACAGTCGAAGTAAGCGGTCTTAATACTTAATACTAACACCAAAGGGGTTTACATCTGATTAAATGGATTTACAGCAAGAACTCACTAAAACAGGAGGTTTTAAAAACCTCGAACTCCTGGCCAAACAAGTGGTTGAGGGATTTATTGCAGGAATGCATAAGAGTCCATTTCATGGTTTCTCTGCTGAGTTCGCAGAACATAAAATTTATAATCAAGGTGAAAGTACAAAGCATATTGATTGGAAATTATATGCCAAAACCGACAAGCTGTTTACCAAACGTTATGATGAGGAAACGAATTTACGTTGCCATTTGATTCTTGATAATAGCAGTTCTATGCATTATCCAGAGATGAAAGATTTTTCTATTCATAATTTAAATAAAATTGCATTTTCTGCGTTGGCTGCAGCGAGTTTGATGCACATTCTTAAAAAGCAACGGGATGCCGTAGGGATGAGTATTTATAGTGATGCTTATGATTATTATGCGCCAGAAAAAGGCAGTGAACGACACCATCACATGCTATTGAGCGCCTTGAGTAAAATCGTCATTGCAAAACCAATACATAAGCAAACTGAAACTTATACCTATCTCCACCAAATTGCTGAGAAAATTCATCGCAGATCGCTAATCTTCTTTTTTACGGATATGTTTCAAACCACAACGGATCAAGCAAAACTTTTCGAAGCGTTAAGGCATTTAAAACATAAGAAGCACGAAGTCGTCTTGTTTCATGTATTTGATAAAGAAAAGGAGCTGAGATTTGATTTTGAGAACACGCCCATGCGTTTTGTAGATGTTGAAACTGGTGAGCACATCAATTTGTATCCGGAATCTATAAAAGAGGCCTATGAGGAGGCTGTGGGATCTTATTTTGATGAATTAAGAGTTAAATGTGGGCAATATCAAATTAAATATGTGGAGGCTGACATCACTAAAGATTTTGATAAAATCCTGATAACATACATGGTAGAGCGTGGAAAATTTAAGTAAGTAATTATTTTGAAAAATATTGCGCAAATAATTTGCCATATTGAAAATGGGGTGTATATTTGCACTCGCATTAACGCAACGGTCTGGTAGTTCAGCTGGTTAGAATGCCGCCCTGTCACGGCGGAGGTCGCGGGTTCGAGTCCCGTCCAGACCGCAAAAATGCTAAAGAAGCTCTAAAGAAATTTAGAGCTTTTTTTGGCGCTTTAAAGATGTTGTGTTGTTTTATCTAAATGCAAGTTTAGATAGACGTAGTGATGCCAGAGTGATCTGGTATTCCGATGAGAAGCTTTCCTTTTCTGTTTTTAACAGGATCGGGATGCTTTTTTGTTTTATCGATGGTTTTGAAATCTTTATAAATTTGGATCAGGTCTGGAGGTTATTGGATTGAAGGATTAAGTGAAAACTGTTGATGTACCAACACAACCAATAGTATAAATGACTCGATAGCTCAGTTGGTAGAGCATAACACTTTTAATGTTAGGGTCCTGGGTTCGAGCCCCAGTCGGGTCACAAAGTGGAAACACTGAGTGCTTCAAAACCTCGCTAATTTAAATATTGGCGGGGTTTTTTCTTTTTTAGCGGTTTTTAAATTTTCAAAAAATCACATGGCATCGTATTTGACATAATACATTCTTATTTTGGTGTTATTTACTAAATTGAAATGGATGATCCGAAATTCAGAAAGGATTTTCTTGAGAAACTCCTAAGCTTATTTTAATAACTTCGAATTATTGTGAATTATCCATGTATAGAAGCGTATAAAATACTTGATAAAAATCAGACTCGATTCTGTGATTATTTCGACGAAACGTATTATTTTTCCGTTATTTAACACAATTAACATAGTTTTTCATTTTCGACGTTCTTTTTCATTTACCTTTGTGAGCTTAATTTAACCTACCTAGAGTAATTTTTTATTATGAATGAATTAAGCAAACGCGTCCTAATCGATCAGGAAGTAGTATGGGACAAGAAAAGTATTGTCATGAGTAAAACGGATAATCAAGGCAATATTGAATATGCAAATGAGGCTTTTGTTCAAGTTTCTGGCTATGAAGATTATGAGCTCGTATCTCAGCCTCATAACATTATCCGTCATCCACACATGCCAAAAGTGATTTTCAAAATGTTATGGGAAAACCTTAAAGAGGGTAAAAATTTTCATGGTGTTGTTAAAAATTTAGCAAAATCTGGCAGATTCTATTGGATGATTACCGATTTTGAAATTATTCGCGATAATCGAAATAATATTACCAATTATATAGCTAAAAGGCAAGCTATGCCAGAAGATGCTTTGCGTAAGCATATTGAGCCATTGTATAATAAACTGCTTCAAATTGAGTAAATAAGTGGCGTTGATGGCAGTGAAAAATATTTGAAAGGATTTTTAGAAGAAAAGAAAATGACCTACGCAAGCTGGGTCAGAAGTACTGTAGAGAATAAGAGTTTCTTTAAAAAATTATTTGGGAGATAATTATTTCAAGTCCAAATTAGACTTTGTATAGCTCAATAGGCGTCAACACTTATGAAATAGTCAAATCAGAGTTTCTTTTAATAGCGTCATGTATAAATATGTCACTTGGATGGTGACAGGACGTTTATAACACCTAGCAAATATGGCTTGAAAAGTCATATGAGAGACTTACCGAAAAAAATGTTTATAAAACTCAACATTAAAATTGTAGAGTGCCTGACATTAGATTTATAAATTACTGATTGTTCCCATAAGGTCAGTATAGAATTAAAATAATTAGCTGAACCATATGTTTGATTGTTCAGCTAGTTATTTTACATGATCTTTATTTCAATTTATCTATAAAACCTAAAAATAACTCATATTTAAAAGTAGTTATCAAAGGGCAATATAGTTAACTGTGTTGTTTTGTCTGATTAAAGAGGAGAGCACCTGTTGATACAAGCGTGCTTTGTTTATCTGATAAGAAGTTTTTCTTTTCAGTTTTAGCAGGGTCGGAAGACTTATTTGTTTTGGGGAAGTTTTAAATCCTCAGAAATTTAGATAACGTCTGATAGCCTTTCTTATTTTCATTTACCCATTCTTTTCATTGGTTTGATATTGTCCTTTGTTCTGTTGAATATTCAAGATAAATTCTGGTGCGATTTATATGTTTCTTAAACATGAGGATAGCGGTCAAAAAGCAGTGCTGCTATTTAGCTTCTCTCCAATAGTTCGGACAGTACTAGTTTTTAAATATTGAAATGGTGTTGACCAAGGTTGTTCTGAGAACAATCTTGTCGCTATCAACGGCATATTAACAGCCATATAGGCTGACTTCCCTGATATTCCATCTTTGTTTCACAGGAATTTGTTTCAAAAAACATCTCGTCTAGAAAGTTAGAATTTAATTTTCCTTAATAAAAGTTATGAACAGCTTAATAGCTCTTAACCTATGTTCTTCCAGTACGTATAGTTATTTTATATTAACGCGCTAGAAAGGAAGGTGTTGTGGTTAGGTTTTGTAAAGAAACTATTTTAAATCAATGAGTATTTTGTTAATAACTTTTTTATGATATATTTGTAAATCTTATAGCAAGCCTTAAATGTTTATTTCGATAAAATTTTAGTTGCTTTATACGAGTATTGTTTGATTTAATGTTCTTCGACATTAAATACAATCTTCCGATGTTGACGCTCAAAAATTAATAATCCATTCTTCCCTCGAATATTCTTTTAAATGTCCGATTATTAATTAACTAAATAGTGTATAACCCTTAAATTGTATTTAAATGAAAACTTTAAAAATTACTTTATTACTTGCTCTATTCGTAGTAACATCTAGTCAAACTTACAAAATGCCTTCAGAAAATGAAGTCATGACGAAGGAGACCAATATACAAAAAACCAAGAAAACAGAATTAGATCTCTTAGCTCATGTTGTAAGAGGAATACGTGTTCCTACTCAAGGATAATCGTACTATTTCTTAATAGATAAGCCCTTATTTTAACCTGTAAGGGCTTTTGGCGTTGATTTTAAATTAATCTTTAGGATTAAAGAAATTATCATAAATTTGGAAGCGTGCAACAAATCGTTTAAATGTGTTAAAGTTAAAATATCTAATTTGGCTATTATTCCTTTTTAGTATAAGCTGTTATTCTCAAAATAAATTAAAGACCTCCCATTACGATAGTATTTTTAAGTTTCGAAAACTGAGTAATGCTGATGACATAACGCTAGAGGAGCGGTTTAAATTCGCGAGAAAGGCAGTCGAATATTCTGAGAAGCTCAATGTGGACTCTATCTTAATTAAATCAAATCACCATTATTCTGCACTTTCCCTTTATACCGGAAACTTCAAGGAATTTCGTAAAATCAACTTTAACAATCTCCGACTTGCCGAGACGATTAGAGATTCTTTGACTATTGCCATTGCTAATCATAATCTTGGCTATTATCATCATCGCAATAGAAATCAAAATGATAGTGCTTATTATTACTATTCTAAAGCTTATAAAATGGCTGAGCAATTGAGCTTGACCTTAAGGCAGGTGGATATATTGATAAATTTTTCGGAAATACAAAGTTTAGAAAAAGATTATATAGGTAGTGAAGAAAGTGCTATCAAAGCTATAAAGCTGGTCGAAAATCTCCCGAAAAACGATTTTAATTTAGAAAGTTTATGGCTGCTTTTTGATAGGATTGGAGATGGAGCTACAACATTAAAAATGTTTGATAAGGCAATTGAGTATCATCAGAAAGCGTATGCAATGGCGAAGAAAAGGCGCGACGGACTGCTGCATCAATTGCATTCAGAAAATAATATTGCTCATGTTTATAAAGAGAAAGGTGACTTTGAAAAAGCACTGAAGATCTATGAGGGGATTTTAAATCGAAAAGAATTATTTGATTTAGACCCTAACTTTTATGCTTTGGTATTGGATAACGTAGCTTTTACTAGGTTTTTAAACGGGAATGAAGATTTTCAACAATTAGAGCATATGCTTGAAAGAGCCTATCATATTTCTGATAGTCTTAATGATAAAATAAACATGCTGAATGTGACTATTGATCTCTCAAAGTTCTATAAAGCTCAAGATAAACAAGATAAAGCCCTAAAGTATGCTGAAGAGTCGTATCAATTGGCAAAGGACATTTCATCCAACGATCTTCTTTTGCAATCCATGGTCATTCTCGCTGATCTTAAGCCTGGTGACGAAGGAAAAATGTATCTTAAAAAACACATTCAGTTAAATGATAGCCTATTGGTTCATGAACGGAGTATCCGTAATAAGTTTGCGCGTATTGCCTTCGAAACCGATCAAATAGAATTGGAAAATGAGCGTATTTCTACCGAGAAAACGTGGTGGACCGTTAGTTCTATTGTGCTCTTGGTGACCTCATTATTGATATATGTCATTATCACACAGCGCAACAAGAATAGAGAATTGAAATTCAAACAAGACCAGCAGGAGATCAATGAGGAGATTTATAATTTGATGTTATCACAACAGGACAAAGTTGATGGTGCAAGATTTGAAGAAAAAAAACGTATTTCACAAGAGTTGCACGATGGAATTTTGGGCAGACTTTTTGGAACCCGTTTGAGTTTGGATAGTTTTAATCTTAATGAAGGAAAGGAAGCAGTAAAAGTAAGGTCCAAATATATTTCTGAATTAAAGATTATTGAAAGTGATATTCGAAAAATTTCGCATGATTTGAATACTGATTTTGTGGCGGGCTCTGGATTTATTGATATTTTATTGCAGTTGATTGAAAAACAAACCACAGCTTATCAATTGGAGTATAAATTTAATTATACGGATGATATTAATTGGGAATTGGTCTCTAATAAAACCAAAATAAACATTTACAGAATGGTGCAGGAGGCACTGCAAAATATCTATAAGCATGCGCATGCGAAAATTATGGAAATTAGCTTTCAACGGAAAAAAAATGTAATTTGCCTGACAATCAGTGATGATGGCATCGGATTCGATCCAACTAAGAGTAAGAGGGGCATCGGTCTAAAAAACATCAATTCAAGAGTTAATGAGCTTAATGGAACTGTAGCATTTCATTCTGAAATCGATCAAGGCACAATTATAACAGTGAATATACCCTTTACAACTTAAGATATCTATGCAACACATTCATATTTTGATGGTGGATGACCATCCTATTATTATTGAAGGTTACCAAAACACATTGATGGCTAGTAAGAAAGAAAATCAGGTGTTGCACATCGACACCGCAAATGATTGTGATACTGCCGATGAACTATTGCGACGTGCAGCCAAGGAAAAGCCATATGATGTCTGTTTTTTTGATATCAGTTTACCAAGTTCATCTGATGGTAAGTTGACTTCGGGAGAGGATTTGGCAAAACTGACACGACAGATCATGCCCGATGCTAAAATAGTTATTCTAACCATGTTTGATGAGTCTTTTAGAGTGCACAGTATTATTAAACAAATTAATCCTGACGGGTTTTTAATTAAAAGTGACTTGACCTCCAGCGAACTTGCGGAGGCTTTTCAATATATCTTATCCTCGCCTCCATATTACAGTACTACGGTGAGTAATTTTCTGAAACGATCGGTGATCAGCGATATTTATGTAGATGATGTCAATCGGAAAATTCTCCATCTTTTATCTCAAGGAGTTAGGACTATTACCTTGAGAGAACATATCAATTTATCAATGAGTGCTATTGAAAAACGTAAGAAAAATCTTAAAGACTTATTTTCTGTAAACGACGGCAAGGATGAAACACTTATTGAAAAAGCAAGAAAAAAAGGCTTCATTTAAATAAAACGGTTAATTTTTGTTTTATTCAGTTTTTAAAAAACCTCTCAAAGTCTTTATGTGTCTGTAATCTACGGTTTTACCGTAAAAAATTTGTGGTTTTCCCGTAACTAAAAGTCTAACGCATTGCCTATATTTGAATAGTCAGCAGCAAATAGTTAATCCCTCTAAATTATTTGTTGATTTTAATAGCAAAGATAGAATTTACCTAATAACTAACCATCTGGAAAGTTATTAGGTTTTTTGCTTAAATAAATCTCCACTTCAATATGTTTTTGAATTTTATACAACTAAGAAGTTAGTTTGAACTAATATTTTAGTTATATTAGCATCATCAAATTAGCGGATTACGTATTTTTTAATCTGTATAAACATGATGAATCTCAAGTTTAATTAAAAGATTCCTGCCTTTGCAGGAAATTATTATGAAACAACTCACAAAAGCCGAAGAAGAAATTATGCAAGTGCTATGGCAATTGCATAAAGCTAACGTTAAGCAAATTATTGAAGAATTGCCTAATCCAAAACCTGCCTATAATACGGTATCTACTATTGTGCGGATTCTCGAAAGCAAAGGTTTTGTGGATTATGAAAAACAGGGCAAAGGACATGTTTACTTTCCGCTATTGGCAAAAACAGAGTATAGTAACCAAAGTATCAACCTACTGGTGAATGATTATTTTCAAGGGTCGTTTAAGAGTATGGTGTCTTTTTTCGTTAAGAAAAACGACTTGAGCTTAAAGGATTTGGAATCGGTTTTAAAGGAAATTAATAAAAAAGACGACTAGTTATGTTACACTATATTTTACAAACCGTTGCGTTTCAAGTGTTCTTTTTGATCATTTACGACGTGTTTCTAAAGAACGAAACCTTCTTTAATTGGAATCGTGCGTACTTGATCGGTACAGCCTTCTTGTCATTTACATTACCGTTTTTGAAATTTGAGAGTATTAAAGCCATTGTTCCAGAGCCGATGATTATCAGATTGCCGGAAGTCATTATCGGAGAAGTTTCGCCAATACTAATTGACAGTGCTATGATGGTTGAAACAGAGCAAATTTCAGAACAGGCCATGAGTTTTTCTTGGACTTATGTTTGGGTTATTGGAATGGTTTTGACCGCACTTATTTTGGCTTACAAAATCATCAAAATCATGCGCATGCTATATAAAAATCCACAACGTTGGCAAGGTGATGCGCTTATTGTGTTTTTATTAAATAGCAGTGCAGCCTTTTCTTTTTTTCATTATATCTTTTTGGGGAGCAATATTGAGGCTGCTAAAAAAGAACATATCGTTCAGCATGAAATGGTCCATGTCAAAGAAAAACACAGCGTGGATTTATTGGTCTTTGAAGTTTTACGCATTGTGTTTTGGTTCAATCCATTAATTTATATGTATCAAAATAGACTGTCTATTTTGCACGAGTTCATCGCCGATGCAAAAGCGGTAAAATATAAAGGTAAATCAGAATACTATCAAAGTTTGCTATCTGAGGTTTTTGAGACCCAGCAGATTTCTTTCATCAATCCATTTTTTCATCAATCATTAATCAAAAAACGAATCCTTATGTTAAGCAAATCAAAATCAAAAAAAATTCATCTTATGAAGTATGCCTTATTGGCCCCCGTGGTGATGGTCATGTTGATGTACACATCGTCTTATGCGAGTGCCGTAAAAGACCCTTTTCCACTTTTTCAGAAGCAAGTTCTTAATCAGGAACTCACCTTTCAAGAGTTGGTAGATAAATATTATAATGAGATTTCCGCATGGAAGGGGATTAAAGAGCATTTTAGTAAAATTAATGAAGAGTATTTTAAACGAGAAGATAATTATATTGAGAGTAGAGATATAGTGGCCAGAAGGCAAGCATTTATGAAATATATGCTCATAGAAATTAGAGAGGAAAAAGAAAGCGAAGGCGAGTTAAGTGATGCGGATGTTGAAAAACATGAAAAAAGGATTAATAGATTTAAAACTTACCAAGACTATCTTGACTTTAAAAAAACGGATGTAGCCAAAAAAGGATGGGAAAATATGGGAAGAAGTGGCGAAGTGCGTTTAGTGGTGGACAATGTAGGTAAATTGACAGATGCAGAACAAAAACGTAAAGCTGAAAAAATGGCTCTTATTGATAAAGATGATTTTTATAATAAACTTACAATTACCGATGGTAAATCGAGTACTACATTAGATTTTGGTAAAAATGATGCCCAAGGGAAAAAAGAGAGTTTTGAGCCTGCAGACATTGAAGTGCCTTTTGCGGTAATTGATGAAGTTCCATTATTTGAAGGCTGTGAACCATCAGAATCTACCGACGCTGATAAAGATTGTACTTCTCAGAAAATAGCGGAATTTGTCAATAAAAACTACAATACAAATTTAGCCACTGAACTAGGATTGATCGGGAGACAACGGATCAACGTCATCTTTAAAATTGGTAAGGATGGAAAAGTTAGAGACGTCATGTCAAG
>JBDTKP010000141.1:0-9645 GCA_039935255.1 Gelidibacter sp. | reverse complement strand
AACGGAATAAACAAGATACCCAACTGCATATTTGGTTGTAATAAAATAGCGGAATAAAGCACACCAGTAACGGCACCACTCGCTCCTACTGCACTGTAATGGTATTCATCTTTGTGAAAATAAAGTGATAGCAAATTCCCTAAAATCAAACTTGCAATATAAATTATTAAAAAGTGGAGTGTTCCTAAATGGTAAATGACCACCGGTGCAAAAAAGTAAAGGGTAAACATATTAAAGAAAAGGTGCATGGTGTCCACATGTAAAAAACCAGCACTGAACATTCTGATTTTTTCACCACGTCGAATCCCACCAACGTTGAATTTATAACGTTCAAAAAAACCGAAATCATTAAAGCCTTTAAATGAAATGATGGCATTTGCCGCAATTACAATAATGGTGACCAAATCTAAATTACCCATAAACTTCTATTAAATGTATTAAAGTATATCTTTGCAGCTGCAAATCTAATATTAAAAAATGCAATTCCTTGTTTACATTTTGGTTTATCCGCTTATATGGCTGATATCAATCCTCCCGTTTCGATTACTTTACGCCTTTTCGGATGCACTTTATATTCTTATCTACAAAATTGTGGGCTATCGAAAAAAAGTGGTTCAGGATAACTTAAGATTAGTTTTCCCTGAGAAACCAGAGACTGAAATAAAGGATATTACCAAGAAATTTTACCATCATTTTTGTGATATGACGGTGGAATCGATTAAGTCTTTAACTATTTCTGAAAAAGCAATGCGAAAACGCTTCACTTTTGCTAATGTGGAACTGATAAACGATCTAGAAAAGCAAAACAGAAGCATCGTATTAATGTGTGGCCATTACGGCAGTTGGGAATGGATTTTTATTATGCAAAAGTATGTGTCGCATAAAGGATATGCCGTTTACAGTCGCTTAGGCAACAAGTATTTTGATGGCTTGGTAAAACGGATTCGTGCAAAATGGGACAGTACCCTAATTACTACAAAAGAGACCGTTCCCATTTTAACCAGAGCAAAACAAAATGGCGAATTAACCATTAATGGTTTTGTAAATGATCAATCCCCAATGGTTCAAAGAGCATTCCATTGGAATGAATTTATGGGCATTAAAGTTCCCATCCATACAGGCGCTGAAATGTTAGCCAAACGATTGGATATGTCTGTGGTCTATTTTAGAGTAAAACGTCTTAAACGTGGCTATTATGAAACCACTTTTGAAACACTTGCACTTAACCCTAACGATTACCCCAACTACGAAATTACCGACATTTTCACTAAAAAACTGGAGCAGCAAATCAAAGAAGCACCGCAATATTACTTATGGACGCACAGACGTTGGAAACATAGGGATAAAGTGCCAGCGGAGTTTCAGGACAAATAGATTCTAGATACTAGACTGTCTATTACACAGAGATTCAAAGAGAAAAAACACAGAGACTCACAGAGAATATTTAAATAAGTTCTCTCGAAAAGGCGCAGAAACTCAAAGTTTTATAGCGTGTTTAATTTATAAATTTCGTGAGATATGAGCATACAAATCAGTGAAAATCGATTTAAATCTGCGTCATCAGCGTTTCATTCAGCGATTAGATTTATATTCTGAAAAAGCTATTTCACAGAGTTGCACAGACCTTTCTACCGACAGGCAGGTGAAACACAGCGTTGCACAAAGGAAAAACATCATTAATTGCCCTTAGCTATCTGTGAAAATCCGTGACATCTGTGTCCAAAAAAATCAGCGTCACCCGCCTGAACGGACGGGCAGGTCTGCGTCAAATCAATTACAACTCAAACCAGCCATCCACCGGAAGCTCATACTTATCGGCAACTAAAGTCGATTTGTGTACAAACTCATTTGTGTCTCTGATATATTCATAATCATTAGCCCACTCCTTGTGGTTTTCAGCAAGTGCTTTCAAACTTTCACAAAAATAAACCGTTTCCTCTGTTGTCGTGGTTGGATGAATAGACATGCGAATCCAACCAGGTTTACGAGTCAATTCACCTAAAGAAATTTCATTAGTCAACTCATTGGACATCTCAATATCAACGTGTAACAAGAAATGACCATAAGTACCTGCGCAACTACAACCACCTCGGGTTTGGATTCCAAAACGATCGTTCAAAAGTTTCACACCCAAGTTGTAATGCAGATCGTCAATATAAAAAGAAATCACTCCTAATCTATCTTGATGCTGACCCGCAAGAATATTGACATTATCAATAGCCTTGAGTTTCTTGAAGATATAATCTACAATCTCGTGCTCACGCTGTAGGATGTTGTCAACGCCCATTTGATCTTTCAACTTAATGGCTAAAGCAGTTTTTATGGTTTGTAAGAATCCTGGTGTACCACCATCTTCGCGATCTTCAATATTATCGATGTACTTGTGTTCTCCCCAAGGATTGGTCCAGCTCACCGTACCGCCTCCTGGACTATCAGGAATCATATTTTTGTAGAGTTTTTTGCTGAAGATCAAAACACCTGATGTTCCAGGACCTCCAATAAATTTGTGAGGCGAAAAGAAAATAGCATCCAAGGCTTCCTCTTCATCTTCTGGGTGCATATCAATATCAACATACGGTGCAGAACATGCAAAATCCACAAAACAAACGCCGCCATTTTGATGCATCAGTTTCGCGATCGCATGATAAGGTGTTTGAATCCCTGTCACGTTAGATCCGCCAACAACTGAGGCTATTTTGATAGGATGGTCTTTATAGTGTTCAAGAAGCACTTTAAAATTGTCCATGCAGAACAAGCCATCTTCTCCTGGAGGAATCACTTCAACTTTAGCAATAGTTTCTAACCATGAAGTTTGGTTAGAATGATGTTCCATATGGGTTATAAAAACAACAGGTTTCATTTCGGCAGGAACTATCGTGTGTTTCTGTAAATTTTCAGGCACTTTCAAACCTAAAATACGCTGAAACTTATTGATAGCCTCCGTCATACCGCTACCACAACAAATCAACACATCGTCATCATTACTATTGACATGATCTTTGATGATATGTTTTGCCTTGTGATAAGCCTTCGTCATGGCCGTCCCAGAAACGGTCGTCTCAGTATGAGTGTTGGCCACATAGGGACCAAACACATTCATCAACTTTTCTTCAATAGGTCTGTATAAGCGTCCTGAAGCTGTCCAATCTGTATAAACGATTTTCTTCCTTCCATAAGGCGTCTCGAACTCTTGGTCAATGCCTATTATATGTTGCCTGAACTGTTGAAAATAGAGTTCGAGTTCAGTTGTTTTTATGCTGGAAATTTCCGTCGTTATCATGGATTCAAATTTAAAATGCAAAGGTACTAAATATTTGCTATAGCCTTAATTTCAGAAATGATTTTATCAGCAAGTCCATCAGCTTCATCCTGTGAAGGTGCTTCTGTATAAATCCTGATAATTGGCTCCGTATTGCTCTTACGCAAATGTACCCAGCTGTTACTGAAATCTATCTTAACACCATCAATAGTGGTTAGTTTTTCATTCTTATAACGCTCTTCCATAGTTTTGAGAATACCATCGACATCAATTTCTGGTATCAAATCGATTTTTTTCTTTCCCATAAAATAATTTGGGTAAGTCGCTCTAAGGGCACTCGTTGACATTTTTTTCTCTGCCAGCAGACTTAAAAACAATGCCACACCTACAAGCGCATCGCGACCATAATGCAATTCTGGATAAATAATTCCACCGTTTCCTTCGCCGCCAATAATGGCATTCGTCTTCTTCATCAACTCCACAACATTTACCTCGCCTACAGCACTCGCCTCGTAACTTCCACCATGTTTTTGAGTAACGTCTTTTAAAGCTCTGGTGGAGCTCATATTGCTCACGGTATTCCCAGGTGTTTTGCTAAGTACATAATCCGCACAAGCAACCAAAGTGTATTCTTCACCAAACATGTCGCCTTTTTCATCAACAAAAGCCAAACGATCCACATCAGGATCTACCGCAATACCAAAATCAGCTTGTTCCTTAACAACCATTGCCGATAAATCTTGTAAGTGTTCTTTTAAAGGTTCTGGATTATGTGGAAAATGACCCGTTGGCTCACAATATAATTTTATGGCTTCAACGCCCAAACGTTCCAATAATAAGGGAATTACAATCCCTCCCGTAGAGTTGACACCATCAACCACTACTTTAAACTTGGCGTCTCTAATTGATTTTTTATTAACTAAAGGCATCTTAAGAACTTCATCAATGTGAATATCAATATAAGCCTCATTTTTTGTGATTTTCCCAAGATGATCGACTTCAGCAAAATCCATTTGGTCATTTTCAGCAATTTCTAAGATTTTTGCACCTTCTGCAGCATTTAAAAATTCACCTTTAGCGTCAAGCAATTTAAGAGCGTTCCATTGTTTTGGATTATGACTTGCGGTTAAAATAATGCCGCCATCGGCATGCTCCATTGGTACAGCAACTTCAACGGTTGGGGTAGTTGACAATCCAAGATCAATCACGTGGATGCCTAAACCCACTAAAGTATTCATGACTAAATTTTGGATCATTTCACCAGAAATCCGCGCATCGCGACCAACCACAACGCGATAGTTATCTTTGTTTCGTTGTTGTTTTAGCCACACACCATAAGCTGCTGCAAATTTAACTGCATCAATTGGCGTCAAATTATCGCCAACTTTTCCGCCAATAGTGCCTCGAATTCCTGAAATTGATTTAATCAGTGTCATATCTTTGATTTTAAATGAAAAGCAAATATACAATTACAAAATCGGAAATTTATGATGCCCCTGTCGAATTAATAAAAAGCAATTCCGTAGTTTAGACCAATGAATTTCTTAGCCCATATTTACCTTTCAGGAGACAACGAATTAATTACCATTGGAAACTTTATTGCGGATGGCATTAAAGGCAAGCGGTATCAAAATTATCCCGATGTCATTCAAATAGGCATTCTTCTTCATCGAGAAATTGACACTTTTACGGATGCGCATCCTACTGTAAGACTGAGCACCAAGCGCCTGCATCATCGGTACAGTCATTATAGCGGTGTGATTATAGATATCTTATACGATCATTTTTTAGCTAAAAACTGGTCATCATACTCAGACACACCTTTAAATATCTATGTTGATGATTTTTATGAATCACTTCGCCAACATTCCGAACTGCTCCCATTGCGCATACAAAACATGATGCCTTATATGCTTGCCGATAACTGGCTATTTAATTATGCGAATATTGATGGCATACAAAACGTATTAAATGGCATGAACAGACGTACAAAGAACATCGTTGGAATGGACCGAGCGACCGATGAACTCCAAGAGTTCTATCAGGAATTTGAGACAGAATTCACCTCGTTTTTTGATGAACTTCGGGTGTTTTCAGATGAAAAATTAACCGCACTGAAGTTGGATTACGCTTTGAAATAGATAATTACACCTCGATTATTTCACAGAGTTCCACAGAGAAAGACAATGAGACGCACAGTGTTTTATCGCTTAACTCTCTATGCATCCTATTTTACTCAGCATGTCTCTGTGAAACAATTATCTTTGCAGCGATTAATTTTAACCTCAAAACATTCATACACTAGTGGCAAGTCCAAAAAAAATATTAAAAATCGTAGCAGGAACGATTATATTCTTTACGTTACCGACATTTCTCTTATTCGGTTTTTTATACTTTAAATACAATGAGAATTTACCAACTGGAATCAAAGGACCACAAGCCGAACAACTGGCAACCAAAATGCTTACCGCGCTTGATCATGAAGCTTATAAAAACACCAACTATCTAGAATGGACTTTCAAACGAAGTCATCATTTTAAATGGAACAAAGCTGAAAACACTTGCGAAGTTTATTGGAGAGACTATAAAGTCAATCTCGATTTAAATGACCATTCAAAAAGTGAAGCCTTTCAAAGCGATTTAAAAGTTGAAAACACTCTGTCTCGAGAACTTATTGAAAAAGCAGTTTCCTATTTTAATAATGACTCATTTTGGGTAGTCGCACCCTATAAAGTGTTTGATCCCGGAACAGAGCGTCGTTTAGTCACTTTGGAAAATGGCTCAGAAGCACTTTTAGTAACGTACAATTCTGGAGGAACCACCCCAGGAGATTCGTATCTGTGGCATTTGGATGCTTCGGGAAAACCTAGAAGCTTCCAAATGTGGGTGGATATTCTACCAATTAATGGGCTGGAAGCCTCTTGGAGCGATTGGACTACGACCGAAAGTGGGGCACAATTACCAAACTTTCATAAGTTTATGGTTTTTGGAATTGAGATCACGGATCTTGTTGGACGGAAATAAGGTTTGAGGTTTGAGGTTTGAGGTTTGAGAAAATTAAGTTTTCAATTTGATTAACCAAGTTATTGCTATAAAATAAACGACACAAACTGCCCAAAAACTATTACGCAAAGTTGCACAGAGGAAACACTAAGTTCCACAAAGAAATAGGTTCTTGGAAAACTATCAACCTCCCACTACCCACTAAAATCTACCCTCTAAACACTACCCCTTCTGCCCCACAAAATTATGATTCTTAAGTTTAAACAATACATTAAACGAAGTTAAACTCCCATAACATCTAGTCAGATACTGCTGCAAATCAATTTTCTCCTGCTCATCAAGATTGCTGCTGTTGATTTTTTGTTCCATGACGCGCAAACGGTCGCGGACCATCGTAATTTTACGGAAGAAAGTGTCGATAGGTATTTCATTTGGCTTTAAAGAGGAATCTCCAGGTTGCATAATGAGCTTGCCACCTTTCCATTTATCGGCAATGGTCACTACTTCACTCACATCGCTCCATTTCTGTAATAGCGATTTTAAGGAAGTTTCCACGTCGTGAAAACTTATAGTATCTACATCACCTTCTGCAGCTTCAATAACTTCAAATTCAGAGTCGATGTCAATAGTTTCTAATCCGTTTTCTATAAATGTGACCCAATAATGTTTCGATGTGACGTTGGTGACGACACCTTTACCAAATTCTGGATGGTTAATTCTTGAGCTAATTCCTAATAATTGCATAAAGATATTTTTTAAGATAAGTTTTGTGTTTCTTCAAAGCGCTTTTCTAATTTTTTTAAAAAGCTAAGATTTCAAAGATAGCTGTTTCAAATAAATCAAATAAGAAGCATCAAATCTTAATGTAGTCGAAAGCGCTCATTTATTTCAATCCTCAAGTTATTGATATCTATTTTGAATTTTTTAGTGTTATTTTGTTTAACGAAACGTTAATTAAGTTAAACAAAATGAATTTATAATATATATTTGTGTGATAATAAAAAATATAAACTTAAAAATCATGAAAAAATTAATCCTTATTTTAACAGTTTCGACGACTGTAGCTTTCTCTCAAAGCGCTAATGCTCAGGGAACAATAGTAGATGTTGCCGTTGGCAACGACGATTTTTCAACTTTAGTAACTGCTTTAAAATCCGCTGATTTGGTAGAAGCACTTCAAGGCGATGGTCCTTTTACTGTTTTTGCGCCAACTAACGCAGCCTTTGACAAAATCGATTCAAAAACATTGAATTCCTTGTTGGAGAAAAAAAACCAAAAAGCTTTAGCAAATATTCTAACCTATCATGTGGTAGCAGGAAAACTAACCGCAAATGATGTGGTTGCAGCCTTAAAAAAAGGAAATGGGAAAGTTGAACTGAAAGCCTTAAATGGTGAAACTTTAACCGTAATGCAAAAAGATGGTAAAATTTGGTTGAAAGATCAAAAAGGAAATTACAGTGAAATAACCGCTACAGACGTGATGGGAAGTAACGGTGTAATCCATGTAGTTGATACCGTAGTAATGCCAAAATAGTTGGGATTAAATTGTTGTTTGAAGAAGAAAAGCATTCATGAAAGTGAATGCTTTTTTTTAAATAAAATTGAAAACGCAATTTTAAAAATCTAAAATAGATGCCTTTATTTAACAAAACTCTAAATATCAACTTCTTTATTTTTTATATCATAATCTGTACCTTTGCAAATTGGTCTGTAAATCAGTCCAAATTGGAATGCTATGAGTAAATTTGAAGATACAATTGAGGTTCAAGGCGCACGGGTTCACAACCTAAAAAATATAGACGTTTCCATTCCACGCGAAAAACTTGTTGTTATAACAGGACTTTCTGGGAGCGGAAAATCGTCGTTGGCTTTTGACACTATTTATGCCGAAGGTCAAAGGCGTTATATTGAAACATTTTCGGCTTATGCCCGTCAGTTTTTAGGAGGTTTGGAGCGTCCTGATGTGGATAAAATTGATGGTCTCTCGCCTGTTATCGCCATTGAACAAAAAACAACGAGCAAGTCGCCCCGTTCCACAGTGGGCACAATTACTGAAATTTACGACTTTTTACGTTTGTTATATGCTAGGGCAAGTGATGCTTATAGCTATAACACGGGAGAGAAAATGGTGAGTTATACGGATGAGCAAATCAAAAGCTTGATTAAAGAAAGCTTTAAAGGGAAACGCATTAATATATTGGCGCCGGTGATTCGTTCACGTAAAGGTCATTATCGTGAATTGTTTGAGCAAATCGCCAAGCAGGGTTTCGTAAAGGTACGTGCAGACGGCCAAGTGAAAGACTTAGTGAAAGGCATGCAATTGGACCGGTACAAAAACCACGATATTGAAATTGTCATTGACCGACTTAAGATTGATGAGTCTGCTGACAACGATAAACGCCTAAGTGAAACCATCAATACAGCGATGTATCATGGTGACGACATCCTCATGGTCTTAGATCAAGACACAGATGAAACACGCTATTTTAGCAGAAGTTTGATGTGCGCTACCTCAGGAATTTCCTATCCAAATCCTGAACCCAACAACTTTTCATTCAACTCCCCAAAAGGCGCCTGCCCAAAATGTAATGGCATCGGCAAATTGTATCAGGTCAATGATAAAAAAATAATTCCTGATGAGAGCATTTCAATAAAAGCAGGAGCTTTAGCGCCACATGGCCCTTATAAAAACAGTTGGATTTTTAAGCAGTTTGAAACCATTGCACAGCGGTACAATTTTCAGTTGACTGATCCCTACAAAGGCATCCCCGAAGAGGCAAAAAAAATGATTTTGTATGGTGGTAATGAAAAATTTTCAGTTGAAAGCAAAGTCCTTGGTGTTACCAGAGATTACAAAATTGATTTTGAAGGTGTTGCCAATTTCATTGAGAATCAGTTCGCTGCCGCAGAAACAACATCGTTAAAACGTTGGGCGAAAGAGTATATGGACAAAGTAGAATGCGACGCCTGTCATGGCTCACGCCTTCGTCAAGAATCACTCTACTTTAAGGTCAACGGGCTTAATATTGCTGAATTGGCCAACATGGACATTAGTGATTTAGCCGAATGGTTTGGTGAATTGGCTCCGAAATTATCAGATAAGCAGTTGTTGATTTCAGAAGAGATCATCAAGGAAATCCGAACCCGAGTACAGTTTTTATTAGATGTAGGATTGGAATATCTATCACTTAATAGAAGCTCTAAATCATTGTCAGGTGGTGAAGCACAGCGCATCCGATTGGCGACCCAAATAGGCTCACAATTGGTAGGTGTTCTTTATATTTTGGATGAACCGAGTATTGGATTGCACCAACGTGATAACGAAAAGCTGATCAAATCATTAATTGCCCTTCGGGATATAGGCAATTCTGTCATTGTTGTGG
>JBDTKP010000140.1:0-12997 GCA_039935255.1 Gelidibacter sp. | reverse complement strand
CGCAGTTAATTCTTTCATCTCGACAGCCAGGATTATATGTTCAAAATCGAGAACCTCCAAAAAACGGTTCTAAAATATGTTAGTATAACCAGAAAAATGATCACCAAATTTCATGTTTCCGAATAATTTGGACATAATCTTCACGAGTATTTCTAATATTTGAACAATCATTTTTTCTTCAACCGGATAGTGGCCAAATCGTCGGTAATTTATGAGATTGCTATAATGAAGCCTTGATTTTATTAGGCATATTATGAGTTAATTAAAGATTTCAAATAAACAAAATCAAACGGAGATTTAGACCTGCTAATCAGTCAGTTGTGGAGAAATGATATTACCTAGAATGTTATCCTCTTATGTCTTCCATCCTTCACTAAATTTTGGCTAATAAATACTTTATTTCAAAACTAAAATTCCTCTCAACTTTAAAGATATAACCAGTTCTTTTTAAAAAATCCACTTTTATATAATTCAAAAAAATGGAATGAGAATGAAAAATTGTAAAAATATTTTCAATAGTCATGAAAATGAAAAATCGAATTATTATTAATTTTAAACCCTTCTTTCAATGTCCTTCTCATTCGAGTTGAAAATGTGATGGCGTTACCAAGGTATATAACTATGTGAAAACGGATTGCGCATTGTTTCTAATAAAAATATTTTATTTAAAAATTCATTTAAATTTTTAAAAGTTGAAAACTTTATTAACTTACACTCTTAAAATTTTAACATAAACTCTATGAAAATGAAACAAACTTTCTTGAAAAGCGCCGTTTTCTTTATTTTATTAACTGTTCCGTTACTTTTATCGGCTCAAGGAACAGTCAAAGGTGTTGTTACCGAAACATCGGATGGGCTTCCTCTTCCTGGGGTAAATGTCATTGTAAAAGGAACAATGACTGGTACTATAACCGATATCGATGGCTCTTTTGAACTTACGGTTGCTTACTTCCCTGCAACCTTGGTATTCTCTTCTTTGGGATTTGCCAATACGGAAGTAAAGGTGACAAGTGCTACTAGCCTAAAAGTCAGTATGGAGGAATCTGCCACAGGACTTGAAGAAGTAGTTGTCACCGGATTGGCCAGTTCTGTTAAACGGCAGAATCTTGCCAATGCTGTTTCAACGGTTTCAGCATCCGAATTAGTCGGAACTACAAGCCAGTCTACAGTAGATGGGGCATTGTACGGAAAAATTCCAGGGGTTAATATTACCGCTACCTCAGGAGCGCCGGGTGGAGGATTTGCCTTAAGATTACGAGGAATATCTTCTATTAACGGAAACAACCAGCCGCTCATCATTGTTGATGGCGTCTATTATAATAATGTGGAAATCCCTTCTGGTCTTCGTTTTGCGTCTGGTGCAAACGCTGGAAATGAGGAGAATTCTGGTAACCGTTTGGCGGATTTAGACCCTAACGACATCCAAAACATGGAAGTCCTAAAAGGATCTTCTGCTGCTGCAATATACGGACAACGTGGTAATGCTGGTGTAATACTGATTACTACCAAACGTGGTAAAACAGGCAAAACCAAGATTAGCTTTAGTCAAGATCTAGGCACCAATACCATTGCAAAGCGTTTAGGAGTACGACCATGGACGGCGGCTTCAGTCGAGAGTGCTTTCGGTGCTGCAGAAAGAGCAAAGTATGACGCCACTATGGCAGCAAATGGCAAACTCTACGATTTTGAGGATATTATTTACGGGAATACTGGTTTTATAACCGAAACCCGTTTAAGTGCTACTGGTGGTAGCGATAAAACCAAATTTTACGTAGGAGGTTCTTATAGGGACGAAGAAGGTATTATTAAAAATACTGGTTTTGATCGTTTCTCATTGCGTACTAACATTGACCATCGCATCTCTGATGTTTTTGATTTTACGTCGTCTACCAGCTATGCCAGAAGTAATTCTAGTAGAAGCTTCACAGGAAACGAAAATGAGGGAGGACTAAGTTACGGATACACCTTGGCTTATACAAGACCATGGACAAACTTGTTTCCAGATGCCAATGGTAATTATCCTGACAACCCCAATGCTGCAGGGAACTCTATATTTGTGAGGGACCATGCCTTGAATGAGGACTCTAACGATCGCTTTGTGCAAGGGATGACTTTAAATACAAATCTTTTCCAAAACGAAACAGATAAGTTAAAGATTGTAACCAGTGGTGGTTTGGATTATTTGGCAAATCAGACTTATATATATGTGCCGGAAACTCATCAAGCCCAAGTTCAACCAGGACCCGGAGGTTTTATAGCAGTAGGTAAAAATAATTTCACCCAATTAAATACCCAAGTTATTGGGGTATGGAACCGAGAAGCTATGAGTGGCGATTTAGATTTGACTACGCAATTGGGTGTTGCTTATCTTTATCAAAAATCAAACCTTGTTAACAGTCGAGGCTCACTATTGGCTGCTGGTCAAACCAGTGTTGATCAATCCGTAAACCAAATCATTGATCAATTTCGTTCAGAAGAAAAAGATTTCGGATATTTTGGACAAATAGAAGGGAATTATAAGGATCAGATTATCGCTACCTTAGGGTATCGTATGGATAAATCCTCCAGAAATGGCGACCCTAATAAATTCCATGGGTTTCCAAAGGCTTCTTTGGCGGTAAATATGGCCAATTTTGATTTTTGGACTATTGAGTCAGTATCTCAGTTGAAGCTAAGGGCCGCTTATGGAGAAACGGGAAGTCCTGCCAATTTTGGCTCTACTTTTACCAGCTTGGGTGCTAGCAACATTGGAGGCAACATTGGGCAGTCCGTAATAGGGAGCAAAGGAGATGCCTTGGTAAAACCTGAAACTGCCAGTGAATTGGAATTTGGTTTTGATCTTGGGCTTTTTAATAACAAACTTTCCTTTGAGGCGACTTTTTACGACAAGAAGGTTAAGGATTTGATTTTGACAAGAGCACTGCCTTCTTCTTCTGGTTTTACACAAGAAACTACTAACCTTGGTGACCTTAAGAATACTGGGGTGGAATTAGCATTAAGAGCTTTTGTGTTTGATAATGAAAACTTCAAATGGAACACTTCTGTACAATGGTATAAGAACCGTTCTGAGATAACACGTTTGGAAGTACCAGCATTTGCACAACCTGGGGCTGGATTCGGTCTAGGTCTAGGAACTTTCTATATTCAGGAAGGACAGTCTGCAACTCAGTTGGTCGGTAATTTAAACCTGGACGGTACAGGAACAAAACCTACCAAAGTAGGGGATGTAGAGCCTGATTTTCAAATGGGTTTTAGCAATAATTTTACAATTTACAAACAAATTGACGTGTCTTTCCTTTTCAACTGGAAAAAAGGAGGGAACAACCTTAACCTTACGACCTTTCTTTCTGATTTAGGACAGGTTACCCCTGACTTAGAAACTGCAGAAGGCCAGGCACGACTTCTCTTGCCAGCAAATGCGGTTCGATTTGTAGAGCCTGCAGGTTATTTCAGGTTAAGAGAGGCTTCAATTCATTATTCCTTAACCAAAAACACTGTAAATAGTGTGTTTGGCAATACCGTAGAAGGTATTAAATTTGGATTATCGGGGAAAAATCTTTTTACCATTAGCGATTATAGTGGCTACGACCCTGAGGTATCCGTAAACGGTGGTTCTGGACTTTCTACTGGGATAGAGGTAGGCTCCTTCCCAAGTGCGCGTCAATTTTTCTTTAGCCTAAACGTTAATTTCTAAAAAATATAATATGAAAACTAATATAAAAACTTTAGCGATTGTGACCTTCATAATCCCACTATTCTCGCTTATGGTTTCTTGTACTTTTGACGAAGTCGTGGATCCTAACGGACCTAGTGTGGATGGGGTCTTAAAAAATGCTTCCAAGGGTCAATTGAACGAACTTGTGGTGGCGATAGAATCTACTTCCAGAAATGGAATGGGAAATGAGGCTACGGCCAATGGGGTGTTGGCAAGGGAGCTTTATCTTTTTAATGCGGAACCTCGTAATACAGGAGATTTATTGGGCAAAGCTGGCGTTCCTTTAGATAACAACTCTTTTTACAGCGTAGGCTCTTGGAACGGCAATTACAGATGTATAAAGAATATAAATCTTTTGATAGAGGCTGTTTCCAACACAGATGCCGTAAACGAAACTGAAAAAAACGGTTATCTTGGATTTGCTAAGACGATGATGGCAGAGGAGTTGATACAAATACTTAAATCTTATGGAAAGGCGCGTTTGGACGTTGTCGATCCTGAAAATTTGGGACCGATTGTAGATTTTGATGAAGGCATGGCCAGAGTTCGCGCTCTTTTAGCCGAAGGACAACAACATCTTTCCAATTCAGGAAACAGTTTTGCATTTACATTGAGTAATGGTTTTATTGGTTTCCATGAGCCCTCTACCTTTTCTGCGTTTAACAGAGCGTGGGCAGGTGTTGCTGCTGTTTATGATGGTGATGGCGGTTCAGCATTGATCGCTTTGTCCGATTCGTACTTGGATTTGACGGGAAATCTAAAGCTAGGACCAAAGCATATTTTTGGCTTAGGTGGTGGCGATCAAGCCAACACGGTGTTCAAGGTTCCTAACCTTAATGGGGATCAGATTATTGTCCATAATTCTTGGATCTTAGATGCAGAGGCTGGCGACTTAAGAGTCTCACAAAAATCGGCACCAAGGTTAAACCCGCAAACACAAGACGGTCTTAATGGCACCCATGAAACACGTTTATATGATTCGGACACAAGTCCTATGGACTTTCTTAGAAATGAGGAGTTAATATTGGTATATGCGGAAGCAAATATTTTGGATAATAATTTACAGGAGGCGGAAGATGCATTAAATGTCATCAGAAATTCGGCTAACTTACCTAATTATGCAGGTGCGCAAACAGTAGATGCACTAACAACAGAAATGCTAAACCAAAGACGTTATTCGCTTTGGGCAGAAAACCATAGAATGTTTGATTTAAGACGTTATGGATTATCCAATACTTTGTCTATAGACAGACCAGGAGACCAAGTATTTAATGTCATGCCAATTCCATTACCAGAAACTTATTAAGGCTTAACACCTTATAAAAATTTAACGAATTGATGATGAACTAATATAAAATTGAAAATTACCAAAAGCCCGATGATCACTCATCGGGCTTTTTTTTATCCAATAATCATCTTTATTTTCATAATGATCATCCTTTAACAATACTACTTCTAAGATTTAAAATATTTTTCTTTAAATTAGGCTATTGTTATAGAGAATCCACTAAATAAAATTAATCCTATGAAACATTATCGTATTCCCTTCGTCTTTATCTTTTTTTTGACTTTTCAAATGTTTTATGGTCAGGATCAAAAAGATGTTTTTGAGAAACTTGATGAAATTGCTATCGTTGACCAAAAGGTCATGATGCCCATGCGAGATGGTATTCGTCTTGCTACCGATATCTACCGACCTAAGACGACCGAGAAGGTACCCATCATTTTTTCGCGTACGCCGTATAACTTTAATACGTGGGTTGATGGCGTGCGTCAAACCAGAACTGCCGAACAAGCTTATGAGGCCGTCAAGAGAGGGTATGCCTTTGTAGTGCAAAATGAGCGGGGACGTTTCTTTTCTGAAGGCGAATGGGACATTTTGGGGCTGCCAATAACCGATGGTTATGATGCTTTTTCGTGGATGGCCGATCAAACATGGTCTAACGGCAAAATGGGCACCATTGGGTGCTCTTCTACTGCGGAGTGGTTAATGGCGGCATCTGCCCTTGATCATCCTTCACATGCAGCCATGGTGCCGCAAGGCTTTGGCGCAGGTATTGGAACGGTAGGCGACATCAAGGAACAAGGCAACTGGTATCGCGGTGGTGTGGAGCAGCTTTTATTCTTTGCTTGGTTATACGGGGTTGAACAGGATAAATTTAAACCTAGGATTCCTGAAGGTGCGACACAAGAAGATTTGATCAGGATTTCAAGGTTTTATGATCTGTCTCCTAAAAACCCACCCATAGATATGGCCGAGGCCCTTAAGCATTTGCCAATAAAAGATATAGTTAAGAATTTACATGGTAAAGTTGAAGTCTTTGATAAAATGGCAGTACGGAAACCTAATGATCCAGCCTGGTACCAAGGTGGACTTTATCATGATACCATGGAAATAGCCACACCCGCCTTTTGGTTTGCCTCATGGTACGATGTTTCGATCACGCCCAATTTGGCTTTGTTTAATCATGTTCGCAACAAATCAAAAAATCCCGAAATAAGGGACAATCAATACCTGGTAATCGCCCCAACCTTGCATTGTGCATTTACACGGGCAACAGAAAACACGGTGGTAGGTGAGCGGAGCATCGGCGATGCCCGTTTAAATTATGACGAACAGATTTATGGTTGGTTTGATCTGTGGTTGAAAGGAGCATCCAATGACTTCAAGAAAAAAACACCTCGAGTGCAATATTACACCATGGGCAGCAACGAATGGAAGTCGGCAGACCAATGGCCTCCTGCTGATAGTAAAATGACGACCTTTTACTTGAACAGTAACGGGAAAGCCAACACTCTTAATGGCAATGGCACACTCACCAAGAAGAAAGCCTCCAAGGACAATCCTGACTCTTTTGTTTACGATCCTATGAATCCCGTCACTTCTCTAGGTGGTAATGTCTGTTGTACAGGGAATGCTGTACAAGGAGGCGCATTCGATCAACAAAAGATGGAAGAAAACCCTAATATACTTGTTTACACTACAGATGTTCTTACGGAAGGTACGGAAGTAACAGGTTTTATTGAGTCCACACTCTATGTTTCTTCTGATGTAAAGGACACGGATTTTACCATTAAGTTGATTGATGTATATCCTGATGGCACAGCGTATAATCTTGATGAAACCATACAGCGCGTCCGATATAGAGAGGGCTATGATAAAGAAGTGTTCATGGAAAAAGGAAAGGTGTACAAAGTTGATTTAACTCCAATGGCGACAAGCAATTATTTTAAAAAAGGTCATCGTATCAGAATAGAGGTTTCTAGTAGTAACTTTCCACGTTTTGCACGAAATTTAAACACCGGAGGAAATAATTATGACGAAACGGAAGGTGTTGTAGCCGAAAATAAGGTGCATCATTCAAAACAATATCCTTCGCAAATACGATTGCCTATACGATAAACCAAGGAGGTGAAACTATTTTTTTAAAAGACAATTTTATATCTGATATAAATTATGCCCGATGAGTTTCATCGGGCATTGTCATATTTAAATGTAAAACCTTATAGAACAATCAAAAATAAGATAGTCATCGTAAGAACCTTTAGAGCAAGACATGTTTTTATTGATTATAAATTTTTTAACCAATATAATAACCTTCTATTTTAAGAACAAAAACAGAATATGACGATTTAAAAAGGAAAATTTCAAATTCAGGATTTTTTAGAGTTCGCGAAGATCATCAAAGCTTGTTGTTTTTACATTAGTATCAAACATTTGCCTACATTATGGCTGAAGGATTACAATTAAAGTGATTAAAAAAAGCCTATCCAGAATACTCGGTTATATTTCCAATAACTACTAAGGGGTATGACTTTTATTTTCAATTTCATTTTGAAGATTATGTTCAAAGCATTTATAATAAGACTATGCTGAATTAATTCTTTGATTAAGGATTACAACATTCCATTTTTAAGTAATGGACTTTATTAAATAAGTAAATTTACTAATGTCTTCCGAATTATAACCCACCCTAATCTTCTCTTAAAACATGTTGGAGAAAAGAGAATTGATACATCCTTAGCCTTTATCTATTCCGATTTCCAAAGTAATTTGCGAGCCGTCCCATAATTTCCCAGTTGAAAAACCGCAATGTCCGTCGCATGAAACTTCATAGCGCGAAAATCATGTTCAGCCAAACTATCTAGCAATGAAACTTTAGCCACGCCCAGGCTGATGTGCGGATTAAAATTCTCATAGCTGTAATGGCTTACAAACTTCGGCACATAGGCTAAGGTAAAATCATCTATGGGCGAGCCATCTGCATTTTGTACATACGCTTCTTGCGAGCCATTGGGCAGAATATAAGGTTCTAAAAAAGCGATGGTTCTTTTGTGAAGCGCTATGAGACCTTTACTTTTTTTAATACCAATGGAAGCGAAGCTTTCGGTCTTGTCCTTATGGTATTGAAGATGATCAGTCCAAAGGATACCATTTTCAATCGTTTGATAAAGTCCGTCTAATAATTGCTCAACCTTGGGTAGATCGCTTTCTAGAAGGTAACACTGCAATAAGGTAATGTGTGGAATATGATTTTCGTCGAGGGTAAAGTTATTAGGGTTGTCTTTTAGTAGCGAACGGTTTAATTGAATGGCTTGATCGTAAACGTCCGCAGGAAGAGTGAGAAGCACATCGATCGCAATGACTTTTGGTTGCTGTTCAGCGCAAGAGAGGGTGAGCGTGATTATTAAGAATATGACTATTAGGAAATGGTTTTTCATTTTTAAGATTAAGAATAGTTATTATAGTTTAGGGTCACGCTAGCGGGAAGCTCGCGTTAGTTCAAAATTACTTAAAACTAAGCATTTTCAGATTTTAAAGTCAAATATTTCATTTTTAAGATTTAAAAGTATTAATTTATAAAATATCTTTCTATGTAATTTTAAAATGGTAACTATCTAAAGGATGTTCACTTTTGACCTTAAGTTTGGATTTATTAATTTCGTTTCTTAAATAAGTTAAGCGCTATAAAAAACGCTGGTAACGCCTTAGAAAAATGAACCAAACTCAAGATTTATAAAGAATGCTCAGAAGAATCATAATCATATCAGTGTTTTACACGTTGCTCATGCTCATATTAACTCTGAATATGGATCTCGTTGGCGGGCTCTCTATGGTATGGATTGCCATAAGTAATTTAGTGTTTTTCATTTTTATATTTCGAGAAGTGTACCGAAATTATCTGGTGGGTCAAACCCCTGAAAATCGGGGTTTAACACGAACACCTCTCAAAATCTCTGAATTAGAAGCGCTTAAAAAGATATCCTCACGACCCTTTTTTTTCGGACTTGAAAAAAAATTCATCAGTGATGATGAGTTTTACTTTGATGATACTAATTTTTATGTCATCACTAGAGAATCTAAAAAATCCGTTTTTAGATTGACGGCTATTATAGAGGTGGGTAAAACATCGATTCAAATCAACAACCGGCGCATTTGGGAAGTGAGAATCAAAGACGAAAACACTAAAGAACTTCTCTTCAAGTTTGCACATAATTATACTTTTTGGAATAAAAACTTCCCCCTATTTCTTGAAAAAGTAAAAGGTATAAATCCCGCTGCTATAAAATCAAAATGGAGTTTGTGGACGATGTGAAAGCAACCGAATTCCCGATTTACAAGAGCGTATATTATCTTGTTGAACAGAATTTTATATCAAGTTTAAAAAAGTCATATAATGTTTCCAATTTCAGCCATCGCCGATGAGCACGACGCTCGCACTAACAAACACGAGCTATGACCTGTCTTTTAGAAAATTCTCTACGGGTGGATTAATATTGAGAATAAACTCCTTAGGTGATAGTCCGGTAAGGTTTTTGAAATCTTTGATCATGTGCATTTGGTCGTAAAAGCCACAAGCGTATGCAATGCTCGTCCATTTTAAATGGGGATCATAAATTTTTAGTTTGAACGCATGATTAAATCTTAGCAATCTGCAAAAGGTTTTCGGGTCAACGCCTACCTGATTTCGAAATTGAATTTCGAGAGTTTGCTGCGTGATATGAAGAGCATCGGTGAGTTTTGCAATGGAACAAATTCCTTTTCTTTTCGTAAGTAAATCGGCTGCAGTTTTAATACTCAAATGGCGATACATTCTTTTGCGCAAAAGAAGCTTTTTTATCAGATAAGTCTGAATTATAGCAATGCTTTCACAGACATCATCAGCCTCACACATTTGTTCGTACAACAAATTGATATCATTCCCCAAAACAGGGCTGGTTTCTCCATAAACGTCTGTCAATTCCTTGGGGCTGATATCGAAAATATTATAAAATCCCGTGGGTTTAAAATGAACGGTCAAAATGTTGGTGATGCCGTTAAAAAGGACAAAACCCTTCGTTGAGGCTTGGAGGCCAGTGAAATAACATTCAATGATATTGTTTTTATTCCATTGATAGTGGGTGCTATTGCCGTCAAATCCGAAAAGCTTTCCTTTTATGAAAAAATTAATTTCTATATCACCCGTCGCAATTATTGCTTTTGGAAAAACATAACCTTGTGTATCAAAGCATCGTATCGCATAATGCCTAATATAAGGTTTAAGCAATTTATGTGGCAGTACAATGCTTGTGTAGACAGCCGGGTTCATTAGCAATGGATTTGTTCCTTAAATGTATAAAAAATATTGAATTTTAACTATTTACGGGGTCATAAAATGCTGAAATTTAGATTAATATAAAACAGTCTAACTTGAAATAATAAATTATAGCAAAAACAGAGTCATTCAAGATATGAAGACTGGAAAATCCACATGCGCTTTAAAAAAATATATGAATACCCATATCAATTTACTTTATGAATTTTCAAAGAGAATTTCCGACTCGGGATTACATTTTCATTTCGAACCAAACCGAGATAAATGACAGACAAGATGGTACGGCCAAAGGTACATCGTAGCATGCGAATGATATGGGAGACTTATTTGATAAATGTTTTGGATACCTAAAGAAGTTAATTAACATAAACTAAAACGCTTTAAGAACATTAAATTTAGTTTTATTGATCTGATAGCCATAGGCATGTTGTTAAATCTAACCCCTATCTTGGTCATAAGATTAAGGATTTTGTTTTTAAGTTATCAAGATATTTCCCACCGTTATTGGTGTTTTACACGTACGACTTCATCTAACGTTTTAAATAATAACCTTTTGAAATTTTTAGATTTTATACAAAAAATATTTAAAATTACCCCTACAAAACCACCGTCTGCTTTTTAACCGTTCTATTAATTTTGAATTGCAGCAATAACACCATCGCTATAAATGCCACGCCTATAATTAGTGATAAATAGCTTATTTCATGAGAAATCGACGCTAAGTCCCCTCCATAAAATGCGACTTTTCGAAACCCGCTCAAAAACTGAGTTACTGGAATAAATTGAGCAACATTGGTAATCAGGGAAGGAATGGCTTCTGTGGGCCAGGTAAAGCCACTCAAGATGAAAGCAGGGGTGGAGATGACCATCAATAATTCGGTCGCTTTCAATTGGCTCGGAATGGCAATGGAGAATAACATCCCAATGCAAATAGACGCCAAGGTTAAAAGCACGGTCAACACCAACATTGGTAGATTAAATATATCGGCAGTAATCCTAAAATAAGGGAAGAACGCCGCGATAATCATCCACATGAACGGTAGCATGATTAAAAATGGGGTAGCCTTTAATAAAATAAGATATAAGGACGACTTTTGATTTTTAACCAGATTCGAAAAATAGCCATCTTCAAAATCTCTTGAAAACGCTAAGGCCATGGCTAAAAATATGATCTGTTGCATAATGGCCGCCAAGATGCCCGGAACCATAAACGTGACGTAATTGCCCGTGGAATTATAAAGTTTATTGAAGTTGATTTTAAAACTTTCGTAAGACGCTTTGGTTTGGTCGGGATGCATGCCTTGTTTTTTAAGACCCTCGATTTCGAAGCCGGCATTCAAGGTCATCAACACGACATTGATATTATTACTGGCGGTATTCGCATTTAAGATGTTCGCCATATTCAAATCTACCCGAATTTCAGGATGCTTTTTTTGTAACACATCTTTTTCAAAACCTTTAGGCAATGTAATTACTGCTGCATATTGGTGGATAGGCATTTCTTCTATAATATTGCCAAGCGTCGAACGCACATCCATCACATACAAGCCTTCATTATCTTCAAAGGCATCAATGATTTTATCGGTGGCAGGGCTTCGATCTTCATCGACAATAACGATGGGTAAATCCTTGACTTTTGCTTGTTGGTACACATAGCCGAACAAAATACCATAGCCAATTGGGGCGCCAAAAAAGATTGCCATCAACACGCCATTCGAAAATATACGTCTGAATTCTACCTTAACTAAGCTTATGAAATTTTTCATGGGTTATTGTTTTATAAGAATCGTAGCGTTAGTGTAAAAATTCTGAACAGATACATCCGAGGTTGGCACGACTTTCAATTCGTAAATAGATTCTGAGAGCTCATACAAAGGCGATGTGCTGGTAATATCAGCATACTGCGCCAATTGTTTAATGGCGACAATTTTTGCTTTGGTTTCTTCTTTTGTATAAGGATTAACCAATGTCAATTCATTTCCAACTTCATAACCATAAATCTTTGATTCTGGAATGGTAAATCTGAAATAAATACTGTTGGTTTTATAGCCGTTAAATAGGGTATAACCAGGCGTGAGCAATTCGCCTTCCTCTAAGCTGATAGTTTCCACCGACATATCTGCAGGGGCAATTAAATACTGTTCGTCAGATGCTGAAATTACTTCTTCCTTGGCACCGAGCGCTCTGTCCAATTGCCCTTGGGCTTGTGCCAATTGTTCAGATCGTGCTCCTTTTTTGATCTCGTCGCGTTTGGCTTCCAATGCTTTTACTTGCGCCTTTGCCATGTTGAGTTTCATTTTCACTTCGTCAAATTGCTGCTGGCTCACTAAGGAATCTTGAAACATATTTTGCAATCTGTTGTAGGACTCCTGTGCAAACTCCAATTGCGCTTGCCCAGAATTTAATTGGCCCTCAATTTGACCAAACTGTTCTGCCGTGGCGCCACTAAAAGCCAAATTCAATTGGCCTTGGGCAGCCATAATAGCACCTTCGGCTTGCATCATTTTAGCATTCACTTCTGGAACATTCATAAGAGCAAGCGTGTCGCCTTTTTTTACGGATTGGCCTTCTTCAACGTAGATCTTTTCAATCCGACCTCCAATTTTACTACTGACTGAAATGGTTTCAAATTTAACTTTTCCTCTATTGGGAGTGATTTCTTCGTTTTTGCAAGAATTTAAAGCGA
>JBDTKP010000139.1:0-18385 GCA_039935255.1 Gelidibacter sp. | reverse complement strand
TCTTCGCTACGGCACCATCAAACCCGAGCAACTGCTTGCCATTGCTTCAGAAAATGGCTTACAGACTCTGGCATTGACTGATATCAATAGCACTTCAGCCTGTTTGGATTTCGTACGATTATCTTCTAAATATAAAATAAAACCTGTTTTGGGCATCGATTTTAGAAATGGCGCACAACAACAATTTATCCTGATCGCCAAAAACAACGATGGATTCAAAAACATCAACGATTACCTGTCTAAATTCCTGCACGATTCAGAATTCAAAATCCCTGAAACGGCTCCAGAACTAGAAGATGTTTTTGTGATTTACCCATACATTCACAAAAAAATATACCATCTTAAAGAACATGAATTTTTGGGCATCAAACCAAAAGATTTGAACCATCTCAAATTTTCTAAATGGAATTCGTTTCGCAATAAATTGGTCGTATTGCAAACCGTTTCATTTCAGAATAAAAAAGATTTTAATACCCACCGATTGTTACGTGCCATCGACAATAACACTTTGTTGAGCAAGCTTTCAAATAGTGAAGAAGGTCAAGAAACAGATAGAATGTTGCCATATCAAGAGTTATGCGATACTTATAATGAATTTCCAGAACTCTTAAAAAACACAGCATCCATTCTGGAAGAATGCCATGTCAATTTTGATTTCTCGCATGACAACCCAAGCAACCAACGTTGCTACACCGCTAGTGAAGCTTTAGACTTTAAATTGCTAAAAAAACTCACTTATGATGGCTTGCATTACCGTTATAAAAAGCCAGGCGAGCGCGTTTTTACACGTATTGAAAAAGAACTATCCATCATTGAACAAAAAGGTTTTGTATCTTATTTTCTCATCAATTGGAAAATCCTAAAATATGCTCGCAGTAAGAATTATTTCTATGTAGGTCGTGGCAGTGGTGCCAATAGCATTGTGGCTTATTTACTTCGAATTACCGATGTCGACCCTGTAGAACTCGATCTGTATTTTGAACGTTTTATTAACGTTTTTAGACAGAACCCACCCGATTTCGACCTCGATTTCTCATGGAGAGACCGTGATGACATTACTGACTTTATCTTCAAAACCTTTAAAAATACCGCTTTGATTGCGGTATATAACACCTTCAAATTTAAGGCATCCGTTCGTGAATTGGGGAAAGTGTTCGGTCTGCCAAAATCGGAAATGGATCTGCTCACGAGAGGCAAGTACAACATCAATCAATTGGATAATTTATCCCAATTGGTCCTTAAATACAGCGCCTATATTCAAGGATTCCCTAATTATTTGGGCATTCATGCGGGCGGCATCATCATTTCAGAAAAACCCATACATTATTATGGCGCTACTTTTATGCCCCCAAAAGGCTATGCTACCACACAGTTTGATATGGTCGTGGCAGAAGATATTGGCCTCTATAAATTTGACATTTTAAGCCAACGCGGACTCGGTAAAATTAAGGAAGCAACAGAGATCGTGGCCTACAACCATCCCGAAAAACCACCGATTGACATTCATGACATCCAGCGGTTCAAACAGGATGCACGCATCAAATATTTACTCAAAAACGCCAAAGCGATTGGCTGTTTTTATGTAGAATCTCCCGCCATGCGGATGCTGATGCGAAAGCTACAAGTGGATAGTTATTTGGGACTGGTCGCGGCAAGTTCTGTAATCCGTCCCGGCGTCGCCAAAAGTGGGATGATGCGAGAATACATTCTGAGGTATCGCAACCCAGAGCGCCGCAACGACGCCCCTAAAGTTTTGCTCGACATTATGCCAGAAACCTTTGGCGTAATGGTCTATCAAGAAGACGTCATCAAAGTAGCACATTATTTTGGCGGACTTACACTTGGAGAAGCTGATATGTTACGTCGTGGCATGTCGGGAAAATTCCGATCGCGTGATGAGTTTATGAAAGTGAAACAACAATTTTTTGACAACTGTAAAAAGTCAGGAAAAGCGGATGACCTCGTCGAAGATATTTGGCGACAAATTGAAAGTTTTGCAGGTTATGCATTTGCAAAAGGGCACTCGGCGTCCTATGCTGTGGAAAGCTATCAAAGTTTATTTTTGAAAGCATATTTCCCCTTGGAATACATGGTAGCAACCATCAATAATTTTGGAGGATTTTACAACACAGAACTGTATGTTCATGAAGCTCGGATGGATGGCGGCATTATCGAAGCGCCCTGTGTAAATACTAGCTTTACGCAAACGGTCATTCATGGAAAAACGATTTACTTAGGATTTATGTTCCTGCAGTCTTTTGAATCAAAAACCATCAAGCGCATTGTTAAAGAACGCAATGCACAAGGTCCTTTTTTGAGCTTGGAAAACTTTATTGACCGCGTTCCCATTTCCATAGAACAGATTTCGATTTTGATAAAAATTAACGCTTTTCGTTTTACAGGAAGCAACAAACGCGAATTGCTTTGGGAAGCGCATTTAAAAATTAGCAAACATGTGGTACAAGATCATGTCGAAACCTTATTTAAAACCGAACGCGTAAGCTACAAAACCCCGGAATTGCCAAGCACCGCTTTAGAAAATGCCTTTGATGAAATAGAACTGCTCGGGTTCCCCCTCTGCAGTCCGTTTCATCTGTTGCAAAATCATTTTGTAAATGCGTTGCGAGCCAAACATTTGGAATCTTTCGAAGGAAAGACCGTCACGGTTGAAGGCTATCTCATTACTGCCAAAAACACCAAGACCACCAGTGGAAAAATCATGCATTTTGGAAATTTTTTGGACCGTGATGGCGATTTTGTAGATACCGTCCATTTTCCGCCGGTGGCCGCCAGATATCCATTTAGAGGAAAAGGCATTTATAGTATTACAGGCAAGGTGGTCATTGAATTTGATTGTGTGACCATTGAAGTTATTAGCATGGAACGGCTGGCCGTAATTGAGGATCCGAGGTATAGTGCGAAACCTAAATCTCCTTCACTAGAAATCCCACAAGAATCGAACTCTGAGAATAGAATGCTGCCAAAAATTAGATCGAAATCGAAGACACTATCTATTCGAGTATAGCTAAAACCGAATCTAATTAGCATTATAAATTTTAGAATTCGCCCTCATGAACAGTTGTATTATATAGAAAAAATGAATTCCTAATGTCTATTATCATAAAAACAATTTATAGTATAAACTTAAGAGAAGTTACTCTCAAATCTTTTGTCCCAAATCTATTAGCAAAGCAATCTTTTACCCATTAAATCATGACCTACCAACGTTCCATAGTACACATGGATTTGGATACTTTCTTTGTATCCTGCGAACGCCTGCTCGACAGTCGCCTCATTGGAAAACCCGTGCTTATCGGCGGCACAAGTGACAGAGGTGTTGTGGCTTCCTGCAGTTATGAAGCCCGAACATTTGGCGTACATTCTGCAATGCCTATGCGCATGGCAAAACAATTGTGTCCTGAAGCCATTATTCTTCGTGGAGATGCTAGTACTTATACAAAGTTTTCGCAAAATGTTACGGATGTCATCAAAGACAGCGTGCCGATGTACGAAAAATCGTCCATCGATGAATTCTATATTGATCTGACCGGTATGGACAAATTTTTCGGGTGCCATAAATTGGCTTCGGAATTACGCCAGCGCATTATTAAAGAAACAGGATTACCGATTTCTTTTGGTTTGTCACTTAATAAAACGGTGTCTAAAATCGCTACTGGCGAAGCAAAACCCAATAACGAAATCCGGATTCTTTCGGGCGATGAAAAACCGTTTTTGGCGCCGTTATCCGTGAAGAAAATTCCGATGGTTGGCGATGTCACTTACAAATCCCTGTGCGATTTAGGCATCAAACAAATTAAGACCGTTCAAGAAATGCCCATGGAACTGATGTACAAAGTGCTTGGCAAAAACGGGTTGAGCATTTGGAACAAAGCTAATGGCATTGACAATTCTCCCGTCATTCAATACCAAGAGCGCAAGTCTATTTCTACAGAACGCACCTTTAACAAAGACACCACGGATGTGGCAAAACTGAAAGGCATCATCATTGCCATGGCTGAAAATCTGGCTTACCAATTGCGTCGTGGTAACAAATTGACAGCATGCGTGACCTTTAAAATCCGCTATTCTGATTTTCAAACTTACACCCAGCAGCAACGCATTCCGTATAGCGCTATGGATCATAACATTATTCCTGTGGTATTGGATTTGTATAAAAAACTTTACAACCGACGGCTTTTGGTACGCTTGATTGGAGTGAAATTCAGCCATTTGGTAGAAGGTGGTCATCAGGTTAATTTATTTGACGATGATACCAAATACCTCAACTTAAACACTGCCATTGACAAAATGCGTGAGCGTTACGGTGATAGAGCAGTGGTGAGTGCTGCAGGAATGGAAGCCCGAAGCATTGGCAGATGGAATCCATTCAATGGAGAACCACCACCATTGTTGCCACATCGAAAGGCTTAATTAGATTCAAGGTTCAAAATTCAATGCTGAAAATTCGATTTTAGGAATTTAAAAACACAAATTATAATTGCCTCCCTTACTCTTTACTGTTAAGGCTAGCAAGAATTTAAACGCAAAGACCGCAATATTTTTACGCGAAGGCCGCAAAGCATAATCGCGATATTAACTCTTAAATAATGACCGATGACTGAGGGGAGACTGCCAACTGAAGACTGAAAACTGAAAACCGAGTACTGTCTACCCTCTATTTTCTACCCTCTAGCGTCTATTTTCTATCCTCTATTTTCTTTGCAACCAATCTGATTCCTTGTACCTTTGGAGGTACCCAAATATAAAATTTATGCTCGATAATTTTTGGCTTAATATACAATACGGAATGAACCATGTCTTAAACTTTAAGGCATACGCTCATATCCTGTTTTTAATCGTACTGACGGTACCTTATATGTTTAAGGACTGGAAACGGATCTTGCTATTGATAACTATGTTTACGGTAGGTCATGCCATTAGCTTACTGTTGGCTATCTATGGAATTGTTAGCGTCAATGCCAGCTTGATTCAGTTTTTGATTCCCATAACCATTTTGGTGGTCGCCTTGTACAACGTATTTACAGCTGGCAAGAAAGCCCCAAGCGAAAAAATCGGCATCTTGTTCTTATCAACTTTATTTTTCGGATTGATTCAAGGCCTCAGTTTTGCAAGCAAATTCAGAATACTTACAGGGAAAAAGGAAGGTAAATTATTGCCTTTACTTGGCATTGAATTAGGAATAGAATTAGGACAAATAATTGTGGTATTTGTCGTGCTATTCTTAGGTTTTTTATGTCAAACCATTTTTAGATTTTCTAAACGAGATTGGATTGTGGTACTTTCAGCAATCGTTGTGGGATTAGTGATCCCCATGCTGATAAACAGCGGGTTATTTGCTTAAAACCTTTAAAGTTTGCTTAAATTTTAACTCTAAATTGTAAAAATTAAAATACGAAGCTTTTATATTCGTTGTAGCTTTGTCTGATACATTAACCGCTTTCTCTTATTTGACAAATACGAGCTCTTAAATTTAGTGAAGATCACTTTTTTGCAGACAGGCGGCTGATTAAATAACAAATTAATGCCAAAGGAAAAACAATTACGTTACGATAAAGCATATTTAAGAATAGCAGAAGAATGGGGCAAATTATCCCATTGCAATCGCAAGCAAGTTGGCGCACTTATAGTCAAGGATAGAATGATTATTTCTGACGGCTATAATGGCACACCAACAGGATTTGAAAACCCTTGTGAAGATGATGAAGGCTACACGAAATGGTACGTGCTTCATGCCGAAGCCAATGCTATTTTAAAAGTGGCGGCATCCACCCAGTCCTGTAAAGGTGCTACGTTATACATTACACTTTCACCCTGCAAGGAATGTAGCAAATTGATCCATCAAGCTGGTATCATTCGTGTTGTATATCATAAGGGCTATAAAGACGATTCTGGCCTTACATTCTTGAAAAAAGCGGGCATAGAATTACAACTTATTGAAGATCTAAACGCATAATGGCTTTTAATAAAAAATACATCCCATTGATTATTGGCGTTGCCATTGCAGCAGGCGTTCTGATTGGTGGAAAACTTAATTTCACAGATACTTCTGATCGTTTATTTACTTCAAATAGCAAAAAGGACAAACTCAACCGACTTATTGATTATATAGATTATGAATATGTTGACAATGTGAATACTGATAGCATTGTTGATGTTACGGTCAACGGGATTTTGGAGAAGTTGGATCCGCATTCTACGTATATTCCTAAAAAACAATTACAACAGGTTACAGAGAATATGAAAGGTGATTTTGTCGGCATTGGCGTGAGCTTTTATACTTACAAAGACACCATTGCAGTTATTAGACCTCTTGAAGGCGGACCAAGTGAAAAAGCAGGTATTAAAAGTGGTGATAGGATTATTATGGCCGATGGCGATTCTATTTTCGGACGTCAATGGAGCAATGAAGACATTATTCAGAAGCTAAAAGGTGATAAAAACACCAAAATCCAATTGAAAGTTTATAGAAAAGGAGAAAAAGACTTGCTCGATTTTAATGTAAAACGCGGCAGTATTCCGATAAAAAGTGTGGATGCAGCTTATATGCTTACTTCCAATTTAGGTTATATTAAAATCAACAGGTTTGCAGAGTCTACTTATAAAGAATTTAAAAATGCGCTGGATGAATTGCAAGATCAAGGTGCCACTAAATTAGCATTGGATTTACGTGATAATCCTGGAGGTTTTCTGGCGATTGCGGAACAAATTGTAGACGAATTTTTGGAAAGTGGCAAATTGATTCTTTTCACAAAAAATAAATCGGGGCGTGTTGAAAAAAGTTATGCTAAGCGTAAAGGCGACTTTGAAGAAGGCGAAGTTTTTATTCTAATCAATGAAAACTCAGCTTCTGCCAGTGAAATCGTTGCTGGCGCATTGCAAGACAATGACAAAGGAATTATTGTGGGCCGCAGAAGCTATGGCAAAGGTTTAGTACAACGCGAAATGGCACTGGGCGATGGCAGTGCGGTTCGCTTAACAGTATCTCGATACTACACCCCTACGGGACGCTCCATACAGCGCCCTTATGAAAACGGACATAATGAAGAGTATTACAATGATTATTACAAACGCCGCAGCAGTGGCGAGTTTAATGACGAAGGCAACATCCAAGTATCTGATTCCTTAAAGTTTACAACGCCCAAAGGGAAGATTGTTTATGGGGGCGGCGGCATCATTCCAGACATCTTCGTGCCTTTAAATACCAGCATTCATAATGAAACCCTTACTTTCATCAAACGCAGTGGCTTAATTAATTATTTTGTTTTTGAAGAATTAGATAGAAATCGTGAGCGTTATAAAGAGATCACCAAGGAAGAATTTATCGCTAATTCTGAAGTCAGTGATGATTTATTGAAACGGTTTCAAGACTATTTAAATGTAAAAGAAAACGCTAGAGTTACTTTTGTGGCCTATAATCAAGAAATAAAACAGCTTATCAAGGCTGCTTTAGCCGATCAGTTATATGGCTCAAACGCGTTCGAAGAAATTTCAAATGCTACGGATGATATGATTAAGGAAGTTATAAAGTTGAGCATCAAAGAATAGTGTCATATTGTCTCTTTTCTATTCTTATTTTTTATTGGGGATTGTAATCAGGTCACGCTTTTGATTCATGGAACGCTGATGGCGCAAATGGATTCTCTTTTTAGCCAATTACTGAACAATAAGAAATATAGCTCCAAATTATCCTCGTAAACCTTCTGAGAGTTTTTTTTAAATACACTGCAAGTCTACTAGCTTCGTGAAGGTTCTAGTAAATAATTTACCACAGTATTTCCAGGGAACGAGTGAATCTGCGAAAATCCATGAAATCGGTGTCAATAACTTTTATAAAATAAAGTGAGAGACCATAAGTACATCGTTTCAAATTAATTTGAAACCAAAAAAATTATCGTGAATCTACTCCATCAGAGCTATCAACCTCCTAGACTCAGATTTTATCATGGACATGCGTATCCTTGCCATTATTCCAAAGTGTCAAAATATCGGTGGCAACTTGAGCTCCACTGCCGCTAGCGATGGCAAACTGACTTCGCCCTCCGGCCAATGTTCCAGCAACATACAAACCATCGGCTATCAAATGATTTTCATTCTTCAACCAAATACGTTCCTTTGCCACTGCAGCTTGTGGATGTGGCTCAATATAGGACTCTAATCCTTTTATATTAATAAGATTGGTATAACCCACCGCTACAACGATGATTTTGGAACTGTAAGTCATTTTATTAGTCGTTACGGCAAAACCATCAGATGTCTTTAAAATAGACCTTACTTTCTCATTCTCAATTTGATCAACATGAGGATATAATGTATGGAGTTGCGCTTTCCCTTGTACTAAAACATCAGCACCCAAAGTACCTGGAGCTAACCCTAAAACATTATTGAATATGGCGTCCTGCAAATGGGACGTGCGCTGGTGCGCCATTAACCCCACACGTTTGCTTTCTGCAAAAGGTTTTGTTTTTGCTGAACCTAAAACCAAGGCACAAGACATACCTGCAGCCCCAGCACCAACAATCAATACATCATACATTGCGCTTCTGCTTTGAAAGTTTCTCAATACGCTTTGAAATTCTAAGAATCTGTAATAAGAGAATCGCACAAAGCGATAGCACAATGGTAATCAATGCCACAGTACTTTCTCCTTGAAAAAGATGGGTAAAGTTAAGTTTGGTGAGATTAAAACCAATGAGACCCAGTGCAACGAGGGATAGAATGATAGTTACGATTTTCATAAATTATTGATTTGATTAAACCATTTCAAACAATGTCTTGATATTATGAGCAAATAATTTTACTGCAATTGCCAATAAAATCACTCCAAATACCTTTCTGATGACATTGATACCGCTTGGCCCAAGAAAACGTTCAATTCTTGATGAGGTTTTTAAGACTATAAAGATAACAACAACATTCAATAAAACCGCAACGATGATGTTTTCTACTGAATATTCTACTCGTAAAGACAATAAGGTTGTCAAGCTTCCTGGACCTGCAATCAATGGGAATGCCAATGGAAATACAGTGGCAGTCATACTGCTGCTTTCTTCAGTTTTATACAATGTAATACCAAGCGTCATTTCCAAAGCAATAAAAAACAAAATAAAAGCACCTGCCACAGCAAATGAATTGATATCAATCCCAATTAGAGATAAAATGTTTTGTCCTAAAAAAAGGAACGTAATAAGTATCAATCCGGCAATAATTGAAGCCTTGCCACTTTCAATATGTCCAAACTTTTTTCGTAAATCAATGACGATGGGAATGTTGCCGACAATATCGATTACCGCAAATAAAATCATAAATGCTGTAAAAATCTCCTTAACATCAAGTTTCATAAGACAAACCTTTAAATTTTCTGCAAAAGTAATTTATTAATACCGATATTAATGCCAAATTAGCACAAATATTAGCTACTTTTGCAAACCATATTTCGATTAAAAACCAGCTCATTTTTAAGCTAATACATTATGTTTCAACTAGGAAATACCATCGTTTCAGAAGACATCATCAAGAAGGATTTTGTATGTAATCTATCAGCATGCAAAGGGGCTTGTTGTATTGATGGTGATGCCGGAGCTCCTTTAGAGTTAGAGGAAACAAAAATAATGCAGGACATTTACGCCAAAGTCAAACCGTTTTTACGGCAAGTGGGCATTGATGCCATTGAAGCACAAGGAACTTTCATCACTACTGAAGATGGAGATTTTGAAACACCATTGATTGATGGTGCTGATTGCGCTTATGTAATCTTTGATAAAAAAGGAACAGCACTTTGTGCTTTTGAAGAGGCCTACAACCAAGGCGAAACCGATTGGAAGAAACCTGTATCGTGTCATTTATATCCTATTCGTGTCACAGATTATTCTGAGTTTTCAGCCATTAATTATCATAAGTGGGACATTTGTGACGATGCTTGTACGCTGGGGAAAGAACTTCAGGTTCCGGTCTACAAATTTGTTAAACAAGCTCTTATCAGAAAATTTGGAGAAGATTGGTATATGGAACTTGAAAAAGTCGCTGAAAAACTTCATTAATCTTCATTTTCTTTACCAACGACACATATTTTACTGCAAACCACACATTTCTTGAGGTTTAAAACCATTTGTTTTAATAACTTGTAATCTATCTAGTTATTAAAACACATTAATTTAAATTTTAGAACAAATGAAAAACGCCATATTTAAAGTCGTTTTGTGCTTCATCTTTTTATCTTCTTCAAATTTCATTCTCGCTCAAAACAATTCAAAAGACCTTAAGGATAATTATGATTTTGATTATATCTATAAGCTTAAAATGACTAATAAAAAAGATGATATTCAATTTGATTATTATCTGAAAAAAGATGCAGGCTATTTTGGTTTTTCCTTACCGATCATGACCAAAGATCAGGAAGGCATGAACATGTTTACGGTGATGGACACTCATAATAGCGTGACTGCAATGTTCATGGAAATGATGGGCAAAAAGATCGTGCAAAAAACAAAAATCAAACTCAGCGATTTTAATTCTGATAACGACACTAGCGATTTCACCATTAAAGAGATAGGGTCTAAAACCATTTTAGGCTTTAAATGTCAAGGTTTCATTATGGATAACAAAGACAGTGAAGTCACCATGTATCTTACCGATGAAGCTCCTGTAAGTTTTAATGAAATGTGGGACACTGGAAAAAACAAGCTGCCAAAAGGATTTAATCCTGCTTGGATGAAAAAATATAGTGAAAACGGACTCATGATGGAAATGCACTACGTCGACAAAAAGAAGGCGAAAAACAACATGACCATGACGTGTGTAGGATTGGAAAAGACTGATTTCTCAATCCAAGCTTCAGATTATGGCTCTATGCTAGGCGCTTTTGGTGATTAACCAAATAACCCTCGTTCCATCAAGCTAAAAGGCATTTCACTAATTGAAATGCCTTTTTCACTCAATTAAGGTTGATTGCGATTTTCATTATAATTAACTTTGAATATGTTCAAAACTTATTTTATGAAAACATTTATTCACATCCTAATTTTCGTATTATCCTTCTCTTCTGCTTTTTCAAATCCAATTATGGCAACAATTATTTTTGAAAACAATACTGATAAAACCTCTATTTCTGGCGTGCTTTACATTACAGAAACCAATCAAAGCTTCACAGTTAATTCATTGAATAAGTTCACCGTTGAACTTCCTAAAAAAGGCCTATATCATTTTGAATTTTATTCAGAAGATGTCCAGTCACCCAAAGCTTCTCCCATGATAATCACTGAGCGCAAAAACACCATAAAAATTAGACTGGAAAACAAAGGAGAAGATATCTCCTCTAAACAGGAGAAGCATTTTCCATTAAAAGACATTTCAGACTTTTCACCAGATCAGCTTCAAGAAGCCATTGTATTGGGAAGAATCAATTTCATAGTTCATGGATTAATTCCTCCACCCCATGTAGCCGTCAAAATTTTTAAATCGAAGTATGGCGTAGGGTTTACAAGTGAAAACTGCGTGGTAGATCCTATTTCATTCAAAATTGCCATGAATACTAATAAAAGAATTGAAGCGTATTTAACTTCGAAATATGGCAGTGATTGGGAAAATGAAATCCCAGCTCAACCTTTCGGTCTGCAATTAGGCAGTTTTTAGATGATTCGCTCGGGTTGGAATATTCACCACAACCTTTGTACCTACAGGATTCTGCTGCGCATCGTACAAATCTTCAATATCCATTTTATAACCTGTAGTAAACCCTTTAGAAAAATTAGCCAATCGCGCTTTTGTGATTTCTAAACCGACTGATTTTCGTTTAAGCACCCGATCCTGATTAATTTTCTCCGAAGCTGTCCTACCGATGCCATTATCCGTAATGGAGATATTGACAAAATCATTATCTACCTTGTATACTCGCAATTCAATTTGCTTATCATCATTTTTAGAAGAAAGCCCGTGCCATAAAGCATTTTCAAGAAAAGGCTGCAAAATTAGTGAAGGCACTTTAATTGTTGCAGCATTAATGCCCGGTTCAACCTGGATCGTGAAATTGATATCATTAGAAAACCTTATGTTTTCAATATTCATATAAAGCTGCATGGTATCTAATTCATCTTCTAAGGAAATCTCCTTTTCAGTAGAAGCAATCAAAATTTTTCTAATGAATTTCGAAAATTTATTCAAATAATAAACCGCATTTTCCTTTTCATTGTTGATGATATAAAGCTTTATGGAGTTTAAAGAATTGAAGATAAAATGGGGATTCATCTGACTTCGCAACATATCCTGCTCCAAAGTTAAAATTTGCTTTTCATGGCTTAATTGTCTGTTCCTATTAATCGCAATCATGATACCCGCAACTATCGCTAAAGTTAAAAGTGCGGACCAAAATATGACTTGATTACGCTGCAATTTTGATTTTACCAAAGCATTCTCACTGGCAAGTTGTTTAATCTCGTTGTTTTTAGCTTCATTTTCATATTCAATTATGATATCACTCACATACTGCATATTGCGGTCAGTAAAAATGGTTTTCTCCAGCTCAGTGGCCTGTTCATAATGGGATAATGATTTTTCGTAGTCTTTCTTTTTCTTGTATAGCTCTGACAGATGCCTATGGGCATCAACGGTTGATGTTTTTAGTCCATAGGCTTCAGAAACTCGCAATCCCATCTCAAGATTCGTTTCTGCCTCTTCATCCATTTGTAATTCCATTTGGGCCCATCCCAAATTGATATAGGCATAGGATATATAAAATTGATCGCCCAATTGAACCGCCTTTTGTAAACCTTGTTCAATTATAACTTTTGCGTCATTATATTTTTTCTGTTTGATATAAACCTGACCGATACTATTATAACAAATGACGCGGCCAACTTCAGAATCGATCTGTTCGTTATAATCCAAAGACCGCTCATAGTTCATTAAAGCCAGATCCAATAACCCTTTGGCCTCATCAGCATATCCGAGGTTATGGTAGTTGATTGCTAATCCTAATCTATTCCCTGATTGACTCTCAATAATCAATGACTTTTCAAATTGCTCAATAGCCAGATCATATTGCTTTAGAGTCAAATAAACATTTCCCATACTATTTTGAGAAACCGCAATGCTTAATTTTAATTCATCAGATGGGTTTTTTACTGAATTAGCAATATCCAAAGCTTTCTTATGATAATCCAAAGCCGGTTTTATAAAATCCATCCGCCTGTAAACCACACCTATCATATTAAGACTAATGACCTTCAATTCGACATCATTAGCTTCCTCCGCCAATTTCTCAGCCTTGTGGTGCGTTTTCAATGCGGTGTCATAAAGAGATCTATTTCTATAAATTTCTCCCAACTTATTGAGAGCATAAATCTCAACTTCAACCGCATTCTTCTGAGACGATTTAATTATTAAATCCTTTAAAATTAAACTGTCATTATTAAATTTAGAGAACAACAAATCGATGTCATTAAATTTTTTAGGCCAATCGCCGTGAATGTTTTGAAGCACCTGTTCAAAATCAGCAGTGCTCTCATTTTGAGCCGAGAGGGAAATGACGGCACCAAAAAACAACATCCCAGTAAGAAATAGTCTTAAAGAGTATTTAAAATGCTCTATCAGTTGATATAAAAACATAAGGTATAATGATTATAACTTTTCTAAAAAATCAGATTTTCGTTGTCTTGCCACCGGAATTTTATCATTGGATTCCATAACAACATAGCCTTCGTTCTTTATAAATTCCTTGATTTTTTTTAAGTTTATAATGTAAGAATTGTGAATTCTAAAGAATTGGTTTTCTGGCAAAACACCATTCATTTCCTTCAGCTTTTTAGTAATGACAATTTTTGGGGCATTTTCTAACACGATAGTGCTATAATTACCATCTGATACCACGTACAAAATGTCATCAGCATCTAAAAAAATAAGCTTACCATCCGTATTAATAGTGATCTTCTTTTGATTAAATTTTGCATTAAAGTTAACCAGTACTTCTTCAATCTTATTAGAGTTGAACAATCTGGAACTGTATTTTTTAACCTTTTTGATGGTTTCCTCCAGATCGTCAGAATCTATGGGCTTCAGCAAATAATCAATAGCATCATGTTTCAATGCTTTTATAGCAAATTCATTGTACGCCGTAGTAATTACCACAGCGAAATCCTTGTTCGTGAGTTTTTCCAAAAACTGAAAGCCATCCATAGTTGGCATTTGGATATCCAAAAACAAACAATCTAATTCACTAGTATCCAAATAATCAATCGCTTCTTCAGGATTACTGAATGTTTTGATAACTTCTATGTCATTACTAAAATTTGAGAGTTCCCAGACAAGACTCTGGATAGCCTTTGGCTCATCATCAACAATTACAGCTTTTATCATAGTTTAAATATAGTACTATTAGTTCTGAAATTCATGCAAAGATGTGTGGTTAGTCTCATTTACTGTATAACGTGCACTTTATTTAAAAAATATAAATTTCTGTCATAATTTTTGACGAAATCCAATAAAAATACCAACCACACAGTTTTTGATACCAACTATACAATAATGCGTCAACATGGCGTTTAAATTGCTGATATTTGGTCAGAGATAATTCAATTATCCCGAAAAACAAGAGTGATCGTGGGGATTCACTTTTAAATTAAATGCTATTAATCAATAAAAGTCAGCGTTAATCACTGACTTTTTTTTAATATTAAATTGGTTAGTCGAGTTAATTATTAGGAAAAAGGAGAACATCATATGATGTTCTTTTTTTTTTGACTATAAACAGGGAAAAATCTGGCAATACAAAAAAAATTTAATGCTTAATAAAAGTTCATTTAAATTCAACTCTTCACTAGCATCTGTTTGCCACGGTCTTTTTTGCAAGAAGAAATTGGTCTAACATTGTCTAATGAGTTTGATCAATTAACCGAATAAACACCTTTAATTTCTGATACAAGGCAAACACCAACATTTGTTTTCCCTTTTTATTTGATACTCATATAACTTCATTAAATTTGCACTTCAATTTTTTACACTATGTATAGAAGTCACAACTGTGGTGAGCTAAGAGCACCACATATTGATAATGAAGTTACACTTTCAGGGTGGGTACAAAAAACACGCGATAAAGGATTCATGCTTTGGATCGATCTTCGTGATCGCTACGGCATTACTCAGCTCGTTTTTGATGAGGAGCGCACACCAAAAGCTTTGATGGAACAAGCGCAAAACTTAGGTCGTGAATTCGTTATTCAAGTCAAAGGGACGGTTATTGAGCGGGCTTCAAAAAACCCCAATATTCTAACCGGAGATATTGAAATTTTAGTGTCGGAATTGACCGTTTTAAACGCATCACTTTTGCCGCCATTTACGATTGAAGATGACACGGACGGTGGTGAGGAATTACGTATGAAATACCGCTACTTGGACATCCGAAGAAATCCTGTAAAAAATAACCTGATTTTTAGAGCCAAAGTCGCTCAGGAAGTCCGCAACTACTTATCTAAAGAAGGTTTTATAGAGGTTGAAACACCCTATTTGATAAAATCAACGCCTGAAGGTGCCCGTGATTTTGTAGTGCCAAGCCGAATGAATGAAGGTCAGTTTTATGCGCTTCCGCAGAGTCCGCAAACCTTCAAACAACTATTGATGGTTGGTGGATTAGATAAATATTTTCAAATTGTAAAATGTTTTAGGGATGAAGACTTACGTGCCGACCGTCAGCCAGAATTCACACAGATTGACTGTGAAATGGCGTTTGTTGAGCAAGAAGATATATTAAAGGCTTTTGAAGGCTTGACACGTCATTTATTGAAAGAAGTGAATGGGATAGAAATTGAAAAATTCCCACGCATGACCTATGACGAAGCGATGCAAAAGTATGGTAATGACAAACCAGACATCCGTTTTGGGATGGAATTTGGAGAATTGAATGGCGTAGCACAACATAAAGATTTTGGTGTATTCAATAGTGCTGAATTGGTGGTCGGTATTGCAGTTCCTGGAGGAAACAGCTACACGCGCAAGGAAATCGATCAATTGATTGATTGGGTAAAGCGTCCTCAAATTGGCGCTTTAGGCATGATCTATTCTCGTTACAATGATGATGGTTCTCATAAATCATCGGTGGATAAATTTTATGATCAAGATGATTTAGCCAAATGGGCAGAAATAACAGGCGCAAAACCTGGCGATCTAGTTTGTGTATTGTCAGGAGACGCACATAAAGTAAGAACGCAATTGAGTGCTTTACGAATGGAATTGGCAACCCGCCTGGGCTTGCGTGATCCGAAAGTATTCGCACCATTATGGGTGGTTGATTTTCCATTATTGGAATGGGATGAGGACACGAAACGATATCACGCCATGCACCATCCATTTACGTCACCAAAACCAGGCCAATTAGAACTTTTAGAAACTGATCCTGGCGCTGTAAAAGCGAATGCTTATGATTTGGTCTTGAATGGCAACGAAATTGGCGGCGGATCTATCAGAATTCACGATAAAAACACCCAAGCGTTAATGTTTGATTATTTAGGATTCACTCCTGAAGAAGCTAAAGCGCAATTCGGCTTTTTAATGGATGCTTTCCAATATGGCGCACCTCCTCATGGTGGGTTAGCTTTTGGATTGGACAGACTAGTCGCTATTTTGGGCGGACAGGAAACCATTCGGGATTTTATAGCATTTCCAAAAAACAACTCTGGTCGTGATGTGATGATTGACGCACCTGCGCCAATTGATGAAAAACAATTAGAGGAATTAAGTTTAAAACTAAACTTGAAATCAAAATAATTTAAGTCCTGCATTACGCAGGACTTTTTTAAATAAAACAATGCCAAACCAGAAGTCATTAAAGCGTTTTTTGATTTTGAGATATAAGTATATTTCACAAAAAAACTTTGTCTATCTGCTTTGTATTGTTGTTGGCTTATTGGTTGGCTTGGCATCGGTGGCTTTAAAAAACATCACCTTTGCCATACAAGCGGGTTTAGAAAAAGGCATCACTATTTCACAAAACCAACTTTACTTTATTTTACCTTTTATTGGACTCCTTTTAGTCTATCTTTTTAAAAAGTATTTTATAAAAAAGCCACTCGAGCTTTCCATTCCACCGTTTATCAAACGCGCCATCCCATCGCTGCTTTATTCTTTATTACGGCAAAAAGGACTACTATCTTATAAGCTCATTTACCATCCTTTAATATTAGCACCAATTACGGTTGGATTTGGTGGATCGGTGGGATTATTAGGCCCTGCCATAACTTCGGGATCTGCATTGAGTTCCAGTTTAAGCAGATTGCTCCATGTGGATCGGAAAACAAGAACTTTACTCATTGCCTGTGCAACGGCAGGTGCAATGGCATCGATGTTTAAATCGCCTATTGCAGGTGTTGTTTTTGCCATTGAAGTTTTTAGCCTTGATCTCGCTTTTGCTTCATTATTACCACTGCTCATCGCTTCAATTTTTTCCATATTGACCTCTTATTTCTTTTTAGGTGAAGATGTGTTATTCGAGTTTACAGTTCTAGATAAATTTTCCATAGAAGACACCCCCTTCTTTATCATTCTAGGTATAGGAACAGGGATTGTCTCATTATATTTCACGAAGATATACTTTGCTATTTATGCTTTTTTTGATCGGTTCAAAACGCGTTTTGTAAAGTTGCTCGTTGGAGGTTTAGCGATTGGGATTATGCTTTATTTTATTCCACCTCTTTATGGAGAAGGCTTAAGCTTTACGCGCGACTTGTTTAACGGCAATTATTTGCACGCCTTAGGCTATAACCCTTTTGATAAATACTTAGATAATATTTGGGTGGTTATAGTCCTGCTTCTCGGCTTTACACTTTTTAAAGTTATAGCCATGACTACCACTTTTGCAGCAGGCGGGGTTGGCGGTGTCATTGTCCCGACCATGGTGATGGGAAGTGCTTTGGGGAATGTTGTTGCAAAAATATTGAATAATTTAGGTTTGGGCTTTCAGGTTTCTGAAGCGAATTTTACGCTAGTAGGTATGGCAGGATTGATTGCAGGCGTCATTCATGCCCCATTAACCGCCATATTTTTAATAGCCGAAATTACCGGAGGCTACGCGCTATTTTTGCCTTTAATGATTACAGTGGCCATCTCCTATATGATTACTAAAACATATATGGAACATACCATTTATACGCGCGAATTAGCAGAAAGAGGCGATCTTCTAACACATGATAGAGATCAAAACGTATTGACCACCATGCGTCTTGAAAGCGTCATTGAGCGAAATTTTATTCGATTGGATCCAAAAATGACCTTTGGTGAAATGCTTCATGAAGGGGTCTCAAAATCCACACGAAATTTATTTCCGGTAACAGATTCCGATAATCAATTTTTGGGAGTCATTCTATTGGATGATATTAGAGAGTTG
>JBDTKP010000138.1:0-19468 GCA_039935255.1 Gelidibacter sp. | reverse complement strand
TAACGAGAACAATCGGCGCTGTTCCTAACGGTTTACCAAAAAGTTGGTAAGACAATTTTAAAGAAATTGCCTTACCACTCTCTAAGGTGAAATTTGAAATTTGTATGTAATTTAACTGTGACATTTATTGAAGAGCATATTGTTTTTCTACAATCACATTTACCGGAGTTAGATTGGTTAAGTTATCTTTAACAGGACATCTGTCTTGAACAATTCTCAACCATTCCGCCAATGTTTCAAGAGAAGCATCTGTTTCTGGAATTAACTTTAGATCAATTTTCTTAAAACCTGCTCTTTCATTATCAGAAGAGCCAAATAGTTTATTAGGATTAATATTTCCAGTAACTTCTATCTTTAACTTCTTAATTGAAAACCCCAATTCCTTTGCAACCAAATGACCAACGACGTTGATACACCCAGCTAAACCTGCTAATAAATATTCTACAGGATTTGCATTTTCATCAGTTCCTCCCAAATCTTCTGGCTCATCTACTACCAGTCTAAACTGTCTGGTTTTAGCAATAAACTTCGCCGCCGAAGAACTTTCTCCTTGAACACTAAATACTAAATCGCTCATAATTCTATTATTTATATTTTAGATGAGTTTTTTAATACATTTTCGTTAACCAGTTTAAAAGCCTGCTTTAAATCGGCTTTTAAATCATCGATGTGCTCCAAGCCAACTGATAGACGGATCAAATCTTTGGTTGTTCCCGTAGATTCTTGAGCTTCGTCAGACAATTGTTGATGCGTCGTACTAGCAGGATGGATGATGAGCGATTTGGTATCGCCAATATTTGCTAACAAAGAAAACAAGACTGTTTTATCTGCAATAGTTTTTGCGGATTCATAACCTCCAATAACTCCAAAAGTTACTAAGCCACTTTGACCTTCTGGCAGATATTTTTCTGCTAAAGCTTTATAAGGACTACTGTCTAAACCTGGATAATTAACCCAAGTCACTTCTTCCTGTTCTTGTAACCATTTGGCTAATTCCAAAGCGCTTTTACTGTGTTGCTTGATACGCAATTCTAGAGTTTCCAAACCTTGAATGATTTGAAATGCATTAAATGGGCTCAAAGCGGAACCGTAATCGCGAAGCCCTTCAATACGCACTTTGGCAATGAATGAAGCGTTTTTCAATACGTCGGTATAAACCAAACCATGATACCCTGGAGATGGTTCCGTAAATTCTGGGAACTTACCATTCGCCCAATCAAAAGTTCCGGCATCTACAATGGCACCACCAATTGCTGTTCCGTTACCATTTACATATTTTGTTAAGGAATGAATAACGATATTGGCACCGTATTCAAAAGGTTTTAGCAAATAAGAGGTTGCCACTGTATTATCTACAATTAATGGGAGTTTATTTGTTTTCGCAACATCAGAAATGGCTTTGATATCTAGGACGTCTAACTTAGGATTTCCTAAAGATTCAATAAAAATAACGCGTGTATTTTCTTTTACGGCTTTATCAAAATTGTCAGCATCTGACGGGTCAACAAACGTGGTTGTGATCCCATGTCTTGGCAAGGTCACATTCAACAAGTTATAGGTACCACCATACATGCTGCTTGATGCCACGATATGATCGCCCGCTTTTAACAGCGTAAGCAAGGTTGTGGCTATAGCAGCCATTCCAGAAGCTGTTACAACTGCCGCAATCCCGCCATCAAGTGCCGCTAAACGCTGCTCTAAAATGTCGTTTGTTGGATTGTTGATTCTGGTGTAGATGTTTCCTGGTTCTGCAAGTGCAAATAAGTTTGCAGCATGATCAGAATCTTTGAAAACAAAAGCTGTAGATTGATAGATTGGCACTGCTCTAGTACCACCATTGGCTTGGACATCGTGTCCTGCGTGCAACGCTTGGGTTGCAAATTTTTGTGTACTCATTTTTCTAAATTTTTGAGTTAATAAATGAATTAAACCAAAAGTCAAATGCGTCATCACTGACGGACCAAATAGAAAAATGTTAAAAAGAAAAGTGTAACCACAGATGAGTAATTACGTTTAGTTATCTATCCAATTGCCCGATAAATGAATCAGGAATTAAGTAGAATTTAGCACCTTCTCTATTGCTAGAGGGTTGCCAAGGCTTCATCGGGTCTAATCCCTCCGCCTTTCTTGATAACACTTCAATAAGTTTTTGAACTTTGTGAGCACAAATATTGCAACACAAATGTTACAATTCCAAATTAATCTGAAGTTATTTTTTAAAACAGACATTTTTTATAACAAACAAAAAGCCTCCTATAGCAAGTAAACAATGGTTAATTCATTAAAATATAAGAGCAAAAAAAATATTGAATAGTAATTTCAAAATGAAATCAAATTAAAAGGATTTGCCTTCCATTTAATTTTTTTACTTTTGCCTTATTATAATTGAGAGGAAAGATTTGACTGATTGCAACCTCTTCTGAATCGGAAAATCCGAGGATGAGATCCTATATTAAGTACAGGATTAAAAATGCTAAAGGCAGTGTAAACTACCTTCGACGCACAACGTCAAATCTTCCGTAATCCTATCATAAACAAAAGATTATGGCATATTTATTCACCTCAGAAAGCGTTTCTGAAGGACATCCCGATAAAGTAGCAGATCAAATCAGTGATGCTTTAATAGACAATTTTTTAGCTTTTGACAAAGACTCCAAAGTAGCTTGTGAAACCTTGGTTACCACAGGGCAGGTCGTACTTGCAGGAGAAGTGAAATCAAAAACCTATTTAGACGTTCAAAAAATAGCTCGAGACACCATCAACAAAATTGGGTACACCAAAAGCGCCTATATGTTTGATGGCAATTCTTGTGGTGTTTTTTCAGCAATCCATGAGCAATCTGAAGACATCAACCGAGGTGTTGACAGAGCTAATAAAGAAGATCAAGGCGCAGGAGACCAAGGTATGATGTTCGGCTACGCCACCAGCGAGACCGAAAACTATATGCCTTTAGCATTGGATCTTTCTCATCGCTTGATGATTGAATTGGCTGCTTTACGCAGAGAAAACAAGGACATCACTTATTTACGACCAGATTCTAAAAGTCAAGTCACTATTGAATACAGTGATGATAATGTACCTCAACGTATTGATGCGATTGTGGTTTCAACCCAACATGACGATTTTGTACAACCAAAATCAAAGTCAGTAGCCGATATCGATGCTGCAGAAACTGAAATGTTGGAAAAAATTAGAAAGGATATTATTGGCATCTTAATCCCGAGAGTTGTTGCAGGACTTCCTGAGCAAATTCAGGTGTTGTTCAATGATAATATTAAATACCATATCAATCCTACAGGCAAATTTGTTATTGGTGGCCCACATGGCGACACAGGACTTACGGGACGAAAAATTATTGTAGACACTTATGGCGGTAAAGGCGCCCATGGTGGCGGTGCTTTCTCTGGAAAAGATCCAAGTAAAGTAGATAGAAGTGCTGCTTATGCTACACGCCATATTGCTAAAAATTTAGTTGCAGCAGGCCTTTGTTCTGAAGTTTTAGTTCAAGTAAGCTACGCTATTGGCGTGGTGCAACCAACTTCAATTTATGTAGATACTTACGGTACATGTCCATTTAATTTAACGGATGGCGAAATTGCAGAAAAGATATTTCAAATTTTCGACATGCGTCCCGCCGCCATTGAAGACCGTTTAAAACTACGTCAACCGATGTACAGTGAAACAGCAGCTTACGGCCATATGGGAAGAGTTAACGAAACTGTTACAAAAACTTTTGAGCAATTCAATGGGACCACCATAACACTTGACGTGGAGCTGTTCACATGGGAAAAATTGGATTATGTGGACAAGGTGAAAGCGGCGTTTGAGATTAATTAGAATTAAGACCGCTTCGCTTTTAGAATTAAGTACAAAGATTTATGTTAAAAAACCTTCAAAAGCAACTTTGAAGGTTTTTTAATATAATGATTTTCTTTCCGAAGAAAACAACCCCAAGCTTTTGTTCAGGGCTATAGAAGTAGAAGAGCGAAAGGCTTTAGCTCAAACAACACCTAAGGTGGCGGTTTGGCTAAAGCCTTTGCTCTTTTTTATAACACCCAGCTAAAGCTAGCGGTTATTCAAACTTCAATATTATAAATAGACTTGAATTAATCCAAACCACCTTTACGTTCTGGAGAACGTTGTGTTGGCCATTCCATTTGCTTACCAGTGCGTTCGCTAAATGGCATTATGATCTTTTCTTTTGATACGCGCTCATCATCTTCACTTGCTTCATATGCTAAAATAGCAGTCAAGATGGCATTGCTTCTCACATCGTCAAAAACGATTTTATCGTATGTATCTCTGTTCGTATGCCAAGTGTAGTTCCAGTAAGACCAGTTTAGAGAACTCAAGTTAAATGAAGGCGCTCCTGCTGCCACAAAAGAAGCGTTGTCTGAACCTCCACCAGCTGGAGAACCCGGGAAATTTGTTTTGATATGTTTTGAGATATCTTTTGGAACAGCACTCAACCAACGGGTCAAATAATCATAAGCATGCAAATATCCTGCGCCTGATAAATCAACCACACGTCCTGTACCATTATCTTGATTGAATACCGCTTGTATGTTTTCTACAATTTCTGGATGGTCTTCAACAAATGCTCGTGAGCCATTCAATCCTTGTTCTTCACTACCCCAGTGTCCTACTAAAATAGTACGCTTTGGGTTTGGATAAAATTTCTTCAATAAACGCATCGCTTCCATCATCACCAATGTTCCAGTTCCATTGTCCGTTGCTCCTGTACCACCATCCCAAGAGTCAAAATGTGCTGAAAGAATCACATACTCATCCGGTTTTTCGGTTCCTTTTATTTGTGCAACGGTATTAAATGTTGGTGCAATACCTAAATCTTTAGATTCAGCAACGATTTTAATTCTTGGTTTTTCACCATATTCAACTAAACGGTAAAGCATGGTATAAGACTCCAACTCTATATCAACCGTTGGTATTTTTTTTGTACGTGCTCCGAATATTTTATTTGATCCAAAAGCCTTAGACCAGTATGAAGAGACAATCCCTACAGCACCCGCGTCCTCTAAAGCATTAATGATGGATCTTGCATCGTATCCAGTTCTACCGATGTTTTCACGAAAGGCTTTTGAAATGGAATCACGATCATTTTTCATTTTCTCAAACGATTCTGGAGTCGCAAATTCTTCCCAGTTGTAATCTGGTCTTCCTGTAATTTGATATTCAGAAACCATGACGAATTTTCCTTTGACATTCTTTAGCCAATTTTTAAATTCTGCAGCATCTTTTACTGTTGGAAGCGTAATAACCTCAGCAGTCACTCCTTTAGGACCCGTACTTGGGCTCCAAGACAGTTGAATTCCTGCTAAAGTTTGAACGCGTGGATACACCATATCGATATGAGTAACACCTCGTTCCCATGCTTTCCATTCGCCATACTGTTCGTTTTTAGCTGAAATGCCCCATTTGTCATAAGTAGCTACAGCCCAATCATGAGCTTGTTTCATTTGTGGCGTTCCCACCAATCTCGGACCAATAACATCCATTAAATGATGTCCTAAATTCTCTAATTGGGAGTTCTCATTGGCTTCTTTAATTATGTTTTCAATAACTGCATTTTTCTCTTGTGCAGTTACCGTAAGCATAAAGCACATCAGGAATGCGCCTAACAAAATTCTTTTCATTTCTATATAGTTTTAAGGAGTAAAATTAAGTGTATGAAAATACGACTATTATTTAAATTATGACTTATATAAAAGGACAACTTCTCAACAAATTGGCCTCTTAAACGATTAATGTAAGGTTATTCTTAAAGTGAATAAATAACTCTAAACGTCACGAAACGCGGTTGAATAAAATATTCCGTGGCACTTACCGAAATGTTGCTCGCATTACTCTGACTTTGAGATTTGGTATTCAGTAAATTGGTGGCTTTCACAGCATATTCGAATTTGGCATCTTTGTTTTTTCTGTAGGCTAAAGAGGCGTTCCAAAATTCATATTCGTTGAGCGTCCGGTCATTATTGCTGAAATTATTATAGGAGAAGTCAGTTCTAAATGTAAATGTTTTTAAAATGAGCGCATCAATTTCTATGGAAGGTGTCTTGGTGTAAAATTTACTTCTGGTAAAACCTTGGTCACTATCCTGAAGCCCATAACGATAACCTACAGTAACATTGGGTGCTTGCCTAAAATTCGTTCTTAATTCCGCACCATAGGTTTGGGAGTAATTTTCATTAACTGAACGCAATCCCTGGATAAATTGATTAAACTTTGAATAACTAAAATTACCATTTACTGAAGCTTGAAACTTGCCAAATCGTTTTTGAAAACGACCAAATGCAGTCACGGTCTCATCGGCAAAAGTAGAATTGAACGGCGAATTGGTACGAATAACGCTTTCAAAATTTGTCAAATTACGAATTTGATCAATTTTTTTACTGTAGCTGATGCTTCCATTCACATTGGTATAATTAAACATATTGAAGCTGAAGTAATTCAACCTTACGTTATGGGCCAATGCATTGTCCAAGCTTTCATTTCCTGAGAAAATAGAATTATAATTATTGAGTACAATGCCTCTTGCCAAATTGGTCACATCTGTAAACTGAGTATTCATGGCATAGGTCAATGAAATGTTTTCACTCTTTTTTAACTGGATACGCATATCAAAATCAGGAAGAATTTTAAAGAAGTTGTTATTATACTCTTGCCCGAACTGCACATTTTTAGAGCGGTAAGCATGGGCTGAAAGTCCTGGAGTAATCGTAAAAATACCAGTTTTGAATTGGTAGTGCGCTCCAAGATACATATCGCTAAAATTATAATCCGTGTTGTTCATATCCAAACCATTGTTGAACGTTGGCGTCGGATCAAAAACCGTATCATCATCCAAATATTGAAAGATTTCAGAATCAAAATTCTGTTTGCTCAAAATAGTTCCTAAGGTTAAATTGATATTGCTTTTTGAATTTAACACATTCCAATAATCTAATTTCGCATCCAATTGATTGGTCTTAACACGTTTGTCCTGCACGATATTATAATCCAATTGGTTCGGATCCAACCCTAAATTATTTGCGGTGGTTTCATAATTGGTCTTTTCCTCAATGATAGCATTATAAAAAGGATCCTCATCCTGTAATAAATGCTGTGCTTCAAAAGCGAAAATATTAGTCTCGTTTAAGGTGTAGTAATAACTCAGGTTTTGATTGACACTGAAAGGTTTGGTTTTTTCAAACTGATCAATACTTCCGATGACAGAAGACACATAATTTTGATCTTGGGATTCTTTTGAAAGGCGCCCCAAAATGTCATAATCCAATTGATTAGTGGTATTAGGCTTATATTTTGCACTCATTTTTAGCATGCCCAAATCACTGCGCTGTCTAGTTACACTTTGTGTGTCTTCATCGGGAATTCCTAAAACGGAATTGGTATATTGGACGGAGTTATTTTCTTGGAGATCGGTCCTATTACCTGATAAAATCACAAATCCGCTTAAATCCAATCGTTTATTAGGAGAATAGCTAAGATTAGCAGCACCAAACTTGGTATTAATAGCCTTTGCTCTATTATTCTGCATCGACAAAAATCCAAGATTATTACTCCCTAGATTGATCGAAGTGCCACTATTACGGCTTGGCGCTCTGAAACCACCCGAAAAATTGAAATAATCACGACGTGTAAAAGCAACTTCGCCTATATTGTTTAAATCGCCAATAACATTCACACTGTACTTTGGACTGTAATAAAACAATTTTGGTTGCAACAAATACAGTCCATTATCTTCTGAAACACCACCGCCGGCCGTAATATCACCAAACCAGAAATTAGTTTTACCTGCTTTCAACTTAATGTTGATGGCGATATTATCCATATTATTAGTCACACCACTCAATTGGCCTACCTCAGCATAATTTTTAAGCACTTGAACTTTGTCCACTGCACTCGCAGGAATATTTCTTGTAGCCAATTTGGAATCACCATCAAAAAAATTCTTACCATCGATCATGACCTTACCAACTTTCTTTCCTTCAATTTCAATTTCACCATCGTCATTGACCTCAACTCCTGGAAGGTTTTTCAATACATCCCCCAATTTTCGCTCGGTTCCTTTGTTAAAAGAATCGGCATTATACACCAAAGTATCACCTTTCATGGTCACCGGCATTTCATAGGTAATATGAATTTCATCCAAACTATTATCCTCCTGCAACGTGAAATTTTTAATTAAGTCAGATTCCATAACACTCAAAGCCTCATCAAACGTTTTCATACCAATATAACTTACTTGTATCGTGTAGGTCATGTTTTTTGTCAAGGCCAATTTATAGCGCCCTTGATGGTTAGTGATCCCGTAAGACTCTAAGCCTTTGGTTTGTTGATTGATAGCGATGACGTTGGCTAATTCCAAAGGATTACCAACACTATCATGAACGACGCCTTCTACTTTAATTTGAGCAAAAGAAGTTCCAACTGCACAAAGCAGTATAAGTGTTATGAATTGTTTCATTATAAATTGGTTGATTGTATAGGTTAGGGCGTTGTATTTTAAAAACGTAAACCGCGACTTCTACCGCCACCCATTTCCTGCATTTCTTTCATTTTATCTTTTACGATTTCAGCGTATTGTTGCTTGGTAACCACTTTCCCTTTTGTTGGTGCTTTGATTTCAATTTTATCCTTAGGGTTAATCTCTATTTTTGTACATAAAATAGTAGTACGACCAGAATTTAATTCCAAAATTAAACCAGGGAGTCCCCAATACTCTCCTGGACCTTGATTGACTGGTATTTGTGGCGTGTACCAAGCAGTAACAAGTATTTCCTTTGGCACTTCAATTTGATCCATTAGATCATTGGATTTTGTAGAATCCTTAGTTTTTTTATCCTCTTTTTTCTCGTCATTACTAGTGTTACGTCGTCTCATATTCGCAAAATCCGTGTCGTCACCTTTTTTAACGGCCGTCGCTTTAAAACATAAATATTGACCTATCTGCTTGGATTCATTCTCCATTTTCCATTCCAATTTCGGGATGGAATCCTTAATCAAAAACTGCTTTCCAAAAAATTCTTGGTCTTGGATGAGTTGTTGGTCTTTTACATTTTTATATTGTGCACCAGCGGTAAAACTGCCCATCATGGCCCATCCGCCTCCACCTGCGCCAGGTGTTGCTAACTTCTCTTCTTCCTTGTAGATGGACTCGGTTCTATTAAAATTTAGAATGTAGGTTTTCTCCAACATACTTTTCATGCGTTCGGCAATCATTTTTTTCTGTTGGTCACTCATCTGGTTACCTCCAAAATTATCCATATCCATAGTGCTTTTAGATTGGTAATAGGCTTTAACTTGAAAATCCTGCGCCAACATTGCACCAGAGAACAAAAGAATAAAACAGACAAGAAGTTTAATTGAGAGTGATTTCATTTTATACGTTTTATAAAAAGGTTGTTGCTTAAAGAATATATGAATAAAGTTAGACTATTAAAACACCTTTTAGTTAAAGACCGAAAAGTTAAATTTCTCACAAAACTAATGCTTTCAATATTGAGCCCTTTTATTCTCTCCCGATGGGAATGACAGGATTTGATTGGAAACTAATTTGCCAATTGTAGTTTGGTTTTTGTAATTTCCCCTTCACAATGAAAAGCTTTCTATTCATCATTCTCTTGTTTTCGGCAACACTCTTTTCACAGGAAAAGATGACCGCAACTGTCGTGGATGAAATTCCCTTAAAAGTGGATCAACTCACCGCCATTGATAATTTCGGAACCCTTTTTCATATTACTGACCATACCTTTTATAAAGTAGAACCCAATCAAACATTCAACTACAGCAATGTCCAATTGGGAAACATCACTTCGGCAAATGCATTCAATCCTTTAAAAATCAATTTGCTTTATAAGAACTTCAATACGGTTGTGATTTTAGACAATCGGCTTTCTGAAGTCATTAAAATCGATTTTAATACTATCCAGCCGTATAAAAATGTGAGCCATATTTCTACGGGTTATGACAGCACACTCTGGATCTTCAATCAGGATTTACAGCAATTGGAACTTTTCGATTATAAAACCAACAAAGCGCGTGCAACGGCTATGCCAGTAGAATCACATGTTTTAGCCCTTAAAAGCAACTATAATTATGTTTGGCTGTTAACGGAAAAGTTTCTGTACAAATACAATTATTTTGGAAGCAAGATTTCTAAAATGGATAATGACCATTTCTTTAACATTTCTGAAAACAAGGGCAACCTCATCATCCAAAAAAAAGACGGACTCTATTTTTTAGCCAAAGACACAGACCGCCTGTTGCCCATCAACCTCCATGAATTGTTAATAAAACAGTTTTCACTAACCAATGAAACCTTGTATATTTACACCGATGAAACACTTCATCAATTCCAACTAAAAATCAAATAAATATGCATGTAGCAATAGCCGGAAACATTGGTGCAGGAAAAACCACGCTTACTAAATTATTAGCCAAACATTACCGATGGGAACCACAATTGGAGGATGTTGTCGATAATCCGTATTTGGATGACTTTTACAATCAAATGGAACGCTGGAGCTTCAATTTGCAAGTTTATTTCTTAAATAGCCGTTTTCGTCAAGTCTTACAGATTCGTGAAAGCGGAAAAGACATCATTCAGGATCGAACCATTTATGAAGATTCTCATATATTCGCCCCTAACCTTCATGCCATGGGATTGATGACTAATCGCGATTTTGAGAATTACCGATCTCTTTTTGATCTGATGGAGTCTTTTGTACAAGGTCCAGATTTATTGATTTACCTACGGAGTTCCATACCAAATCTGGTGAAACAAATTCACAGTCGTGGCCGTGAGTATGAAACCTCGATTAGCATCGATTATTTAAGCCGATTAAACGAACGTTATGAAGCGTGGATTCATGGCTATAACAAGGGGAAACTCCTTATTATTGACGTAGACAAGTTAGACTTTGTTGCAAATCCGGAAGATTTAGGAAGCATTATCAATACTATTGATGCTGAAATTAATGGATTGTTTTAACACCTTATCATTTTCCTAACATTTTTTTGCGTTTAAAAGTGTATTTTTCTACTCTAAAATTTTATTATAACAAATTTTAGCTGGTTCTGAAAAGCAGATAGACTATTGATATAATTTATGACACCACTTTATAACACTAAATATTACCACCGTGATCTTTCGTGGTTGCGCTTTAACCATCGCGTTTTGCAAGAAGTTGCCGACAAACGCAATCCGCTCTACGAACGCATCAAATTCATGGCTATCTTTTCATCCAATCTGGATGAGTTTTTTAGAGTTAGGGTGTCAGATATTAGACAGGTTAAAGATTTAGATAAGTCTATCCGTAAAAAACTAGTCACAAAACCCAATCGCGTTCTTGCTGAAATCAAAGTACAAGTCGATTTACTCCAAGAGGAATTCGGACAACTTTTTCAGAATGAAATCATCCCCGATTTAAAACATGAGGGCATCCATTTGATAAAGTATAAGGATTTTTCAGAAGCGCAGAAAAAAGTAGCTGAAGATTATTTTAAATCCACTTTAAAATCTAAGATTGATTTAGAAAACTCCATTTTCTCGACTAAAGATTCAGTCTTTGTAGAGAATGAAAGCTCATACATCACAGCATCGCTCTCAAAAGACAAATTCCAAGTCGTTCAAATTCCGAAAGATGAACCACGGTTTTTTGTTTTTCCTAGTATAAATGACATCCATTATATTACCGTCATTGATGACATCATCAAATATAATCTCTACAAGGCGAATCCTGAGTTGAATTTATCTTTCTACGCCATAAAAATTTCTAGGGATGCGGAACTTTATATAGAAGATGAATTTTCTGGCAACCTGATGGAAAAAATCAAGGAATCGCTACCCAAACGGGAAACAGGCCAAGCTACACGTGTTTTAATTGACAAACGCATGCCTGAAAGCTTTCAGAAAGTATTAAAAAAAGCTCTGGATATTACCAACCTCGATATCGTTTTAGGAGGCACCTATCATAATTTCAAGGATTTTTTCAGTTTTCCGAACCCAACAGACAAAAATTTCTATTTTGAAAAATTACCACCGATAGATCATCCGGTGACTTCAAAATACACCTCTATGTTTGAAGCCATTGATAACAAAGACCAGCTGATCCATTATCCATATCAGTCCTTTGAACCCGTCATCAAATTATTAGAAGAGGCCGCCGATGATCCCAACGTCACTACCATAAAAATGTCACTTTATCGTGTTGCAGAGGAATCCCGTTTGAATAACGCCATTGCCAAAGCCGCTAAAAACGGAAAGAAGGTCATTATTTTTATTGAAGTCAAAGCGCGTTTTGATGAACATAACAATTTAAAATGGGGTAAAATTTTCAAAGAAAACGGAGCTCAAGTAATTTATAGTTATCCAGGAATTAAAGTCCATTCAAAAATCATATACATCGAGCGTCAAATTGGCGAAGACGCTAAGCATTACTGCTACATTGGGACTGGCAACTTTAACGAAAACACGGCGACTCTTTACACAGATTTTGGTTTGATGACTGCCAACCATAAAATCACTGAAGATCTCAATAAATTATTCTTAGTACTCGAAGGTATTTTTATTGTACCTAAAGCGAAGAAATTGCTGATTTCTCCATTCACGATGCGCAATAAATTTGTGAGTTTACTGGAGAAAGAAATCCATTTAGCCCAAGCGGGCAAAGAGGCCTACATCATTTTAAAGATGAACAGTCTTGAAGATAAAAAAATGATTAAGTTACTTTATGAAGCGAGCAATAAAGGCGTTAAAATTCGATTGCTGGTGCGCGGGATGTGCAGTTTAGTCCCTGGAATTAAAGGACAAAGCAAAAACATCAAAGTGATTAGCATTTTAGATCGGTTTTTAGAACATGGCCGTGTGTATATTTTCGGGAATGGTGGCGAAGAAAAAATGTATATCGGTTCTGCCGATTGGATGACCCGCAATTTAACTCATAGGATTGAGGTAGTAACGCCTATCGTGGATCCTGACAACTTTAAGATTATTAGAGATGTGATTGACATAGAATTGGCTGATAATGTGAAAGCACGTATTATTGATGCCGATCAGAAAAACGAGTATGTCAAAGTGGGGAAAAAACCAGAAATCCGTTCACAGTATGAGATTTACGAGTATTTCAAGAGGATGAAATCGAAGTGTTAATAGTATATGAACTAATTTTTAGAATGTATAGATATTCACACCTCACAGGTTTTCTAAACTTATGAGGTCTTTTTGATTAATTAAGCAATAAATCCATTTTCCCTAGCATGTTGCATGGCCTGCTCACTACTATCCACTAAAAGAGCGGGGGTCGTTTTATAATTTTCATACAAGCCTTTTACCCGCAACATTTTCTTTTTGTGTTTGACGCTTCTCAAGTAAATCGCCAAAATACGGTCAGGATGGCGTTCAGCAATTTCCAGATAGATATCCGCATCACGTTCGCCACTGTCGCCTATCAGAATGAGTTTTAAATGGGGATAGCTCTTGAGGATATTCAAAATTTCATGTTGTTTTTGTGGCTTATCGGTGTTTTTCTTCCTTTTTCTGAAATCACTGAATTCTCGAAGCAATATTGGCCCTTTAGGAAAATCGTTCTTCTTTAAGAAAAACTCTAGATAACGGTATAAGTTCCAAGGACTATGGCTCACATAAAATATTGGATTAGCCTCTTTTCCTGATTTCCCTCGGTGCAATAGGTGGTAAAATTGGGCTGCACCTTCCAATGGCGTTCGTTTGGAGGCACGTTTTAGAAAGGTATTATAAATAACGCGCCATTTGAGTGTTGATACTAATCCTGTGTGTATAATGGTGTCATCAATATCACTGGCAACCCCAAAAGAAACACCATCTGATGGGATCAGCATTTCACCAGAAAAACGATTTTCCAATTGAATGATTCGCTTGGAAGTAAAATCTTTATACGCTATCTCAAAAGCCAGCCAGCCTTCATCATTTGTCATCGCATCCAAACCGTCGACATGCGCATCCAAAAGAAAGTAACCGTTGTCATCAGTCACAGTTTCAAAAATCTTCCCATTTGGTAACTTCAATAACAAAACGGTATTTATAATTTCATCCGTTTCAAACCGCTTATAGGCATTAATTAATAACTTAATTGGATGCTTGCCTTCCAGATCGATAGATTCATCCTCCAAAGCACGACCTCTCACATATAAATGCGCTGCGGTTCCATAGCTTTGGAAAACGATAATCTGTAAAGGATCTTTTTTGAATACTCCCATAATAGTACTAAGTTACTAAAAAATAAAAGGCCACATCAGAGAGATGTAGCCTTTATCAAGCAATTTATTAGCTCGTAAATTGAATTATTTATTTTTTTGGAGAATGGAAATAGCAGCTCTAACTTCTTCCATTGTGCCTTCCAATACACTTTCTTCTTTCATTACTTTACCGTTTTCTGTATAAGTCCTAGTAACGACAGCTTTGGCATTGTTTGTATCAACAGACACCATTTCTATATCCAAGGCATCGGTGACCCCGTTAGTAACCTCAACAAACTGTGTACTGACAACAGTACTTTCAATGGCATGTCCTCCTAATATAGGCGCAATCACCAAACCAATCAAACACGTCAATTTAATTAAGATGTTCATAGACGGACCTGAAGTATCTTTAAATGGATCTCCAACAGTATCCCCAGTCACAGCTGCTTTGTGCGCTTCAGAGCCTTTGTAAGTCATTTCACCATTGATCAATACACCAGCCTCAAAAGATTTTTTAGCATTGTCCCAAGCACCACCAGCGTTGTTCTGGAAAATCGCCCAAAGTACACCACTCACGGTCACTCCGGCCATATAACCACCCAACATTTCAGCAATTGCTAAATTATTCATTCCGAAAAGCATTGGTACGAATGCGATCAATAATGGAAAACCAATAGTTAATAATCCTGGAAGGACCATTTCTCTTAGAGACGCCTCGGTTGAAATAGCGACACATTTATCATATTCAGGTTTTGCAGTGCCTTCCATAATTCCTGGAATCTCGCGGAACTGACGACGTACTTCCTCCACCATCTCCATCGCTGCTTTACCTACGGCGTTCATCGCTAAGGCAGAAAACACAACTGGCACCATTCCTCCAACGAACAACATCGCTAAAACAGGCGCTTTAAATATATTAATCCCATCAATTCCCGTAAAAGTGACGTATGCTGCAAATAATGCCAATGAAGTTAATGCTGCAGAAGCAATCGCAAATCCTTTACCTGTTGCTGCCGTTGTGTTACCAACTGCGTCCAAAATATCAGTACGCTCTCTTACAATTGGTTCTTGTTCACTCATTTCAGCAATACCCCCTGCGTTATCAGAAATAGGCCCGAAAGCATCAATAGCCAGTTGCATCGCTGTAGTCGCCATCATTGCTGATGCCGCTAAAGCCACCCCGTAGAATCCTGCAAAAGCATACGATGTCCAAATAGCTGCAGCAAATAACAATACGGATGGAAAAGTAGAGATCATCCCTGTAGCTAATCCAGCGATTATGTTAGTTCCCGCACCAGTACTTGATTGCTGCACAATTTTTAAGATTGGTTTTTTACCCAAACCTGTATAAAATTCTGTAATCGATGATATCGCGGCACCTACAACCAACCCAACCAATGTGGCATAGAATACGCGCAGGGACGAAATTTCTTGAAGACCTTCACCGAAGAAATTCATTTTCATAGTTTCTGGCAACATCCAAGTGACTAAACCATAACAAGATATAGCAACCAAGGCGATAGCCACCCAGTTCCCACGGTTTAAAGCTCCCATGACCTGAGGTTCTTTGGCATCATTACTTGTGATCTTCACCAACATGGTTCCAATAATCGAAATAATAATTCCCACACCTGCAATGGACATGGGCAATAAAATAGGACCAATACCACCAAAGGAATCATTAATGGCACCTCCCATATCTTTAATCACATAATTTCCTAATACCATAGCGGCCAAAACAGTTGCTACGTATGAACCGAATAAATCGGCACCCATCCCAGCAACATCACCCACATTATCGCCCACGTTATCTGCAATAGTCGCAGGGTTACGCGGATCATCTTCAGGAATACCGGCTTCAACTTTACCAACTAAATCAGCACCAACGTCGGCTGCCTTCGTATAGATACCTCCACCTACTCTTGCAAAAAGCGCAATAGATTCCGCACCTAAAGAGAAACCAGCAAGTGTTTCTAAAACAATGATCATATCAAAATTACCTTGACTAATACGTTCTCCATTAGAGGTAATCATCTCAGTCGACCATTCTCCTCCCATAAAATATTGAAAGAATACAATAAAAAATGCCGTTAAACCTAAAACCGCTAATCCAGCAACGCCAAGACCCATAACGGTTCCGCCACCAAAAGAAACTTTCAGGGCATTTGGCAAACTTGTTTTAGCCGCTTGTGTTGTTCTTACGTTAGTTTTGGTTGCGATTTTCATTCCAATATTTCCTGCATAAGCCGAAAATATGGCACCAAAAATAAAAGCAATCACAATTAACCAGTGCGTTGTTGGCACTACAAACGAAACAATAGCCAATAGAACACTTACTATAACTACAAAAATGGCCAACAAACGGTATTCTGCATTTAAGAATGCGAGCGCACCTTCATGAATGTAATCTGAAATTTCTTTCATTCTACCATCGCCAGCATCTTGTTTCATTACCCAAGATTTTTTAATGAGCATGTAAATTAGCCCTAAGGCTGCCATTGCAATGGGCATATAAATCATCAGTGATTCCATATATTTATTTTAGATTGATTAGTTTTAAACGGTAGCTAAAGTAATAAAATCAATGAGAAATAAAAAACCCCTTATGATTTATAAGAGGTTCTTGATTATTAAAAGTATGGAATTGTCTTAAATTTTGAAATTTCCGTTAGTCTTATGTTCACTTGCCAAATAACGCTCAACGCATTTATCAACAATTTCATAAGCAGTTTTTGCAGTTCCCCAACCACCAACATCAACTTTCTTCTTCTCCAAATCCTTGTAAACTTGAAAGAAATGCTCGATTTCTTTGATTTGGTGAGGGTTCACGTCCGATAAATCATTTAGGGTATTCCAAATAGGATCCGAAACTGGCACACAGATTATTTTTTCGTCATTTCCCATTTCATCCGCCATATGGAAAACACCAATAGGTTTTACTTCCATAACACACATTGGAAAGGTAGGTTCTGTACCTAACACCAAAACGTCTAATGGATCTCCATCCAATGCAAAAGTTTCCGGAATGAAGCCATAATCGGCAGGATACATCATGGAAGAGAACAACAAACGGTCAAAACGAATTTTCTTCAATTCAAAATCGTATTCGTATTTGTTACGGCTTCCTTTTGGTATTTCAATCAGTACGTCAAATGTGGTTTTTCCTTTAGGACTCATGTTATTATTTATTTTAGTAGCCTTTTTATTAGTGGCTTATGTTATTTAATCTTCGTTTTTTAGGCGTGCAAAGATAAGGAACTCTTCGTGATGTGCAATTATATGCCACTGTTAATTTTAGGCGGATTTTTGAATATCTACAAGAGTTTATAATAAGTCTTATGTCTTTGTAGATAGCGGGACATTACATTTTTTCTATCCAAAAAAAAGTTTGGACTACTTTGATATACATATTAAGCAGAAGGTATTACTTTGGTGCTCGAAAAATCAACTTCGAATATTACTAAATAACAATAAACTACCACCATCTCTAAAATAAATAATCGCAATGAAAAAATATTTTTTGGCCCTAATAATCACAATCTTAAGTGTTCATGGTTATTCTCAAATTTCTTATGAAAAAGGTTATTACATCAATAATGCCAACCAAAAGACAGAATGTTTTATTAAAAATATGGATTGGAAAAATAATCCAGATAATTTCGAATTCAAACTAACTCCTGGCGGAACATCTGAAAACATTGACATTAAAAGCGTTAAAGAATTTGGGATTCATAATACGTCCAGATATATTAGACATCATGTTAAAATGGATCGATCCTCTGAAGACATTAACAAATTGACCCACGACAAAGCTCCTTTTTTTAATGAAGAGGAACATTTTTTAAAGGTGCTCATTGAGGGAAATGCGACGCTTTACCTTTATGAAACAGGTAATTTGAAGCGTTATTTTTACACAATAGATAGTCTGGAGGTTGAGCCTTTAGTTTTTAAAAGTTTCTTGACCGCTGATAATAAAGTCGGAAAGAATAATGAGTTTAAACAAGAATTATGGAATAATCTAAAATGCCCTGCATTTAAAATGAATAGAATAGAGCAATTGCAATATAAAAACAATAGTTTAATCAATCTATTTGTAGACTATAATGAATGTACCAATGCCGATTTTGTCAACTACGAAAAAAAGACAAAAACCAATTTATTTCATGTCACATTAAGGCCTCGCTTTAACAACTCCTCCTTACTGATAGAAAACCCTGCCTCTGGCGCTAAAGACACTGATTTTGGAGGGAATTCAGGGTTTGGGTTTGGAATAGAGGTGGAATACATTTTACCTTTCAATAAAAACAAATGGTCTGTTTCAGTTGAACCAACCTACCAACGTTTTGATGATAAAGGAAGATCTAAATTGAATAAGGTATTCAACGAAGAACTCTTTGTTACTGTGGATTACACATCTATTGAGATCCCACTAAGTGTAAGACACTATTTTTTCTTGAATAAAGATTCAAAAATTTATGCTAACATTTCCTATACTTTTAACGTAAGATCGGATGTCTTAATTGAATTCGAACGCGGAGATGGTTTAAGTTTAGGAAAGCTGAAAGGGCAAAGCGGAAGTAACTATGCCTTTGGAATTGGCTATAAATTTAAGGACAGATATAGCCTAGAAATCAGATATCTTTCCTCAAGAGAAATATTAACAAACTACATGGCTTGGGACTCTAAACTTCAAACAACTTCGTTTATACTGGGGTATACCATTTTTTAAAGCAATCTGTTCTGTGCTCCAATCGGATCATGCTTGTTGGAGATATTCACCATAACACTGGATGCGCCATAGCAATTTAAAATAATTTCATGAAAGATCTTACTCAAATTTACAAACAATTACTAATCAGGGTCTTGACGCATATTAATGCGTATCGAACATTTAATTCAAGACTAAATAATTGTTTATAAGTTGAATAAAAACCGCTAAACGACTCAGTATTTTTCTTAAATTAACCACCTAAACCACCTCACTTTCACGTAAAGAACAAAACCCAAATCTCATGACAAAAAAAGCAACTTTGATATTAGTGATCATGCTTACAATTTTAAGCACAAGCTGCGGATCGAAAGATGATGAATGCACAAAAACCCTGGAAATTCCACATTACGCCTTGAAAAATAATAAGTTCGAACGCTATGTTGTTATGGAAGAAGTCTCCTGCGTCTTTGTTTTTGAAGATCTCGGACCTCTACCGCTGAAAAACTTCACTTATGAAGT
>JBDTKP010000137.1:0-14180 GCA_039935255.1 Gelidibacter sp. | reverse complement strand
CCAAGCCGGTTACATCTACCAAGGTGGCTACAAAGGTTCAAATATTTTACACACATTAAGGCATTGGATAAACGACGATGCCAAATGGCGCGAAATCTTAAGAGGATTGAACGAGACTCTCTACCATCAAACGGTTACTACAAATGAAATTGAGGACTATATTTCTAAATCTTCAGGCCTTGACTTGACTGCTTTCTTTAATCAATATTTAAGACATTCGCGTGTTCCAACATTGGAATATGGAATTAAAGATAATGTGCTGACTTACCGATGGATTCATAGTGTAGAAGGATTTGATATGCCCATAAAGATTAAAATTGGCAAGGTATATCAATGGATCTCCCCTACGGTAGAAATAAAATCTCAGGCCATTAAAGGTAAAGATATTATTATTGATGATAACTTTTATGTCAGAATAAAGAGAATTTAAATTAAGAACTTCTAATCAGAATTAAATTTTTATAAAGTAAAAACCTCGAGAATTACTCTCGAGGTTTTTAATGATTACGCATTATCCCTAGGTTGATGAATATCCTTTCGTTGTTTTTCCTGAGGATTTATTTCTTTACCATCAGATTTTTTTTCTTTGATATTAATCGCTTTTTCCTCTAAGCGCTGATTAATGGCGTCTTGATCTTTTTTATTTGTACTCATAATATATCTATTTTAAGAATTAAACTTCATTTTACTAACTCTCAAGATAAAACATAAAATTTCAGAATGTTGATTCAAATGCATTTCTATTTGACCTTATTCTAATCAAGACCTTATCGATTTGGCATTAATTTCATATTAATAACAAGGCATTTTTATAAGGAAACGTAGCTGTTCGAAATTTAAATCCCGCTTATAAAACTCCCATAAGGATCTTTAAACTGCATCCCTTCTGAAAATCGAAATTTGTTCAATTGTTTAAATTCTACCAAAGCCCAAAGCACAAATTCCTTTACAAAATAGCTTTCTTCTTTAGCTAGTTTAGGTTGGTGTTCGGCCAATAAATCGTCCAAAGGCGAAATGGCATCCAACAAATTTTTATAGTCCTTATCTTTTAAATCATCTAATAACTCAAAGCCTTCATTTTGATTGAAGAACCAAGATACAATATCATCATACGGTGTTTCTGAATCTTCTTTTTTCAGTTTCTCGATCTTTGGAAAAAACTCTTCAAACAGACTTTTAACCGCTTCACCAATTAAATTGTAAGCCACGACGGCAGCACCTTCCTGTTCGCCTTCATAAACCAATTCTACTTTACCAGTTATGGAAGGAATAATCCCCACGAAATCACTCAATCGGACCATTGTTTTATCATCTCCTGCTTTTAAAGCACGTCTTTCTGCAGTACTTAATAAATTTTCTAAAGCCGTAATACTCAATCGTGCACTTACCCCACTTTTCGAATCCACATACTCACTCTCTCGGGCTTCAAAAACAATTTGCTCTAACAAATCTCTAGCCAAATCTGGAACAGCGACCATCTCCTTTTGACCTTCTACGACTCTAGCTTCCTGCTCTGTAATCAATCGTGCTGTTTCGATATCAATAGGATAATGCGTCAGGATCTGAGAACCAATTCTATCTTTCAATGGTGTTACAATGCTGCCTCTGTTGGTGTAATCTTCCGGGTTTGCCGTGAACAGAAATTGAATATCCAAAGGCAATCTCAACTTAAAACCTCTAATTTGGATATCACCTTCCTGTAAAATATTGAATAATGCCACTTGTATTCGTGCTTGTAAATCTGGCAATTCATTGATCACAAAAATACAACGGTTCGCACGCGGAATCATCCCATAATGTATGACGCGATCATCCGCATAACTCAATTTTAAATTCGCCGCTTTAATTGGATCCACATCACCAATAAGGTCTGCCACCGTCACATCTGGAGTGGCCAGTTTTTCGGCAAAACGCTCACTTCTGTGCAACCAATAAATAGGGGTATCTTCACCTTTCTCCTTGATCAATTCTATGGCGTATCTCGAAATTGGATTTAAAGGATCATCATTAATTTCAGAACCTTCCACCACTGGGATATTCTCATCCAAAAGATTCAGCATCAATCGGGCTAATCGTGTTTTAGCCTGGCCTCGTAATCCTAATAAGTTGATATTGTGTCGCGATAAAATGGCCCGTTCCAATTCGGGAATTACGGTGTTTTCATAGCCATGAACGCCTTCAAAAGTGGTTTCTTTATTCTTGATTTTCTGAATCAGATTATCGCGTAATTCGTCTTTAATCGATTTACTTTGATATCCTGCTTTTTTCAGTGCGCCTAATGTTTTTATATTTTCAATTTTCATATTTTCTTTTCTATATTCTTTTTCTTCAATCTTCAATCTTCACTATTCAATCTTTAATCTTCAAAAATTTATCTTCTAACTCCCTCTAATCCGTTTCTTCCTATTTGTTTCATAATCCTCAAAAATCATTTCCCCTAAACCTTTAAGCCCGGTGTAAAATGCCTTGCCTTGATTGGCTTCTGTAAATTCCTTAACAAAACGCATCAAATAAGGATCTTGCGCGATCATAAATGTGGTAATCGGAATATGCAAGCGTCGTGCCTGTTGCGCCATAGCATAACATTTATTCGTGATATATGGATTTAAACCCGAACTATCCTTGTAATATTGACCATCGGGAAGTCGTAAACAACTCGGTTTCCCATCCGTAATCATGAATATTTGTTTGTTAGTATTCCGTTTTCTTCGCAATAAATCCATCGCCAATTGCAATCCTGCAACGGTATTGGTATGATAAGGTCCTACTTTTAAGTAGGGCAAATCCTTAATTTCTATTTGCCAGGCATCATTTCCAAATACCAAAATATCCAAGGTATCCTTGGGGTAGCGCGTGGTAATCAATTCGGCCAAAGCCATCGCAACTTTCTTTGCTGGTGTGATGCGATCTTCGCCGTATAAAATCATACTGTGACTGATATCGATCATCAATACTGTACTCATTTGCGATTTGTGCAACGTTTCCTCCACCACCAAATCATCTTCCGATAACTTGAAGTCACCAATACCATGGTTGATCTGCGCATTTTTTAAACTTTCGGTCATAGAGACTTTATCTAACGCATCTCCAAACTGGTAATTTCTGAAATCGCCTGTATGCTCATCTCCTATCCCTAGACTTTTGCTTCTGTGATTGCCCTGTCCACTGCGTTTAATCTGACCAAAAATTTGATCGAGCGCTTGTTGTCGGATGGCGCGTTCCGTTTTAGCGGTAATCGCCATTCCGCCGCCTTTTCCATCGGTATCAATCTCTTCTTTTATGTAGTTCTTTTTCTTTAGATCTTCAATAAAATCATCGATGGTATAGTCGGGCGTGGTTAATTTATATTCCTTGTCCAATTCGCGCATCCAATCGATAGCCTCATCAAAATCTCCAGAGGTATGGGTAATCAATTCCTTGAAAATATCAAAAAGCTTATCAAAAGGCGATTGGAAAGGAGCTTCGTAGGTTTTAAAGACAAAACCTTTACGTTTTACATTCTTATTATTTGTCATAGCTCCATAAAAATACAATTTTTTGTGCGATCGATAAATCTATTAACATCAATTTTATGAATTGAATCATACGCTTTTATTATCTTTAAGCCAACTCATTGATATAGAGACCAAAAACGCTATAATTCCTAGTACAATAGTCGCTGTCAATTAATCAAAAAACAAAAACATGAAACACATTATTTTCGCATTTTCAATGCTCCTCTGCTTGTCCTGCAAGAACCAAAAGGATGAGAAAAAAGAAGATACTGCCATTAAAATCGAGCAGTATACCATCGAACAATTTATGGATAACGAAGCCGTTGCTGGTGGAAGTTTTTCTTTTGACAACACCAAACTCCTGATATCTAGCAATCGCTCAGGGATCTACAATGTCTATACTGTTCCAACTATTGGAGGCAGTTATACACCTATTACAGCTTCGGACAGTACGTCCTATTTTGCGCAATCCTTTTTCCCTAATGATGACCGCATGTTATTATCTGCAGATGGTAATGGCGATGAAATTTTTCATATCTTTTTACGCGATACCACAGGAACCATCAAGGATTTAACTCCAGATAAAGGCGCAAAATCGGAATTTTATGGTTGGGCTGAAGATGGACAATCTTTTTACTTTGGGTCTAATAAGATGAATCCAAAATTCTTTGATGTTTATGAAATGGACATTGCCAATTTTAATACAAAAATGATATATCAAAATAATGACGGATTGAATTTTAACGGCATCTCCCATGATAAAAACTACATCGCCTTGGAGCAATCATTGAACACTAATGACAGCGATTTGTATGTTTACAATATAAATACAAGGAAAAAGACTAAGGTAAATAGCAACCAAAGCGGAAATTCAGCGCAAGATTTCTCTTATGACAGTACGTCACTTTATTACACTACAGATGATGGCGTAGAGTTTTCCTATTTGATGAAATACGATCTCGATTCACAAGAAAAAACCAATGTGCTGCAAAAACCATGGGATATCGCTGGGGCAGGTTTCACAAAAAAAGGTACTTACATGGTAGTTTATGTCAATGAGGATGGAAAAAATGCCATAGAAGTTATTGATACCAAAACGAATAACCCAATTAATTTACCTGACTTTGAAGATCAGAGCATCACAAGTGTTGGTTTTAGTAATAATGAAAAATGGATGAGTTTATATGTTGGTGGTTCCAATACGCCTTCCAACCTATATACTTACAATTTTGAAACTAAAGAACAACACAAACTGACCAATGTTTTAAATGAAGAGATTCACCCAGAAGATTTGGTAACTGCAAAAGTTATCCGCTATAAATCCTTTGATGGTGTTGAGATTCCTGCTATTTACTATATGCCTCATCAAGCTTCAAAAGACCATAAGGTACCAGCAATGGTATGGGTACATGGCGGTCCAGGCGGACAAACACGTCAAGACTTTAGTTCGTTCATTCAATATATGGTCAATCAGGGGTATGCCGTATTAGCAGTAAACAATCGAGGCAGCAGTGGTTATGGCAAAACATTTTATCAAATGGACGATTTGAACCATGGCGAAAAAGATTTGCAAGATTGTGTTGAAGGCAAGAATTGGCTGGCCACCCAACCTGAAATCGATGGCAACAAAATTGGAATTATAGGGGGTTCTTACGGTGGTTATATGACCATGGCCGCGCTAACTTATGCTTCTGAGGAATTTGATGTGGGCGTCAATTTATTTGGCGTCACCAATTGGATTAGAACTTTAAAAAGCATTCCGCCGTATTGGGAATCGATGAGAAAATCATTGTATTTAGAATTGGGAGATCCGTTTACAGAAGATTCTGTTCGGCTTAAACGTATTTCGCCATTATTCCACACAGACAAAGTTACCAAACCGTTAATCGTCTTACAAGGCTCTCAAGACCCTAGGGTTTTACAGGTAGAATCAGATGAAATTGTTGCGGGAGTGCGAAAAAATGGAGTTCCTGTAGAATATGTACTCTTTGAAGATGAGGGGCATGGATTTGTCAAAAAAGAAAACCAAATAAAAGCTTATAGCCGCGTTGTTAAGTTTCTTGATAAATATTTAAAAAACGGCGAACAGCCTATGGATGGTGAATTGAAAACTCAAAAAACAACATCCGAAAAAAATCAATAATTAGATTAGAATTATCTAATTTTTTTAAATTAAGCCCAAAGCCTGAACAGACTTTGGGCTTATCTTTTCAGCAACTTAAATAATACCAATAGTTTTTGAATGTTCAATGGCCTTGTTACTGTATTTAAAATAACACGTTGCCACATCCATTTGTTCGACATTATCTAAAATGGCATTTACTTTTTGTTTTTGTCTTGACTTGGTTTGCCGAATATATACGGCTTTAATATTCATAGGAAATATTTTACATATACGTTCATAGATTTGTGCATCATGCTGAGAATCATCCCCTAATAACACGTAATCCAATTGTGGATAAAAGGAAATAATATCTTTTATTTTTTCAAACTTATGATCATGACTACCTCTTCCGGTAAATAGGAAATCTGAAATGCCCGTTTTTATTTTCTTTAACTTAAGGACTGCTTTAGGCAGGTCGTGCAATCGTGCAAAAGAATCTATAAATTCATACAAGTTCCATTCGCTGCTGGACACATAAAAAAAAGAGTTAAACGCTCGCTCATCCGTCTGTCCTGCACTACTCAATGCCTTATAATGCTTTACAACATCATCAAAAATTTTCCTTCGATTCACATTTCTCAGTAATAAAACGTACAATTTCCTAAAAAAACTATTGCTATGAGAAATCAAAAAGGTGTCATCAATATCTGAAATAATGCCTAATTTACTTTCGAACGGCTTTAATAGTTCTTCACAGTTAACGATACCGAAATCATAGATTTTGCAGCTCACTTCATAGGGATGCCAACCACTTTCCAAAGACTCATTGAAAGGCAATGTGAACCTAAAATAACCATCATCCAAAGTTCTAGTTGTTACTTCAAGACCTTTAAAATTCAGAGTCACTTCTGCGTTAGGATAAGGTTCAATTCTAAACATGTGAAGAACAGATACCGCGTGCCTGATTCCTATCTTGTCCAAGCGGTATTTATCCGGTGCCCAAGATTTAAAGACATGCCCTGTAACAATGAGCTCTTCATGATTAGCGTAACCTCGATATAATTTTAAATCTAGTTTTACCAATTGAAAAATAATTATTCTTAAATTAAGATACAAATTACTTAAATTTAAGGAGTTTTATAAACATTATGGATTCAAAAAATAAATTATTAGTGGTCATAAATCCTATTTCTGGCGGGTCAGGAAAGGAGCAGTTGGCAATAGACATCAACGAACTTTTAAAAAACCATCAGGTGTCATTTACAACTTATAAAACCACAGGCCATGATGACGAAGTCCATATAGAAAAAATTTTAGACAGCGAAAATATCCAAAACGTCATAATTGCAGGTGGCGATGGCACCATTCAATTGGTAGCCAAAGCTATTGGAGAAAGAGAAATCGCTCTGAGTTTAATTCCTGCGGGTTCTGCTAATGGTTTAGCTTCAAATCTCCAATTACCTGATAGCCTAGCAGAGCAAATAGAGATCGCTCTTGGAGACTCATATATTATGATGGATGTGATTTCTATCAATGACCACATATGTTTGCATATAGCCGATCTTGGTATCAACGCCACTTTAATCAAAAATTATGATGATTCAACCATTCGTGGAAAATTAGGCTATGCCATCCAAACCATTCCTACCCTTATAGAATCTGATTTACCCTATCGCTTCTCTTTAGAACTAAACGAAAAAAAGATTGAAGCAGAAGGTGTAATGATTGCTATTGCTAATGCCAATCAATTTGGAACTGGCGCGGTAATTAATCCTGACGGAAAAATGGATGATGGACGCTTTGAAGTTTTAATTTTCAAGAACTTGGGCATCGTCAATATTTTAAAAACCTTAGATAAAGATTCCCATAGAGACCCAGAGTTTGTGGAAAGTTTTTCAACAAAAGAAGCGCTTATAACTTGTGAAAAACCTGTTTCCTTTCAGATAGATGGTGAGTTTATAGGCGAAGTAACCCATATTTCTGCAGTATTGCTACCCACTAGATTAAAGCTGATGGTTCCCAAAACGTTAGAACAGTAACGGCTGTATTATTCGACACGTTCCAAATCGTTCCTATTCTCAATTTTTATCATTTTACCTGAAGTAGAAATTAAGTCTTCTTTTTTAAACTGAGACAGAATTCTAATGGCAGATTCTGTAGCAGTTCCGACAATGCTTGCGTAATCTTCACGGGAAAGATTGACATTCAAATAACCGTCTTGATCTTCTCCAAAAGTTTTACTAACATAAATTAAAGCTTCAGCCATCCGTTGTCTGACACTCTTTTGCGCCATATTAATCAACCCATCCTCCGCTTCTCTTAGGTCTTGGGCTAAATTTTGCAGCACATCAAATGAAAATTCTTGATTGCTTTTTATATTATTCAAAATTTGTTCTTTAGGCACAAAGCACATTTCAACATCATTTAATGCAATGGCACTTAAATGTGTGCGTTCACCACTAATAATTGACCGCTGACCAATTAACTCACCCTTGCCCATTAACTTCACCGTATGGTCTTTACCGTTGGAGCTCAGTTTAGTCATTTTACAAATACCTTCTCTTACGCAATAAACACCGCTTAGCAATTCATTTTCATTAAAAATAATATCACCTTTCTTAAAGAACCGTGTGGTCTTACATTCCGTAACTTGTTTAAGCTCCTCTTTGGTTAAAGTCTTCATCGAATTTAACTGACGTGCAATACATTGTTCACATCTACTCATACCTAAAATATTGACCTGCAAAAGTAAGGAAAACATGACAATTATCATAGTTTAAGCAGCAATGATTTGCTACCTTTGCACCAGGTATAAAAGAGCATAATTATGGGATCATCAACTTGTTTCCACTGCGGAGATCCATCTGGTTCATCCGCAATATTTTATGATGACAAATCATTTTGTTGTCAAGGCTGCAAGACGGTTTATGAAATATTTTCAGAAAACGATCTTACTTGCTATTATGATCTCCAGTCGGCTCCCGGAATTACGCCAAAAGACATTCAGGGCAAATATGATTTCCTTTCGCAACAAAATATTATTGACAAACTTGTAGAGTTTGACGATGGCAAATCACAAATAGCCACATTATTTATTCCGCAAATCCATTGCAGTTCGTGTATATGGATCCTTGAGAATTTAAACAAACTCAATACCCATATTTCAACGTCCCAAGTAGATTTTGGAAAGAAAACCGTACGCATTCAGTTCAATTCCCAAAATTACAGTTTAAAGGAAGCTGTAATTCTTCTTAGTTCGATCGGTTATGAGCCTTATATAAGTTTAGAGGATTTTTCGACTGGCAAGAGTCATGTGAATCGTTCCCTGATCTATAAATTGGCCATCGCTGGATTTGCTTTTGGTAACGTCATGTTTCTCTCTTTCCCAGAATATTTTGAAGTTGGAGAATATTGGCTCGAACAGTATAAGCCATTTTTCAGGTGGTTGATGTTTGCGTTCTCACTTCCTGTAGTTTTTTATTCCTCTCAAGACTATTTTATTTCGGCTTACAAAGGCTTACGTGCCAAAACATTGAACATTGATGTTCCCATAGCATTAGGAATCGTCGTTCTGTTTTTAAGAAGTACGGTGGATATCATGTTTGATTACGGCTCAGGCTTTTTTGATAGTTTAACCGGATTGCTATTTTTTCTATTATTAGGGAAATTCTTTCAGCAAAGAACCTATTCCTTTTTATCTTTTGAGCGCGACTATAAATCCTATTTCCCTATTGCTATCACCAAAATATCAAAAGATGGTGGAGAGCAACCGATTCAGGTGTATGACATTAAAAAGGGCGACCGATTGTTGATACGCAATGAGGAATTGATTCCAGTGGATGGTATTCTCATAAAAGGAAAAGCCAGAATTGATTATAGTTTTGTCACTGGAGAATCTGACGCGTTGAGCAAGAAATCGGGAGATAAACTCTTTGCAGGCGGCAAACAATCCTCAGGCAGCATTGAAATGGAAGCCTTGAAAAGTGTGGAACAAAGTTATCTCACACAATTGTGGAGTAACGATGTGTTTAATAAAGTTAAAGAAGATAGTTTTACCACATTGACCAATTTGATCAGTAAACGGTTCACGATTATTGTGCTGAGCATTGCCTTTATATCCACCACGTTTTGGCTGTTCGCTGATTCTAGCAAAGCACTGAACGTCTTTACCTCTGTTTTAATTATTGCCTGTCCATGCGCGATCGCTTTAGCGGCACCATTCACGCTCGGCAATATTCTTCGCATCTTCGGTAGACATAAATTTTATTTGAAAAACGCTACAGTTATCGAACAATTGGCCGCAATAGACACGATTATCTTTGACAAAACAGGAACGATTACCTCAAACAAAGAGAGCACAGCAACTTATGAGGGGAATTCTCTTTCTTCCGCTGAAGAAGTATTATTGAAAAACACCTTAAGAGGCTCCAACCATCCGCTGAGCAGAACGCTTTATGCGCTGCTGGACGAAAATGATATTATTACGCTTGATGAATTTGAAGAGCATTTGGGACAAGGTATTCAAGGCGTACACCAACAAGATAGCATCAAAATTGGTTCTGCAAACTTCGTGGGTAAAACGAGTAATGTTGCCGTCCTGAACACTTCTGTTCATATCAGTGCCAACAACGCCTACAAAGGAAAATACACCTTTTATAATAGTTACAGAACAGGTCTATCACAGTTGTTCAACAAACTAAAAAAACAATATGACCTCGCCATTCTTTCTGGAGATAACGAAGGTGAAATGGAAAATTTAAAAAAACTGCTTCCTGCAAGAACAAAGTTGCTCTTTAACCAAAAGCCTGATGATAAATTGGAGTATATTAAGCACCATCAAACTGAAGGTGCAAAAGTACTGATGATTGGTGATGGGTTGAATGATGCTGGCGCTTTAGCACAAAGTAATGTGGGCATTGCATTATCAGAAAACGTCAACGTTTTTTCTCCTGCTTGCGATGCTATTTTGGATGCAGAAAAACTTAACAATCTCAGTGATTTCATGAAATTGTCAAAATCGGCCATCAAAATTGTAAAATGGAGTTTTGTTTTGTCATTTATGTATAATGTTGTGGGTGTTTCTTTTGCGGTTACTGGACGATTAGAACCCGTTGTTGCAGCTATATTAATGCCTTTAAGTTCTATTAGTATCGTAGTTTTTACTACTATTGCAACAAATTGGACCTCCCGAAAACTAAAGTAAAAACTTTCACAGACAGTTTCGTCTGTTTAGAATCATTTTAGATAAGGAATGAATATTAAAATATGATAAATATCATAAAATAAGAATCGTGTCAAACGTAATTTTGAGCCATAACTTCTAGAGGTATGAGTGTTATATATTTATTATTGAGTCTTAGTATTTTAGTCGCTATCATATTTTTCGCTGCCTTCATAATGGCTGTAAGAAACGGACAATATGATGATAGCTACACCCCTTCTGTCCGTATGCTTTTTGAAGACGAATTAGTTAAAGCAGAACCCAAGATTCAAGCGAAGCCAAAAAAATCAAAACTAACTAATCAAGAATAATTTAATTACTATGGAAATGCAACAATTTTATTACGATAATAAGATCGTCAAAAAATTCGTTTACGCCACATTGTTTTGGGGTGTAATAGGCATGGTTGTGGGGCTGTTATTAGCTTTCCTGTTTCTTTTCCCAAATCTAACCGATGGCATTTCATGGTTAAGTTTTGGTCGATTGAGACCCTTACACACCAATGCTGTTATTTTCGCTTTTGTGGGTAATGCCATTTTCGCTGGTGTTTACTACTCCACTCAGCGTTTACTAAAAGCCAGAATGTATAGTGACACCTTAAGTAAAATTAATTTTTGGGGTTGGCAATTAATCATTCTTGCTGCGGCAATTACACTTCCTTTAGGCTTTTCATCATCTAAAGAATACGCTGAATTAGAATGGCCTATTGATATCATGATTGCTATCGTATGGGTTGTTTTTGGTTGGAACCTTATCGCTACCATGCTTGTAAGAAGACAGCGCCATCTTTATGTGGCTATTTGGTTTTACCTTGCCACATTTGTTACAGTAGCGGTACTTCATATCTTCAATAGTTTAGCTCTTCCGGTAAGTGCATTTAAGAGTTATTCTGTTTACGCAGGTGTACAAGATGCTTTGGTGCAATGGTGGTATGGACACAACGCGGTGGCGTTTTTCTTGACCACTCCCTTCTTAGGTTTGATGTACTATTTTGTACCTAAAGCTGCTAATAGACCTATTTATTCTTATCGACTTTCCATAGTTCACTTTTGGTCTTTAATATTCATATACATCTGGGCAGGCCCCCATCACTTATTATATACGGCGTTACCAGAATGGGCACAAAACTTAGGTGTCGCCTTTTCTATCATGTTATTGATGCCTTCTTGGGGAGGGATGATTAACGGACTCCTTACACTTCGTGGGGCTTGGGACAAAGTAAGAACTGATCCTGTTTTAAAATTCTTGGTCGTTGCCATTACCGGATATGGTATGGCCACTTTTGAAGGTCCAATGTTATCATTGAAAAACGTAAATGCCATTGCGCACTTCACCGACTGGATTATTGCACACGTTCACGTAGGAGCCTTGGCCTGGAACGGGTTCTTAGCCTTTGGTATGATCTATTGGTTAATCCCTCGCTTGACCAAATCAAAACTTTATTCTATAGGCTTAGCCAACTTTCACTTTTGGATCGGTACTTTAGGAATCATCATGTATGCATTGCCATTATACGTCGCTGGCTTTACTCAAGCAAGTATGTGGAAACAGTTCAATCCTGACGGAACTCTAGTTTATGGTAACTTTTTAGAAACTGTTACTGAGATTATGCCTATGTACTGGATGCGCGCCATTGGTGGAACGTTATTCTTAACCGGAACACTTGTTATGGTTTATAACATCATTCAAACGGTAAGAAAAGGTAGCGAAGTTACTGATGAACTAGCAGAAGCTCCTGCACTACAACGTGTTTCTAAAAAACGTGTTGCTGGAGAGCATTGGCACAGCTGGTTGGAGCGTAGACCTGTTCAATTAACTATTGGAGCAACTATTGCTATCCTTATTGGTGGTATCGTTCAAATTGTACCTACCATTATGGTCAAATCAAACATCCCAACCATTACCAGCGTCAAACCATATACACCTTTAGAACTAGAGGGTAGAGATTTATACATTCGTGAAGGCTGTGTGGGCTGTCACTCTCAAATGGTAAGACCATTTAGAGATGAGGTGGAGCGCTATGGTGAGTTTTCAAAAGCAGGTGAGTTTGTTTATGACCATCCATTCCTTTGGGGAAGTAAACGTACAGGACCAGATTTACATAGAATTGGCGGCAAATATTCTGACAGCTGGCACTTTAATCATATGTATGATCCTCAAAGTACGTCATCAGGATCCATTATGCCAGGCTATAAATGGCTAATAACCGATGAATTGGACAAATCCAATACTGAGACGAAATTGAAAACCATGGTCACCTTAGGCGTACCATATACGGAAGAAGATATTGCTAATGCGCAACAAAGCATGACAGATCAAGGTAAGAAAATCGAAGAAAACCTTTATTCCGATCCAGACTTTGTAAAATCTTACGAAGCCGATAAAGCGAACGGTGGTGCAGACTTTGTAGAAATGCGAAATCGTGAAATTGTGGCAGTCATTGCGTATTTACAACGCTTGGGTACTGATATTAAAGTAAAAGATTTAGAAACAACACAAAACTAACCACTATGCTGAAATTTGTAAAAAACCATATGGACAGTATTTCGGGTATAGAAATATACCCTATAATTTCCTTACTTATATTTTTCTTCTTTTTTGCAGGCCTGTTTTACTGGGTATTTACAGCAAAAAAAGAATATATAGATAGAATGAGCGACATTCCTTTAGACAACGAAAACGATATATTATTATGAGAAATTTAATTCCATCATACGTCAGGGTGCCATTGATATTCTTTATCATTTGGGGTCTTATAGAAATTTTTGTGGGCACACCTCATGAACCAGCGTTTATGAATCACCCAATGATCGTGCTTTTTTTAGGTTTAGTATTGCTGATCATAATCGCTATTGAAGCGATTATTGTGGCGTTAGAAAATGTGATGTTTCAAAGTTTAGATGAAACTGCTAAAGCCAAATACTTAACGACTAAAACAGCCACGCCAAAAATTGTAGAATGGGTTAAAACAGCCTATATAAAAATGTTGGGCTCGAAGCCTATTGAAAAAGAGGCAGAAATTATTCTGGACCATGAATATGATGGTATTAGAGAATTAGACAATGATCTTCCACCATGGTGGCGCTACGGTTTTTACGCTTCTATCGTTTTTGCAGCTGTTTACTTGATACGTTTTCATGTATTTGATGGCGAAAATCAATACCAAGAACTAGAGGCGACTTTAGAACTTGCTAAAGTGGAATTAGAAGAATATAAAAAGAATGCAAAGGATTTGGTTGATTTCGAATCTGTGACCCTTTTAACGGATCCTGCAGATTTAGCCAACGGAAAAATCATTTATGATGCCAATTGTGTGGCCTGTCATATGCCTGATGGTGGTGGTGGAATTGGTCCTAACCTG
>JBDTKP010000136.1:0-5946 GCA_039935255.1 Gelidibacter sp. | reverse complement strand
GAATTAATAATGGTTAATTATCATTATAAAATACTTTATCTTTCATATGGGCCATCAAAGAATCGTGTGGCATCAAATAAGACGTATTAATAGGTATTAAGAATACTTTAAAGACTGTACTTATCATATTCCATCGTCTAGAAAGGAGATACAGCTAGAAATGACCTTTAAAGCTCAACCTGCTTTTAATTTCCTGCAGACTATACAAAATAGTTTGAGAATGTTACTCATATCCTGTAAGTAAGATTAAAGACATCATAAAGCTATCGAGAAACAAACTATTTCAAGTTTAAGGAAACAAACAAAAAACCTCAAAGTAGATCGCTTAAATCATAGCAATTACATCCCTATCCACTGAGATTTCAAAATCAGATCATTGTTTATTCTGACGAAAAGTTTAAAAAAAAAACATAACTAATAACAAAACACAATCTTATCGCTGACTTTCAAATTTTGCCAAATATGAAAAACAAAAAAAGGACAACTAATCTTTTAAATTAGGTGTCCTTTTTCTTTTTAAAATATGATTAAAGAAAAAATATTTTTATTCGAAAACTTAACTTAGAAATTAAGTTTAGAATTATTTTTCATTCCATCATGAACAATAACTACAGTTTCTTGTTTTACTGCTGAAGAATCATCCTTAGAATCATCTTGAGAAAACAAATAGGTCGCAAACGCCAAAGCCGCAAGGCTTAGAATTAGTTTTTTCATCTTTACAAATATTGATTAATAGCACTGCAAATCTATGAAATTAAGACGCTGATTGTAAGAGTTCAAGCAACTATCTTTACAGTTCGTCGATCTTTTCGATTAGTTGCATTTTATCAAGATGAAATGCATAAATCCGATGAACTACATACGTGCATCTACTCATTATTCCGATGAATTGAAATGGCATTTAAAGGAAAAACCTCTAATTAAAGAGGCTTTTCAAAAATATTTTAAATTATGATAACTTATATCAATTCGTAAATAACAATTCGCGGTATTTTGTCATTGGCCAAAGTTCATCATCCACCAATAATTCCAGTTTATCACAATGATATCGAATGCTATCAAATAATGGTTTTACTTTGAAGCAATAATCGTTCGCTTTCTGCTCAAAATCATCTAACAGGTTTGCTGTTCTTCTTTCGTCAGTCATTCTAGTAACTTCAGAATTTATTGAAGAAATATGACCTGAGATATCTTCGATTAAATTGAGCTGTTCTTGAGCAAACTTTTTAAAGTCTTTACCATAGATTTTTTTTAATCCCACCACGTTCTTAATCAATCTATTTTGGTATTGTACGGCAATAGGCACAATATGATTTCGAGCAATATCACCAAGCACTCGTCCTTCAATTTGAATACGCATGACATAATCCTCCATTTCTAACTCATAGCGGGCCTCTGATTCCACTCTATTCATAACGCCCATTTCCTCGAAAAGCTTGATAACTCTTTCTGAAACCTTTGCCTTCAAAGCTTCGGGAGTGGTGCGATGATTACTCAAGCCTCGACCTTCTGCTTCTGTTTCCCAAGCTTCTCCATAACCATTCCCTTCAAAGAGAATCCGTTTAGATTTTTTAATATATTCTCTCAATACATTGAAAATGGCATCATCCTTTTTCATGTCTTTTTTAGTAATCAACTGATCAACCTCTGTTTTAAAGTCTGTCAATTGTTTGGCTACTATTGTACTTAAAACAGTCATCGGATTGGCACAATTCGCCGTTGAGCCCACCGCTCTAAATTCAAATTTATTACCCGTAAAGGCAAAAGGCGACGTTCTATTTCTATCCGTATTATCCAATAACACATCAGGAATTTTCCCAACAACATTAAGTTTCAAATCCGTTTTTTCTTCTGGTGACAATATACCGTCCGTTACGTTTTCCAATTCGTTCAAGACTCTTGTCAACTGCTCACCAATAAAAATCGACATAATTGCCGGTGGCGCTTCATTTGCCCCCAAACGATGATCATTGCTGGCAGAAGCTATAGAAGCTCTTAACAACTCTTCGTTATCATTTACCGCTTTAATGGTATTGATAAAAAAGGTTAAAAACTGCAAATTGCTAATTGGTGTTTTTCCTGGACCCAATAAATTGATGCCAGTGTCAGTGCTCAAACTCCAGTTATTATGTTTTCCTGAGCCATTTACACCTGCAAATGGTTTTTCATGGAATAATACTCTAAAATTATGACGCTCTGAAACCTTGTCCATGACATCCATTAATAATGAATTGTGATCGACCGCTAAATTAGCTTCATCATAAATAGGTGCTATTTCAAACTGATTTGGAGCCACTTCATTATGCCTAGTCTTCAGAGGAATTCCCAAAAGCATACATTCAACTTCCAGGTCCTTCATATAAGCCAACGCTCTTGCAGGAATAGAACCAAAATAATGATCATCCAACTGTTGTCCTTTGGCTGCTGAATGACCTAATAGCGTACGTCCCGTCTGCACAATGTCTGGCCTTGACGCTGCCAAAGCGCTATCCACCAAAAAATATTCTTGCTCCCACCCTAATGAAGTGTTTACCTTTTTTACATTTTTGTCAAAATATTTACAAACAGCAACTGCAGCGGTATCCATGGCAAATAACGCTCTTAACAAAGGCGTTTTATAATCTAACGCTTCGCCTGTATAAGACACAAATACGGTTGGAATACACAAGGCAGTTCCATATATAAATGCTGGAGAGGTTGGATCCCAGGCTGTGTAACCACGGGCTTCGAAAGTATTTCTAATACCTCCGTTGGGAAAACTTGAAGCATCAGACTCTTGCTGAACCAATTGAGTTCCACCGAATTTTTCAATTGCTAAACCGTTTCCAATAGTTTCAAAAAAAGCATCATGTTTTTCTGCAGTTGAACCTGTTAATGGTTGAAACCAATGCGTATAATGAGTCGCCCCTTTTGAAATAGCCCATTCTTTCATGCCTGTTGAAATATGGTCGGCCACAGAGCGATCTATCTTTGTACCATTTTGCATTGCAGACATAACACTGTCAAAAGCTTCTTTCGTTAGAAACTGACGCATGGTAGCTTCGTTAAAAACATTGGAACCAAAAATTTCTGAGCGTCTTGCCTTTTCTTCTACATGAATAGGTTTACGATCAAGAGTTTTCTTTATAGCATGGAAACGTAACGTTGACATAATTATATATTTAATTAATAATATGCAACAAAAGTACAAAAAATGACAAGAAACGAGAGCACACCCTAAAAATAATAGGGTATGAATATGAAAATAATGAAATTTTAGATGATCACCCCTCTATTTTAAAGGCGAAATGCCATAAACACAAAAACAAAATAGGAGCCTAACAATATAAATCCCTTAATTCTGCCTATTTGAAGTTTTGTAGGCAAAAAGACCAAAGGAACCAGAATAAGAGCATAGCCCATCATCCAAAACATATCGCTACTTAATATCTGAGTACTTTTAACTGCAATAGGCTGAATCATCGCCGTAATACCTAATACTGACGCGATATTAAAAATATTGGAGCCAATTAAATTCCCTATAGATATCGCATGTTCCTTTTTTAATGCTGCAATAACAGATGCCGCCAACTCTGGGACACTTGTGCCGATAGCTACCATAGTGACCGAAATCACACGATCACTGACTCCAAAAGAAGTTGCCATTTCTTTTGCGCCAAATACGAGCCACTCACTCCCAAAATAAAGTGCAACTCCGCCAATAAGCAACCATATAGTAATTTTAAATCCAGAAGTAGCCTCAAGTGTCTTATCAATATTTTCAATAGGCGTTTTTGGTGTTCTTCGAGAGCGCTTTATCAATACAACGAGAAAAATAATAAGAGAAAGCATCAAGGCTGCTCCTTCCCACCTATCCAAAATATGACCACTCTGCAAAAGAAAATACAATACCACAGACAACAACATCATCATTAGCCAATCGAGTTTGTAAAGATTACGGTTAATAGCCAATGGAGAAATAATCGCTGTAATACCCAAGACCAAACCAAGATTGGCAATGTTTGAACCTATGACGTTACCTAGAGCGATATCGGAATAACCTTTTAACGCTGCCTGTAAACTCACTAAAAGCTCAGGAGCCGATGTGGAAAATGAGACGACCGTCATCGCAATAACCAGTTTGGAAATATTAAATTTTAATGACATGGCCACTGAAGAGCGCACTAAAAACTCGCCTCCTACAACCAACAGGATTAAACCCAAAATCACCCAAACTAAACTCATAAAAAATTTTTTTTGCAAAGATACTACATTCGTATTATAATAAAAGTGCTGAAATTTATGAATTTGATGAAATTTAATATTATGATAACATGACACCGGCACTTTAGAAGTTGTAGTTCACTAAAAAAAATGAAAACTAAAATTAACGTTAAAAAACTACAAAAATAGTTTAATAACTATAAAAATAGTTATATTTGAATTTCAAAATAGATTTCTACATTTTAGAATATAAAAATTAACACTTTATGCAAAAGCTGACTAATAAAGAGGAAGAAATTATGCACATCATCTGGAAGCTCGAAAAAGCTTTTGTAAAAGATGTACTCGCTGAAATTATTGAAGAGCAACCACATTATAATACCTTATCTACCATTATCAGACACCTGGAAGAAAAAGAATATGTGAGCTATAAAGCTTATGGAAACACGCATCAATACTTCCCCATTATAAGCAAGGAAGTTTACAAAAAACGATTTATGACTACGGCCATTGAAAATTACTTCAATAATTCTTATAAAAATGTAGTGTCATTTTTTGCTAAAGAAGAAAAGATAAGTGTGGAAGAGTTAAAGGAAATTATTGCTTTAATTGAGTCCAAAAACTCTGAAGAAGCCGATTCTAAAATTACCAAAACTCACTAATTATGGACTATTTTTTAAAAGCGAGTGCCATAATAACCATATTTTATGGGTGCTACTTCATTTTTCTGCAACGTGAAACCTTCTTTCATTCTAACCGATGGTTTTTGATCGTCGGACTAGTCACCTCTGTCCTGTTTCCAATGTTGATCATTCCTATCTATGTAGAAGCCACTCCAACTTCCTTTGATGGATTCACTATGATTGCCACAAGACCTCAAAATGCACCTGAGGCCTATGATGTGACAACCTTACTTATTTGGGTTTATGGTATTGGCGCAAGCTTCTTTTTGGGGAGATTAATAATCCAGCTCATATCATTAATTGTTCTTGTAAAAAAGAATGAGCAGGATAAAAATGAACAATACACTTATGTGGAGACACATCAAGACACGACTCCTTTTTCATTCTTCAGATGGATTGTTTATAATCCGAAACAATTTAATCAAAACGAACTCGAACTGATTCTACAGCATGAAAAAATCCACGCGAAACAAATGCATAGTATGGACGTGCTCCTGATGGATCTTGTTACTGCTTTATTTTGGTTCAATCCGTTTATATGGTTGTACAGAAAAGCGCTCAAACAAAACTTAGAGTTTATTGCAGATCGTGATACCCAAAAGCAAACAGATTGTGAGGAACGCTATCAAAAATTACTACTCAAAACCAGTTTAGCTCAACAAAACTTAATGCTCATCAATACCTTTTATAATTCAACAATCAAAAAACGAATCGTTATGTTACACAAATCAAAATCAAACTTTATGAACGCTTGGAAATACACCATCATCGTTCCTTTATTAGTCATTTTCGCCATGACATTCAACACCAAAATTATCGCGCAGAGCTCTGATCAAACTTCAAAAACTGCGGTTGATGACCATCAAAACATCCTCAAATTCGTGGTCACTAAAGACACCAAGGACAAGCAATTAGATTTCATCAAAGATAAACTTGCGGATAAAGGCGCGGTGATCTCCTTCAATAATTTGAAACGGAATTCAAAAAATGAGATTACCAGCATCAAAATAAGCTATGAATACAAAGCTCATAAAGGAAATTACCATAAGAAGTCATCCGA
>JBDTKP010000135.1:0-9713 GCA_039935255.1 Gelidibacter sp. | reverse complement strand
GGCGCGTAAACGCTCATCAATACGTTCGTATCCACGATCGATTTGTTCGATGTTATGGATGGTTGACGTACCCGTTGCAGATAAAGCAGCAATTAATAGTGAAATCCCCGCTCTAATATCTGGAGAGGTCATCGTCGTCGCTTTTAAACTCGATTTGAAATCATGTCCAATAACTGTAGCACGATGCGGATCACACAAAATAATTTTTGCTCCCATATCAATCAACTTATCCACGAAGAACAAACGACTTTCAAACATTTTTTGATGTACCAAAACAGCACCTTTGGCTTGCGTGGCAATTACCAATACAATGCTTAGTAAGTCTGGGGTGAACCCAGGCCATGGCGCATCTGAAACGGTTAATATAGAACCGTCAATGTAATTTTGTATTTCGTAACCGTCTTTATGTGCAGGAATGTGAATATCATCTCCTTTTCTCTCAATGGTAATTCCTAATTTTCTGAAAACATCAGGAATTTGCCCCAAGTCATCCCAACTGACATTTTTAATTGTTAATTCGCTTTTGGTCATGGCTGCTAATCCTATCCAACTTCCAATCTCAATCATATCGGGCAACATGGTATGTTCTGTACCGCCCAAAGTATCGACTCCTTCAATAATCAGCATATTGGATCCAATACCACTGATCTTCGCTCCCATCCTATTCAGCATTTTACACAATTGCTGTAAATAAGGTTCGCAGGCCGCATTGTAAATGGTCGTTATACCTTCAGCTAAAACAGCAGCCATGACAATATTGGCTGTTCCTGTTACTGAAGCTTCGTCCAAAAGCATGAAGGCGCCCTTTAATCGGTCAGCTTCAACGCCATAAAAATGATCTTCACGATTGTAACGAAATTTAGCTCCTAAATTTATAAATCCTTCAAAGTGGGTATCTAATCTTCGGCGTCCAATTTTATCACCTCCTGGTTTTGGAATATAACCTCTACCAAAACGTGCCAAAAGCGGTCCTACAATCATGATAGAGCCACGCAGTCCTTTACCGTCTTCCTTGAAATCATCAGATTCAAGGTACTTCATATTCACTTCATCCGCTTGAAAAGTAAAAGAGCCTGGACCAATTTTATTGGTCTTGACCCCTAATTTTTCTAAAAGAGAAATCAGTTTGTTGACATCAATAATGTCAGGAATATTATGAATGGTAACGAGTTCTGGAGTGAGCAAAACCGCACACAGTATTTGTAGTGCTTCGTTTTTTGCGCCTTGAGGTTGAATACTTCCTTTTAATTGATGACCTCCTTCAATTATAAATGTTGCCATGTAGGTTAGTAATGTAGGTTAGTAGCGTTTGCGGTTGCGGTTGATAACAGGCTTTTTGCTGTGCGTTTTTTTATTAGTTGAAGAATACTTCTTTTTGTTTCGCATCAATGTGGTCACATCAGATAAATCTTCATCTTCTTCTTTCAAGTTGATTTTCCCATCTGATAATTCATACAGATGATTAAAAATCACATCATCTTCAACGGTATCTTTATTCCAATTCAAAAAGCACTTTTTCATGTGATTGGCAATGGTATAAATCAATGCCTCTTTCAAATCACCATCTTCCCAAGTGTTAGCAACATCAATCATTGTTTTGATGTTGTTGCCATAAAAACGATATTTAGGAAAATTTTGAGGGTATTTCAAAGGATCAGGATGTGCCTGTAACTCCTCTTTTAAAGGTTTTGGATATGGCGAATCGACATCCAAATCAAAATCGGCCATAATAAATAGCTGATCCCATAGTTTATGTTGAAAATCTGGAACATCTCTTAAATGCGGTTGTAAATTGCCCATTACAGAAATAATGGCCTTGGATACCTTGTTGCGTTCTTCTTTGGTTGGACGCTCTTTAGCGAAATTGATCATCTTTTGCATGTGTCTTCCATATTCAGGAATGATCAAATGTTCGCGCTCAGTATTGTATTCTAAATTGTCTATCAAAATATAAATGTGTAGTATTAAATCGCATGCACCGCAGTACTTCGTGCACGAGTGCAAAATACGAAAAAAATTAAAGAAAATTTAATTGTACTATAAAAGTTTCCTAAAAAGGCTAAATGCGCTGGTTTATAGTCGAGAATAGACCTTAAAAGGGATAAAACCCCACTTGGCAGCAGGCAGATGCTTCGATGATAGAACCAGAACAACGTCTCAAAGTCATTTGGTAATTAAAATGTATTAAGAGCTTTGATGAGAACATCACAGCTTTATTAGCTGAATCCTTTAATGATTCATTAAAAACTCGGTGCCAATGCTATTTTCTGTGTTCTGTCGTCTACTTGCTACAAAGAAATCACCCCTTCCACTTTTTCTATCACTTCCTTATATTTCTCAATAACACTTTCGGGAGTTGCCATCTGTAAATTAATAGATAAGCTTGTATATTTTCCGTTTGTGGAAGGCTTGGTTTTGATCACTGCGCCCATATTATCAAATATGTTTTCAATTTCCGCTATGTTGCGGTTGTCTGATAAGATGATGAATTTATAAAGATATTCTGAAGGCCAACTTGCTGTAGCATAAAGTTTAGACCTTAAGTTCTCGTAAAATTCGTCTTGTTTTTTATCTGTGCTCATAATAATTCTTATTCTAATGCAAAGATACATTTTACTTTACATTTTTTATTTCCTATTAAAATTACGATTTTTGCAGCCAAAACCTTGCCAAAGTGAATACGAAGAGAATTGTTATTACTGGAGGTCCCGGAACTGGGAAATCATCAATAATAGACGAATTAAAACAAAGAGGTTATGTTTGCTTCGATGAAATTTCAAGACAAGTGACCCTCGAGGCCAGGAAAAATGGTGTAGAACAGCTTTTTTTATCACAGCCGCTTCTCTTTAGCCAATTGCTTTTGGGAGGAAGAACGAAACAATTCAAGGATGCCAGTGCCTACGAAAACACTTCTGTTTTTCTTGACCGCGGGCTTCCAGATGTTTTGGCTTATATGGATTTTTTTGGTACTGACTATCCAGAAGAATTTGTAAATATCTGCCATAAAAACACTTATGATATCGTATTTATTTTACCACCGTGGCAGGAAATTTTTAAAAGTGACAGCGTGCGCTATGAAACCTATGAGCAATCCGAATTAATTCATGAGCACCTCTTAAGACTTTATAAAAAATTCAATTATCATTTAATACCTATTCCTTTTGATACCGTAGAAAAACGCGTAGATTTCATAATAGATGCTTTAAATTTAGAGTGATGTCACATCCTATCATTATATTAGAACGCTATTGGAATCATACCACCTTCAGACCATTGCAGGAGGAGATTATTGATGCGGTACTGAATAATGAAGATACTTTTGTATTGTTGCCCACCGGCGGTGGAAAATCCATTTGTTTTCAGGTTCCGGCTTTGATAAAAGATGGCATTTGTATTGTGGTCTCTCCATTGATTGCTTTAATGAAGGATCAGGTGGACCAACTCAAAGCTAAAGGTATTAAGGCCATGGCGATTACCAGTGGCATTCCCTATAACACTTTGGACACGCTTTTGGACAATTGTATTTATGGCAATTACAAATTCCTTTATCTCTCTCCAGAGCGATTACAGCAAGCCATAGTGCAAGACAGAATTCAGCAAATGCCCGTTAATTTAATTGCGGTAGACGAAGCGCATTGTATCAGTCAGTGGGGTAATGATTTTAGGCCTGCTTACAAAAACATCAATATCTTAAGGCAACTCCATCCTTCAGTTAACGTGATTGCGCTAACCGCTACTGCCAAACCTAAAGTGGTTCAAGAAATCATGACCGAGCTGGACTTTATGGCACCAAAGGTTTTTCAAGCCTCCTTTAAAAGACCAAATATTGCCTACATGGTTTTGAACACCAATGATAAGCATTACAGAATTGAACAAATACTAAAAAAATACCCTGGATCTTCCATCATTTACGTCAGGACGCGCCGTGCTACATTGGAGCTGTTTTCATTTTTAGAATCCAAAGGCATTTCAGCCACTTATTATCATGGTGGTATTAGCAATAAAGAAAAAAACGACCACTTAGAACAATGGAGCAATAACCAAAAAACCGTTATGGTGGCGACCACTGCTTTTGGGATGGGTATTGATAAGCCCGATGTTAAAACGGTCATCCATATTAATCTGCCCGAAAGTTTAGAAAGTTACTATCAAGAAGCCGGTCGAGCCGGGCGGGATGAAAAAAAAGCATTTGCGGTTGTTTTGAAAAATGCCACGGACGAGCAACAACTAAAACATCAGTTTCTCAGCACCTTGCCATCCGTTGACTTCATTAAGAAAGTCTATCGGAAGCTCTGTAACTATTTTCAGATTTCTTATGGTGAAGGTCACTTAACGCAACATCAGTTTAACTTTAACATGTTCTGTAAAACTTATGGATTCCCAACCACTACGGCTTATAATGCCGTTCAAATATTAGATCGGAACAGCATCATTAGCTTATCACAGCAATTTAATTATCAAACCAAACTCCAATTTTTAATCAGCAGTCCTGCACTATTTGGTTATTTGAACACTCATAAATCTTATGAACCCGTTATAAAAGCTATTTTAAGGACTTATGGCGGCATTTTTGAACACCAAATGAAAATCAACCTGAATTTGGTTTCAGAGAAATCCAACATCAACGAAAATCGAGTTCTGGCCATTTTACATCAGCTTCAAAAAGACGGACTCGTGGAATTTCAACATTCCAATACCGATTCCGAATTGACGTTTTTACAACCTCGAGAAGACGACAAAACCATTAATAGGATTGCCACTGTCATTGAGCAACAACAGGGCTTAAAAGAAGATCAAATTGATGCTGTCATTGATTATATTTCTGATGAAGAGCAGTGTAAAAGCATCCAACTCTTGGAATATTTTGGCGAGAAAAAAAGTGACCCTTGTGGCATTTGCTCCGTATGCATACTAAAAACGTCAAAAACCAAAAAGTCTTCAATTAAAGGTATCTCTAAAAGCATTATTTTACTTTTAGAAAATCAACCTTTAACCTCTAGAGCGCTTGTTGAACAAATTGAACAATCAGAAAGAGAGATTTTAGAAACTTTAAAATTAATGCTTGCCAATAACATTTTAGAAATAACAGCTAGCAATTCGTACAAAATAAAACACACCTAAAAATGAAAAATTTAAGAATTGTATTTATGGGCACACCGGAATTTGCAGTGGGCACATTAAAACTGTTGGTAGAAAACAGTTACGAAATTGTTGGCGTAATTACCGCTCCTGACAAACCTGCCGGTCGCGGACAAAAATTACACCAGTCGGATGTAAAAAAATATGCACTTTCTCAAAATTTAAGACTTTTACAACCCACCAATTTAAAAGACGACGCGTTTTTAAAGGAATTAGACTCCTTAAATGCCAATATACAGATAGTTGTCGCCTTCAGAATGTTGCCTAAAGTCGTTTGGAACATGCCGGAATATGGCACCTTTAATTTGCATGCCTCCCTTCTACCTGACTATAGAGGTGCTGCACCCATACATTGGGCAATCATTAATGGCGAAGAAAAAACGGGCGTGACCACTTTTTTTATTGACGATAAAATTGATACAGGCGCAATAATCTTACAGAAGGAAGTCGCGATTAAAGAGGACGAGACCGTTGGCACCTTACATGATAAATTGCAACACATAGGAAGTGACTTGGTCATCGAAACGCTGCAACTGGTTCAAAAGGGCGAGGTCACAACCACCATACAATCTAAAATTGAACAGCCAAAAACCGCGTATAAACTCCATAAAGAAAATTGCCAAATCGATTGGACTGAAAACCTTGAAGCGATTTATAATAAAATCAGAGGGTTAAATCCATTTCCAGCAGCGTGGACCAATCTCAAAACTAGCGACGGTATTTTAATGGTCAAAATATTTGAAGTTGATAAAGAACAAATAGAACATTCTGAAACCGCTGGAATGATCATTGCTACCAAAACTGACCTAAAAGTATCTGTCCAAGGAGGTTACTTAATTATTAAAGAAATGCAGTTGCCAGGGAAAAGAAAAATGGACATACGATCTCTTTTGAATGGTTTTAATTTTTCTGAAGACGATAAAATGCTGTAAACCCTTATGAATGTTGATAGTCCATAAAAAAATGGAAATGTCCTACGTTTATTAACAAATGCTCAAAGTTATTAACAATAACTCGAATTTCCCTTGCCATTACTTGCATGAATGAATAATCCGTATAATTTTGTAGAAGGATTTGACAAAATGTTTAACCCAACTATTTTTAATAATTAAAAAATCAATTTTATGAACAAAACAGATTTAATCAATGGAATGGCTGAAAATGCTGGTATTACTAAAGCAGCAGCTAAAAAAGCATTGGATTCTCTATTAACTGATATCGAAGGTTCTTTACAGAAAGGTAATAGAGTTTCTTTAGTAGGATTCGGATCTTGGTCAGTTTCTAACAGATCAGCAAGAGAAGGAAGAAACCCACAAACGGGGAAGACGATACAAATCGCAGCTAAAAACGTTGTAAAGTTCAAAGCAGGTTCTGATTTAAGCAACGCAGTAAACTAATATCAGATCAGATATATTAAGGAGTCCACTCGCGAGAGTGGACTTTTTTTTGTTTTTTTTAACAAATTAATTGCTTTTTAGACAAATATGCTTTAGTTTTAATTTTAAATCATGATTTATGATTACAATTAAGCCCAGAAAAGGCCATCTTTTAATTGCCGAACCTTCAATTATTGGAGACACTTCTTTTAATCGTTCTGTTATTTTATTAGCAGATCATTCCAATGAAGGCTCCATCGGTTTTATATTGAATAAACCCTTAAAATATACATTGAAAGATTTGGTTCCTCATACTAAGGCTAAATTTAAGGTGTATAACGGTGGACCTGTTGAACAAGACAATCTTTATTTCATCCATAAAGTTCCAGATTTAATTCCTGAAAGTATTGAAATTTCATTGGGGATCTATTGGGGAGGCGATTTTGACGTTGCTTTAGCCCTAATTAATAGTGGCGAAATTAAAGCTTGCGATATTCGCTTTTTTCTGGGGTATTCGGGATGGGAACCTTCTCAATTAGAGACTGAGCTCGAAACCAACTCTTGGATTGTTACAGAAAACATCTATAAAAAATCAATCATAGAAAAAAAAGACAGCAGTTTTTGGAAAGAAAAAATGCTCGAATTGGGAGGCGACTATAGTATCTGGTCTAACGCACCTGAAAACCCCAGCTATAATTAAGAAAGTCTTATTTTTATATTCAACTTTTCCAAAAGCAGTTTAGATACCGCTGTTGTAAACTCCTTTTTTCGGTATTTTGTGATGGGCTGAATGCCAACAATAGCATTCGTTATAAATAATTCATCGGCTTTCTGAAGTTCGAAAGGAGAAATTGGCGCTTCATCCAATGTATATCCTTCCAGTTTCTCAACAAGCTCGATAATTTGCTTTCTCATGATACCTTTAAGGCAACCCTCAGATAAAGGGGGCGTTTTAATTACGCGATCCTTAACCAAAAATATATTTCCATTTAATGCCTCAATGACCGTTTTATCAGTATTTAACAGCAAACAATTGTCAAAATTATTTTCCTTTGCAAAAATACTTCCCAACACATTGATGCTTTTATTATTGGTCTTTAAAGTTGACAGCAATCCAGGAGCCACGTAAAAGTCCTTAAATAATTCAACGGTGTACGGCGCATTGTTTAACACATAAAAATCAGAAGCCAACTTTTCAGTCAGCATATTATATCCAATAGCATTAGTTGAGGGCCTATACTTGCCTTCAGCTTCACGATTTACATTAATCCGTACCCTTGCTGAGGCTTGCATCAATGCATTGGCTTCAACAGTCTTTAAGATTTCACTTTCAAGAAATTCCATCGTAAAATTCATAGGGATCTCCATGCGAAGAATGCGCATGGAGGACATTAATCTAAAATAATGATCCTCCCAAAACAACACTTTCCCGTGCACCACCTTTAAGGTTTCAAAAAGCGCATCACCATAGGCATAGCCCCTATTTTCTAGAGATAATAAATTTGAAGATGTATCGTGGAGGGTTCCGTTAAAATTAACCATAAAAAAAGTCTCGAAGTTTTTAAAAAATCGAGACAAATATACTATTTAAAAAAGAGTTCGCCTAAGCAGATCCTAAAACCTGCTTCAAATCTGAAATTTGATTTTCCCAGAGCATTTTGGCTTCTTCTATTTCATCTTCATGAATAAAATCAGTAACTATAATAGACACGTCTTTGGTAATTTCATCCACTTGGATTCTGATTTCAAAATAATAAGAATCATCGTCTTCATCATCGGTCAACCATCTAAACTTGATGCGTTCGTCGCTTTTTTTACTCAATAGCTTAGCCTGCTCCTCACTATCATTCCAGATAAATGTAAAAAATTCGCCACGCGAGTTTACATTATCGGCAAACCATTCAGAAAGGCCCGAAGGTGTTGATATATATTGATATAAAAGTTGAGGAGATGAGTGAATGGGGAATTCCATCTCAAATTTAATTTTGTCTTCCATAGATCTATTTGTTAGCGCGGTCAATATATAATTAATTGTTTAGTTAAAAGACAAATTGTCTGAAAATAATTTTATCCGATTTTTAATGTATTTTATGTTTGCGAAGGTGGATTTTGTTTTTATATTTGCAGCCTCAAATAAATGCAGGAGCGACAGATTTAAAATCTTATTGTTTCCTGATAAAATAAATTATGGCGAGGTAGCTCAGTTGGTTAGAGCGTCGGATTCATAACCCGGAGGTCAGGGGATCGTGCCCCCTTCTCGCTACTTGATAAAAAAGCATTTACATTGATTTGTAACTGCTTTTTTTTATAGATATAATTTAGGCACATCACCTCATTTTAAAACACATTGAATGTCAGAACAAATACTAAACCCTAGGCGCTACTCGATTAAATGAATCTCTGTGTCCAAGTGTAAAAACGACATTTATAAAAGCGATTTACAAATTAGTAAGGAATCTCCAAGACCTCTCGTCTTTGTGCTTTTTAAATCTGTAATATAATGGTCTTTTAAGCTGCTATTTTTCAAATAATGAGACTTTTACACAATAATTAGATGAAATTATTCATACGTTTTTCTAATTTTAAAAACTTTTAGTTCGAAAGAAATTTCCTAAGTTTGTTCAATTATAATCAAAAACGAAAACAATAATGAAAAAACTATTTTTGACCCCTATTTTAGTTGCAGCTTTATTTTTAGGTGCTTGTAGTGACGATGACAATAAGGACGAACCTGTTGTAGTTGAACCTATATCTTTTAATTTGGAAGGGAACGATCAGATGAAATTTAACCTAAATGAATTTCAAATTCTAGCAAAACAAGAGGTTACATTAACCTTAAAACATTCTGGTAATATGGATAAAAATGTTATGGGACATAACATAGTTATTTTAACTCCTCAAACAGATTTAAACGCTTTCGGCCAAGCATCTGCAGAGTCTGCCGCAACTGGGTATATTCCTAAATCGTTTGAATCATCAATTATTTCAAGCTCCAAAATGCTTGGTGGTGGTGAAAGTGATACTATTAATTTTAATATAGACACTCCAGGTGTTTATAACTTTGTTTGTAGTTTTCCTGGACATTATGCTATCATGAAGGGCACCATTACTGTAAAGTAAAAAACCAACTTTTGGAACTTCCAAAAACACGATACACTTTATTTAAAAATAACCCAACGAAAGTAAACGTCGTTGGGT
>JBDTKP010000134.1:0-14007 GCA_039935255.1 Gelidibacter sp. | reverse complement strand
TCTTTCGTGTGTATTATGAAGATAAAGACATCGATCGAATTGCTATCTATTGTGAAAAAGACACCATTGCCGTGGCACAAATCCTTTTAAGACTTCGCGGTGATACCATTTTGGATAAGAGCGAGATCAAGCATATCTAGATCAATTCAAATTCTCTACGCCACTAACATGTTAAGAATCCTGAATACACTTTCAGTTGACACACGAGTTTATTTTATATAAAAAAAGGTTCAGATTAAAATCTGAACCTTTTCTTAAGCAATATGAATTAGCCTTCTGTTATAATTTTATAAACTTTTTGATCAATGGTTTTTGACCATCATTCACTTCTATAATATAAGATCCTGATTGTAAATGAGAAACATCAATACTGCTGTTACTCACTTTTCCATTTCCTACCGATTGACCTAACATATTTGAGATTGTGAAATTAGCATCGCGATTGTCACGAAGTTTCACATTTAATAGGTTTGCAACTGGATTAGGATAAACCTGTACATCAAATACGTTTGCCTCATTTCCTAAAACATCTGCTAAAACATCACTATATGTTTCGTAGTTATTTGATTGGTTGGTGATGTTGACTGTATAATCTTCAACTTCTCCATAACTAAACGATTCACAAGCCGTTTGACTAGCGTTATACTTCATAGACACACGCATTCTGGTAGTCCCTAATAAAGCAGTTGTTGGAATTGTAATGTTTGCTCCAAGATTCCCCGCACTTGATGAAGATCCTGAAACCATTTTTTCATTGGCATCAAAAACACCATCCTGATTGAAGTCAATCCAAATAGCCCAGTATTCAGTATATGCTGAACTCGCGTATCCTGCACTGAAAACAATTTGGCTTGTACCACCTCTAGACACTGTAGCTACTTTAGATGTAAAATCTCCATAACCACCATTAGCACCTGTGCTATTGGTCATACCACCGTAAGATACATAATCAATCCATTCATAGTTAGAACCACCTTTTGAAGCACAATAATTAGCCGCTGCATCTGAAAGTGTTTTAAACGAAACAAGGTTACTTGCTCCTGAGATATTACCAGCAGCATCCTTTGCTTTTACAGTATAAGAATAATTGGTATTAGCTGTCAATCCTGTAATGTTTGCAGAAGTTCCTTCTACCGTTCCTAAAACTGTTGTTCCAGAATACACATCATAACCAGTTACGCCAACATTGTCTGTTGAGGCATTCCAAGATAATGTGGCTGTAGTTTGCGCAATGTTCGATGCTGTCAAACTAGTTGGTGCACTTGGCGCTTGGGTATCAGCTCCAGTTCCTGTGCCAATGATAACCGTATAATCCTCAACTTCACCATAATTAAAAGTTTCACAAGCTGTTGGAATACCGTTGTATTTCAAGGCAACTCTCATTCGTGTTGCACCACTAGCTGCGCCAGCAGGTACTTTAAAACTTCCTGAAACTGGTGTTGCTGTAGAAGCTGCTTTGCTCCAAACAAGCTCACCTGCATCACTGAAATCGCCATCGTTATTATAATCAATCCATACCGCGTAGCCCTCATTATATTTGCTACCAGACCATTTTGGAGTAATTGTTATGGTGTAAGTATCTCCAGCAGTCAAATTAGTAGATGAACTGGTGAAATCAGAATAGTTTTGAGCTGTTGACGTTTTGTCAATACTGCCCAATTGCACACGACCAATATATTCATCTGCAGAACTTTTACTAGCTGAAGCACAGTAATTTACTTGAGTGCCTGTTGTAGTAAAAGTTTTAGAAGCGCTGTAAGCCGAATCACTCCCGCCAGTACATTTACTTCTTACCTGAACTTCATAAGCAGTCTCTGAAGCAAGTCCATTTAACGTAGTCGTAGTTCCAGAAACCGCAGTCGTGTTCCATGTTGAAGCACCTGTTACTCTATAACGTACATCATAAGTTGCTGATGTTACTGTATTCCAAGATACAGTGGCCGTTGTACTGGCAACGCTACCAACAGATAAACCTGTAGGCACTGTAGCAGTACATGCAACTGGAGTCGCAGATAAACCGGTTACAATTAATGAATAATTCTGGCTTCCACCAGTTAATGAACCTTTGTGTGTTACTGTAATAGTATAAGTTCCTGAAGCATTTGCAACGTCAACACGCTCAAAAGGATCTACTTTATTATCTCCTTTTCCGTTAGTCGTTACGCCTGTCAATCTCCAAGGGGTGCTTGTAGTGCTTCCTTTGGTAACTCTAATATCTAAGTCATTCACTAAAACAGGAGTTGCAGAGTTTAAAGCGGTTGATGCTGTTCCTGCTCTGTCCGTCCATGAGATAGACGCCATAAGTGTATTTACACCATCAGCATCTACTGTAATTTGATACGATTGACCATTAGTTAAAGTCAATTCAGTAACTTTAGATTTACCGCCATTATTTGTAATCGCTTCAGCCGCTCTTTTGGCGTTTAAAAGACCCCATCCATAAACGGCATCTGGTCCAACTGGTCCAACATCATCAGCAGTATGTAAGGCTAAACCTTTTAATGTTGCTGCTCTCATAAATGAGCCATTAACATTTTTAGCATGCTGTTGAAGTATCAACAAAGTACCTGCAACGTTTGGCGATGCCATTGACGTTCCAGTAATACTATTGTAAGCAGCGTCACTACCATCATAAGTAGAATACACCCCTGTACCATTACCTGTAATATCTGGTTTTATGCGGTAGTCGTCTGTTGGTCCTTGACTACTTGAGCTGTTAATCGTTACAGAAATTAAATCACCATTGGAACTGATATTAGCATCATTGGCGTTAGCAACTACCATATTGTTTTTAGCAGTAGAGTGACCCGTAAGTTTATCATAAGCCGAATATCCGTCAAGTGGCGCACCATTTGCAGAATTATCACCACCGTCATTTCCTGCAGCAACGACCATTAAATAATTTGGAGCATTAAACATGATTTGATCCCAATCTCTTGAGTCTGTAATGTACCCTCCAAAATAATAGGTAGGCAATTGCGGTTGACCTTGCGCATTACGTGTTGCAAAGCCATAAGAGTGATTAGAAATAAGCATTCCATTTGCAGAAGCTGAAGAAGCTTCAGCTGCGTCATTGTTCCAATCATAACCTTTTGCTTTAGCGTGAGGTGCCATTCCTTTAGCTTTAGCTACAACACCTGAAGCAATAATGGTTCCCGTAACGTGGGCAGAGTGATAATTTAAAGCTGTAGAATTATCTCCAGCAGAAAATCGGTTGTTACCTCCAGGACCGTCATATTCTTGGTGAGACACTCTAGCCAAGCCACCGTCCCAAACATGAGCCGTCATATTCTGACCATTAAGGTTAAGACCTAAAGAACCACCAGAATTTAAATGGTTTGCTCTTGTTGATTTTGCAGCATCAACATTAAAGGTGGTGTAATAAATAGGTGTCCCTATTTCAGAAATTCTTTGAAGTTCCATGTAAACCCCATTTTTTTCGATAGTAAGTGGCCAATTCATATTTTGAGCCATTTTAACGGCCTTCTCTTTTTCCAGCACGGCTTTAGATTCAAAAGCTGAAGTAGATCTTTCAATATTTTGAAGATTGTAGTCACTCGTAATTTGTGATTTTTGAGCTTCCGTCTGGGAAAAACTTGAAAATACCGAAAACATTAAAATCGCAAATGCAATCGGTTTAAAGTAGTAATTTTTCATAATGTCATTGAATATGTGTTAAAAATTATTAATTCCGTCGTGAAACTATTAAAATTTTCCCAAAAACAAAAATTAACTACAACGTTTTCGTTGTATTTTATTAACAAAATTTAACATTACGGAAATCCCTCATATGACATGAAGAAAAGTACTACAAATGCGAAATCCGATTCAAATTTTGATGCTTAAAGTCAAAATTAGATCGCGTTAAAAATTACAAGTAAATGCTTTATGAAGAATTTAGAGTGAAAAATAAAATCAATACAAAATCTGTTTTAAAAACGAAGTGGAGAACTGCACTTTTCATCAATGATGTAATCAGAGATAATTAGAATCAAATTTTAGAGGAAATGATTTGATGAAGGCCCAATTTAAGAGAATATAGCGCAATTAATCCTACATATTCCAAAGGTTTCTTCCGGGATTTTGAAAAAAGTTCTAACATTGCACACCTATTACAGATTTAATTTTAAAATCAAATCGATAATAGATGCCTTATTACATTTTAGTGTAAGTGATTACGAAATCATTTCTTGAATATCACCTTCAATAATTAGTTTTCCTTCTGTCGCTTTTACAATGGCTTCAACAGAAATTACCGGAGCAGCCTCCAAAAGTTTGAATCCGTTTTCAGTAACTTGCAATACAGCAAGGTTGGTCACAATCTTTTTTGACATATCCGAAACCTGTAAGTGGCAGAGAACATTTTTTCAATAGCTTTGACACTCTAGCTTTATGAGGGATATTTTGTACATCGCTAAGCGCATGTTTATCCAAAACATCGAATTACTGTCTAAATTAATCTCTTCGGAAAAAACATTGGAAAGTACCACACCTCTACACCTTAGACTTCTGGAGATTTGGTGATTATAAAACTTCACTTGAAATAAAATGTTTGAAAATTATCACATATTACAAATTCACAGTTCATAAGCTATGGATGCAGGGGACTATTTTTAACAATACGGCCATATAGAAATAAAAAAAGTTCAGATCTAAATCTGAACCTTTTTTTAAAATAACATGAATTAGCCTTCTGTTATGATTTACTTTCCCTTATAATTAACTAGGTAAACTCAATGTTGAATCTTATAATCGACACCGATCTTAACACCTTGAAATCTGGTATTCTTCAACGGCAAGTTCAGAAAAATCTTTCAAAATACATGAATCTGACAAAAACCAATATTAGTAGCAATAAGCGACTTTTATTCATGAATTTCAATTAAAATCTGAATTAATTATAAAATTCATCGTAAAGCTATTCTTTTTTTTTCAAAAAAAAAATTTCACTACAACGTTTTCGTAAAATGACAGTGAATTTGTTCCCAGTTACGGAAATACCACATCATGCTAAAAGAAAAGGACTACAAAATAAAATCTTGGGGATTTCTGAATTCACTAAATGCAAATTAATTTGAATTAACTCAATTGTATTCAAATAGTGCAAAGGAAATAAAGCTTTTGGCTAACTAAGCATTCCGAATAGAATGTTAAAAGCCTATTGTAGCCTTAAATAGGCATCCAATGATGAAGACGCATCCAACAAATTTAGAACATCTTGAAATGACCACTAGTGAAATGGGTCACTTAAAAAAGAAGAAAATCACAAAAAAATTCATGCTTTACCCTGGGGCATAGGCTAGAGCATGAATATTTTTTTTGTGAGCATCAAGATACCTTTAAGTAATCTTAATGTTTGTTGAAAAGATTGAAATAATTTGCTTTCAAATAAAGTAGGTCTTGGTAGATTTGAGGTACTGTTCATAATTCAAAAGTTAAGGTAGGTTTGGGGCAAAAAAAGTTAAGCGGTTTTTAAAAGGTTGGCTAATTAGTTTGTTTTAATTAGGTTCTGTAAATATGTACAATTTTTTAGTTAAATCAGTTTAAACACACTATTATTCGATGAAGTGCGCTTAATTTTAACAATTAACATCAATTGTGAAGATTAATCCTACAAATAAATATGATGTATTTCTGAGTTTGTAGTAATGCTCATATAAATAGTGGATTGCAGGTAAGCAATCATAATACAATCTAGATATTCCGATAGATTCGTAGCGCTATTAAATCAGAAATCCCACTAAAAAGCGGGATTATCGCATCATATGTTATGCTTTAAACCTACGGCTGGAAAAAAGATCCTGTCTAAACTTTCCAAAATCGCATATCACTACCAAAATCAGACATAGAAATAGATTGAAAATTTTGTTAGTATTTCTATAAGATCATTTCAGGAATATCGCCTTCAACAATTAACGTCCCTTCTGTCGCTTTTATAATATCTTCAACTGAAATCCCTGGAGCACGCTCCAACAATTTGAACCCTTTTTCGGTAACTTCTAAAACCGCCAAGTTGGTGACTATCTTTTTAACGCAGCCAACACCTGTTAATGGTAAAGAGCATTTTTTTAATAATTTGGATTCCCCTTCTTTATTTGTATGCATCATGGCCACAATAATATTTTGGGCACTGGCTACCAGATCCATGGCGCCTCCCATGCCTTTTACCATTTTACCTGGAATCTTCCAATTGGCGATATCACCTTCCTCAGAAACTTCCATAGCACCTAAAATGGTCAAATCAACATGCTGCCCCCTAATCATTGCAAAGCTCATGGCCGAGTCAAAGAAACTGGCACCAGGCAAGGTGGTTATAGTTTGTTTTCCCGCGTTAATCAAATCGGCATCTTCTTCCCCTTCAAAAGGGAATGGTCCCATCCCCAAAACGCCATTTTCGCTTTGAAACTCTACCTCAATACCATCTCTTACATAATTGGCAACTAACGTTGGGATACCTATGCCAAGGTTGACGTAATAGCCATCTTGGACCTCTTGTGCAATGCGTTTTGCGATTCCTATTTTATCTAACATTTCTTTTAAGTTTATCATTCCCACAGAAGCGGGGATCTTATGAGTTTATTTCAATATTTCCTAGTGTCTCAATCCAGATTTGGTGGTTTTGAATAAAAAGATTGATAACAATACTAATTATGACCGCTTCCTAACCGTCAATTGTTCAATTCGTTTCTCATAGTTCTCACCCTGAAAAATCCGTTGAATAAAAATTCCAGGAATATGGATTTGATTGGGATCTAAATCTCCAACAGGAACGAGTTCTTCAACCTCAGCCACCGTGATTTTTGCGGAGCCACACATGGCGGGATTAAAGTTTCTGGCAGTGCCTTTAAAAATTAAGTTACCTGCAGCATCGCCTTTCCATGCTTTAACAAAGGCGAAATCGGCTTCGAAGGCTTTTTCCAAAACATACATCTTTCCATTAAATTCACGGACTTCCTTTCCTTCTGCTACTTCAGTACCATAACCTGCTGGAGTGAAAAAGGCAGGGAAACCGGATTGTGCCGCTCTACAGCGTTCTACAAGCGTCCCTTGAGGAACTAGCTCCACATCGAGTTCACCACTTAGCATTTGGCGTTCAAATTCTTCATTTTCTCCTACATAAGAGGAAATCATTTTTTTGATCTGGCGCTTGTGCAACAATAATCCCAAACCAAAATCATCCACCCCGGCATTATTAGAAATACAGGTGAGACCTTTCACGTCCATTTTGACCAAATTATTGATCGCGTTTTCAGGAATACCACAGAGTCCGAATCCTCCGACCATAAGGGTCATGTCGTCTTTAACCCCTTGCATGGCTTCCGTAACGTTAGCTACTTTTTTATTAATCATGTGTACTTTTTTTAGGAGTCTGAAAATTACGAAATAATAAAGCCAATCTAAAATGATTTGAGTTTTTAGAGGGTGTGACTTTTATGTAGTTAATCTCGTTTTTATAAAATGTATTTGAACGCACAGACTATTCAAAACACAAAGGAATGAGATGATCACAATTGAAAAATCCCTTTCAAAAATGCAATGCTCATTTCTGAAGGGGATTTTAATCTATAAGTAATTCTTAAAAAAGCTAGAAATTTAAACGATCATCAAATCCATCGGTATCTGACGAATTAGTATCACTTTTCTTACTGCAATCTACATTTATGGAAAGATTGGCAGGACGCTCAAACTCTCCCGTGGAAACATCAAGATCTTTGTCTGCGTAGCATTTTTTCATATAAAGTCCCCAAATTGGCAAAGCCATGGTGGCGCCTTGACCGTAGGCAATACTTTTAAAATGGGTCGCGCGCTCTTCACCCCCAACCCAAACTCCGGTGACCAAATTGGGCACCATACCCATAAACCAACCGTCACTTTGGTTTTGAGTGGTTCCTGTTTTTCCAGCAATGGGGTTTGTAAACGCATAAGGATAACCTGTCATGACTTCCTCATAAACTTTATTATATTTATCTGCACCTACAGACCTTAAACGCGCTCCTGACCCTCCTTGAGTAACCCCTTCTAACAAATTAGTTGTTACATAAGCGACCTCTTCACTCAATACATCTCTTGACTCTGGGGTAAACTGATAAAGAATAGTTCCATTTTTATCTTCAATACGCATGACCATCACTGGCTTATTATAAACGCCTTTATTAGCAAAAGTCGCATAAGCTGCCACCATTTCGTAAACGCTTAAATCTGGTGTTCCCAACGCGATGGCAGGAACAGCAGGCATATCTGATTCAATCCCTAAATTTTTGGCCATATCAATTACGGGCTGGGGTCCAACTTGATCCATCAGTCGGGCGGTAATGGTATTAATGGATTCTGCTAACGCTCGTTTTAAAGTCTTAAACCCTCCGTATTTTCGGTCAGAATTGTCAGGACTCCAAGGCAACGGATTACCGAATTTGCCTGCCTCAATAGTTATTTTTGTATTTGGAAACGTATCACACGGTGATAAATGCAACTGATCAATTGCAGTAGCATAAACAAAGGGCTTAAAGGTAGAACCTACTTGGCGCTTTGCCTGCTTAACGTGGTCATATTGAAAATGCCTGTAATTAATACCACCTACCCAAGCTTTGACATGACCTGTTTGTGGATCCATTGACATCATGCCTGTGTGCAAAAATGATTTGTAATAACGCATCGAATCTGCAGGTTTCATGATGGTATCAATTTCGCCTTTCCAAGAGAAAACGGTCATTGGAATTGGTTTATCAAAAGATGCCAAAATTTCCTTTTCACTTCTACCATTAGCTTTCATTTTTCTCCAACGCTCAGATTGACGCATGCTTCTGTTCAACAAACCTGAAATCTCATCTGGTTTTAAATCTAAAAAAGGGGCAGTCTTATTACGATCTGGTGTGTTTTGATGAAAAAACTCCTTTTGCAACTGCGCCATATGCTCCTGCACTGCATCTTCAGCATATTGCTGCATCCTGGAATCAATGGTCGTATAGATCTTTAACCCTTCATCGTACAAACTGTAAAGTCCAGTACCATCTGGTTTCGGATTGTTTTTTATCCAATCTTTCATAAAATCGGTAAGGTAAGCTCTGAAATAGGTGGCTAATCCTTCACGATGGGATTCCGGCGTATAACGTAATCCCAAATCCAATTTTTTAATCGAATCACTGACACTCTGAGTAATATAATCATACTTCTCCATTTGGTTCAAAACCACGTTTCTACGATTCCTGGTACCTTCTGGATTACGCGTTGGTCTCGGATTGTATAGTGCTGAATTTTTGAACATTCCCACTAACATGGCAGATTCCTTTATATCTAAATTTTTTGGTTCTTTTCCGAAGTAAATTCTAGCGGCGCTTCGGATACCATCGGCATTGTTCCCAAAACCATAGATATTAAAGTACATAGCAATAATTTCTTCCTTGGTATATTGGCGCTCCAAACGAATGGCAATAACCCATTCCTTTATTTTCTGGGTGGCCGTTTCCATTACATTTTTAGATCTCACGCCAACAAACAATTGTCTAGCAACTTGTTGTGATATGGTACTTGCGCCACCCCTTTTTCCAAGGAAAAAGAACGCTCTCACGGTTCCTCTGCCATCTATACCAGAATGTTCCCTAAAACGCACATCCTCCGTGGCAATAAGCGCATTTACCAAATGTTCGGGCAACTCGTTATAATCAACCGGAGTACGGTTATCAAAATTGTATATTTTAGCCAACAGCTCGCCATCTGATGAAATAATTTCTGTCGCCAAATTGGTCGATGGATTCTCTAAACGGGTATAATCTGGCATTACACCAAAAACACCCCAAGACGCCAATAAAAATAAAAGAACAATAAATAATATGCCACCTATAATGGTCATCCAAAACCATCTAATATATTTAGAAAAATTTTGAGTGTCAGCTTTCTTTTTTGCCATAATTTCAATTAATTCGTTGCAGGTTCTATTCTAAATCCCACATCTGTAATACCTTTTAAGTCATCAACGCCATTAACCTCACCATTATTACGCATGGCGTGCTGAATGGTAATATTATATTCGCCAATCTCATCAAATTTAACACCTTCTTTATACCATAATTTGTTCTCCTTGACATCTGTAAACCCTTCGCCTATAAATGCACCGTCAGGCTTGGCCATTTGATATTCCAAAGTATCTTTAATGGTTTTGCCGTGAGGAAAATTCATTTCAGCAATTAAAAATAAATTGCTGAACTTATAATCATTGGTATTTCTGACATTAATGAACAGATTATAAAATTTGGTAGAATCTGGTGGAGTCACCGTAAAAGAAATCAACGTATCCTTGTTCCATTGATTTGGCACCGACTTATACTCGTCAAAAATTTGGTTGGAATCGCAGCTGAGCACTAAAAACACAGTTGTTAAAAGCATCCAATAAAATTTATTTGGCATCGTTTGGATTTGATTTTTTTGGATTTGGCTTTCTACGTTTTTTCTGAGTCGTTTTCTCATCCGATTTTTTCTGTGATACTTGTTGGTCAGTATTTTGTTTTGACTGTCCCGGATTCTGTTTGGGCTGTCCTGGTCTTTTGCTTTTACTTTTAGTATTGCTGCGACTGCTTTTTCGTTTCGGACTGTCAAAACGTGTTAAACTATCTTGACCCACCACATTTCCAAAATCAGATTTGACCTCTTCAATTAGCTCAGAAGCATAATCCTCAAGGTTTGCCACCTTTTGCTTGTTTTTATTTAAAGCGATAATTTCGTTGGCCTGATCAGTAGTCAATTTGTGCCAATTCATCCATTCCCCTTCGTAGGCGAACCACATGTGGCCTCTGAAAATATCTGTTTTTTGGCACACTGCAGCGCCTTTTTCAGTGTAAAGCTTGGTATCTGTTTTAGGAAAATCCTTTAAGGCATCTAAATAGGCATCCAGTTCATAGTTAAGACAACATTTCAATTTACCACATTGCCCTGCTAACTTTAACGGGTTGAGGGATAATTGCTGGTATCTCGCCGCTGAAGTACTGACCGATCTGAAATCTGTCAACCACGTAGAACAGCACAATTCGCGTCCACAAGATCCAATACCCCCAAGACGCGCAGCTTCCTGACGGAAACCTACTTGTTTCATTTCAATCCTTGTCCGGAATTCTTTAGCAAATAGCTTTATCAATTCCCTAAAGTCAACGCGTTCTTCTGCCGTATAGTAAAAAGTAGCTTTACTGGCATCTCCTTGATATTCGATATCTGAAATCTTCATGTGCAACTTCAAGTCAATGGCAAATCGGCGCGCTTTGACCTTCATTGGCTCTTCTTTATCTCGCGCATCGGACCAAATGTCAATATCGCGTTGCGAAGCTTTACGATAAATTTTTAAAACGTTTTCCTCATCGTCAATTTTAACGTGTTTACGTTTCATTTGAACTCTTACCAGTTCTCCAGTAAGGGTTACCATACCTATATCGTGGCCAGATTGTGCTTGCGTCGCAACAACATCACCAATACTTAAGGTTAAATTTTCTGTATTTTTATAATATTCTTTACGTCCATTTTTAAAACGTACTTCGACACCTATAAAAGGTTCTTCCCCTTGTGGAAGAGACATGTTGGCCAACCAATCAAAAACAGTTAATTTATTGCAGCTATCTGTGCCGCAGGTTCCATTGTTTTTGCATCCTTTTGGTTGTCCACCCTTTCCGGTTGAGCAACTGTTACAACTCATCTTATGTTATATATATAATTCGTTTTGGTAAACGAATGAGGATTAATAAATTATGATTTTGTATTCCAAAAATTTTCTACCTGAACAGAAATGACAAAGCCATATAATTTTAGAACGTAAAGATAAGATTATTTATTTCAGTTATATAATCCATAATCAGGTAACTTATTTAAAGATAAAAAACCTCATAAGTACTCTACAATCAGCATGCTACGTCCAATAGTTTAAATTTATAATCTTCTTTTAGGCGCCTTTAAATTATGAAATGACAGAAACTTGAATAAACAGAAGCATCATTTTATTTATTAAGTAATTCAAAAATATTTCTCAAGTCCTGCTTGTAAGGTAAATGATCTGCACGTCCCTTTTTAAAGATATCATTGCTATTACCCTGACCTTTTCGCATCTCCTTTTGCTCTGTATAAGGTAAGTCATGAACTTCCATGCAAGTAGAAGAACAACAATTATTCATTTTTTCCTTGCATGCTTCACACTGAATAAAAAGCAAATGGCAAGCGTCATTGGCACAGTTGGTATGCAAGTCGGCAGGCTCTCCACATTGGTGGCAATGCGCAATGACATCGTCTGAAATACGTTCTGATCGACGTTGGTCAAACACAAAATTTTTACCAATAAACTTGTTTTCTAGACCTTTCTCATTGATTTGTCTCACATAATTTATTATTCCACCATCTAACTGAAATACATTCTTAAAGCCTTTATGTTTGTAATAAGCACTCGCTTTTTCGCAGCGGATACCCCCCGTACAATACATGACTAAGTTCTTATCTTCTTTATGGTCTTTTAAATCTTCTTCAATAATGTCCAAAGATTCCCTAAAAGTGTCGACATCTGGTGTAACGGCATTCTTAAAATGGCCTATTTCACTTTCATAGTGATTTCTCATATCAACCAAAACTGTATTGGGATCTTCAATGAGTTCGTTAAATTTTTCTGCATTCACATGAATCCCAATATCTGTCACATCAAAAGTAGCGTCGTTCAATCCGTCTGCCACAATTTTATCGCGCACTTTGACTTTGAGCTTTAAAAACGCAAAATTATCATGCTCAACCGCAATATTAATGCGCACGTTTTCCAAAAATGAAATACTGTCTAAATGATTTTTAAATTTCTGAAAATTATCTGCAGGCAGCGACAATTGGGCATTAATGCCTTCGTGGGCTACATAGATTCTTCCCAAAACATCGAGATCGTTCCAGGCTAAAAAAACTTGATTTCTAAAAATTTTAGGATTGCCAATTTTGGCGTAGGCATAGAAAGAAATCGTCAAACGGCGTTTCCCCGCTTGATCAATAAGTGCTGCTCTTTCTTTAGCACTTAAGTTATTGTACAGTTGCATGCTATACTAATTTTTTAAGGTTAAAGTAAGGGGCAAAGATAACAGAAAAAAGTTTTCGGTTGGCTCTATTCAGTCGCCGTATTAAAAAAAATAAAACAAGGCACTCATTTCACAGCAGGGTTTCCAAGTCTAATTATCGAGATGTAGAAACTATAAAAAGGTTGTTTCATTAGATTATATTAGATGAAAAAAAGGTCGTAATTTAGCTTCAATAAAAATCAGAAAAAGAAATACAAATGAGTAGTGAAAAAGACGCAAAATTAAAAGCCCTAAAACTAACCTTAGACAAGTTGGACAAGGCGTATGGCAAAGGGACTGTAATGATGATGAGTGACCAAGCTGTTGTAGATGTTGAAGCAATTTCTTCAGGTTCCTTAGGTTTGGATATTGCTTTAGGGGTGGGTGGTTATCCGCGTGGCCGCGTTATTGAAATATATGGCCCAGAATCTTCTGGTAAAACAACCTTAGCGTTGCACGCCATAGCCGAAGCACAAAAAACTGGAGGTATTGCTGCATTTATTGATGCAGAGCATGCGTTTGACAGAACTTATGCTGAAAACTTACACGTAGATTTAGAAAACCTGATCATTTCGCAACCTGATAATGGGGAGCAAGCCTTGGAAATTGCGGATAATTTAATCCGTTCTGGGGCAATTGACATTGTTGTGATAGATTCTGTTGCCGCATTGACCCCAAAAAGTGAAATTGAAGGTGAAATGGGGGACTCAAAAATGGGTTTACACGCCCGATTGATGTCTCAAGCCTTAAGAAAGCTAACAGGATCCATCAGCAAAACCAAATGTACCGTGATTTTCATTAACCAATTGCGTGAAAAAATTGGCGTGATGTTCGGTAACCCTGAAACTACAACCGGTGGTAATGCATTAAAATTCTATGCTTCTGTAAGATTGGACATTCGACGTTCTACACAGATCAAAGAAACTGACGGTAACGTCACTGGTAACAAAAC
>JBDTKP010000133.1:0-10114 GCA_039935255.1 Gelidibacter sp. | reverse complement strand
AAATCCCTTTGAAATTTATTTCAAAGGGATTTTTTGTTTAAAAATTATGCTACTTTCTTGTCAAGATGAAATTTCAAAGCTCCAGATGGGCATTTTTTGACTTGCTCAATGATTCTTTGAGCGGGTGCACCATCTAGGTCAATCCACGGGATGACTGAGGTTCTGAACACATCAGAGAGTTCTTTTGCACAGCGTCCAGAATTGATGCAAATAGATGGTTCGTAAATAATGGTAATATCGCCATTACTAAACTGATTCGAATTTATTTCCATAAGTAGATCAATTTTTGGGGTTGAATCTATTTAAATGTGTCTTTAAAACACTTCTTAACTCATCTCTTAAAATTATGAAAAATCCGATCGAAAGCAAACTTTAAACCTGCTTATCGATGAACTACGAACTAAATAATCCAAACGCGAAGCGCCAAATTCCAAGTTTTAAAAAGAACTCTTTCGAAATTGGTAATTTAATTCTTATTTGTATTCAGAAGTAAAATGAAACTTAATCGTTGGATAGGTCTGTTGCGTCATTTGCAACGAAAATTGAGAATCGGCTAAAAACACCAATTGATCTTGTTTATCCTTTGCCAAATAGCGATGTTTTACTCTTAGGAATTCTTTGTATTCTGTATTTTTTGGATCGGTTGGTTCTACCCAGCAGGCTTTATAAACATTTAGGTTCTCATAAGTACATTTAGCACCGTATTCGTGTTCCAAACGGTACTGAATAACTTCATACTGCAAGGCACCGACGGTTCCAATTACTTTTCGTCCGTTGAGTTCTAACGTAAATAATTGCGCAACGCCTTCGTCCATTAATTGATCAATACCTTTATAAAGTTGTTTTGATTTTAATGGATCTGCATTATTGATGTATCTAAAATGTTCAGGTGAAAAGCTAGGGATGCCTTTGTAGTTTATATTCTCACCTTCGGTAAGCGTATCGCCAATCTTAAAATTACCAGTGTCGTGTATGCCTACAATATCACCAGGGTAGGAGATGTCCACAATTTCCTTTTTCTCAGCAAAAAAAGCATTAGGACTAGAGAACTTCATTTTTTTGTTATTTCTGACGTGGAGATAGGGTTTGTTACGTTCAAACGTGCCTGAAACAATTTTTATAAATGCCAAACGGTCTCTGTGATTTGGATCCATATTGGCATGAATTTTAAATACAAACCCTGTAAAATCTTTTTCATCGGGTTGTACCAAACGCTCCTCACTGTGTTTAGGTCTTGGTTTTGGTGCAATTTCCACAAAACAATCCAATAATTCCCTAACTCCAAAATTATTCAAGGCGGATCCAAAAAATACGGGCTGTTGATGGCCGTTTAAATAGTCGTCGCGATCAAATGTTGGGTAAATCCCTTCTACAAGTTCTATTTCTTCTCGAAGTGTGTTCGCCGCTTTTTCTCCAATGAGTTTATCTATCTCTTCTGATCCTAAATCTGAAATCTCAATGGTGTCTTCAATATTTCTTCTGTCGCTGCCACTAAATAAATTAATGTTTTTTTCCCACAGATTATAAATGCCTTTAAAGTCGTAACCCATACCAATTGGAAAACTCATGGGAACTACTCTTAACCCGAGTTTTTGTTCAATTTCATCCAACAAATCGAAAGCATCCCTTCCTTCACGATCCAGTTTATTAATAAAAACGATCATTGGGATATTTCGCATGCGACAAACTTCAACTAGTTTTTCAGTCTGCTCTTCAACTCCTTTTGCAACGTCAACAACAACAATAACACTATCAACTGCAGTTAAGGTTCTAAAAGTGTCCTCGGCAAAATCCTTATGCCCAGGCGTGTCCAAAATATTTATTTTTGTGCCTTCGTATTCAAAAGCCAACACCGAAGTTGCCACAGAAATTCCACGCTGACGTTCAATTTCCATAAAGTCACTGGTTGCTCCTTTTTTGATTTTGTTGCTTTTAACAGCACCTGCTTCCTGAATGGCACCTCCAAATAATAATAGTTTTTCGGTAAGTGTGGTTTTCCCCGCATCGGGATGCGCAATAATACCAAATGTACGCCGTCTGTCTATTTCTGTTCTAAAACTCATATTCTACTTAAAATGGGATGCAAAGATACTATTATTGAAGGCAAATTTAAGGGAAGACCTTGGCCGATTTTAATTTTAAGTTAACATTGGTGTTTTTTATAACTTTTGTAGCTATTTTTGTAAGCTATGACTGAAGAAAGAGTAATTCTCGTTAATGAAAAAGACGAGCAAATTGGCTTAATGCCAAAGATGGAGGCACATGAGAAAGCATTGTTGCACCGCGCCTTTTCTGTGTTTGTTTTTAATAAAAACAACGAACTGATGTTACAGCAGCGTGCAGCACATAAATACCATTCGCCATTGCTATGGGCAAATACGTGTTGCAGTCATCAACGTGACGGAGAAACCAACATTGCGGCCGGAAAACGAAGATTGCAAGAGGAAATGGGTTTTGTAACAGAGCTGGAAAACACAGTTTCATTTATATACAAAGCACCTTTTGACAATGGCTTAACCGAACATGAATTTGACCATGTGATGATTGGGAGTTATGAAGAGGCGCCAATAATTAATCCTGATGAAGTGGCGGCTTGGAAATGGATGCCTTTAGAAGAGGTCAAAAAAGACATGCTTAACCATCCAGAAATTTATACAGAATGGTTTAAAATCATTTTCGATAAATTCTACGAACATATTAACAGAACGCAATCATGATTGTAACCGTTAGCCGCAAAGCACATTTTAATGCCGCACACCGACTTTTTAGAAAGGATTGGAGTGATGAAAAGAACGCGGAGATCTTTGGAAAATGTAGTAATCCTAACTATCATGGTCATAATTACGAGTTGATCGTTAGCGTCACTGGAAGGATTGATAGCGAAACGGGATTTGTCATGGACATGAAAGTGTTAAGAGATATAATTAAGGAAGAAATTGAAGATCACTTTGACCATAAGAATTTGAATATTGAAGTTGAAGAATTTAAGAATTTAAATCCAACTGCAGAAAACATTGCGGTGGTGATCTACGATAAAATTAAACCAAAATTAAAGGCTTCACTTGATTTGGAGATTACCTTGTACGAAACGCCTCGTAATTTCGTAACCTATTCCGGAAATTAAGAACCATCCTCAAAATTATACAACCTTGAAAAGCACTTTATACCCATTAAGATTCAGACCTATTTTAAAAGATAAAATTTGGGGAGGAACAAAACTAAAATCTTTATTACACAAAGATTCTCAATTGCCAAATGTGGGAGAGAGTTGGGAAATAAGTGATGTTGAAGGTGATACTTCCATAGTTTCCAATGGTAGTTTGGAAAATCAATCCCTTAAACATTTATTAAGTACCTATAAAGCTGGGTTGATTGGGGAAAAGAACTATGACAAGTTTGGAAACAAATTTCCTTTATTGATCAAGTTTATTGATGCCAAGGAAGATTTGTCCATTCAATTGCATCCTAATGACGAATTGGCGGCGAAACGTCATAATTCCTTCGGAAAAACAGAAATGTGGTACGTTATGCAAGCAGATGAAGGATCCAATTTGATAGTGGATTTTAATCGAAAAATGACCTCTGAAGTTTATCTTAAACATCTTGAAAACAAAACACTGACTCAAATTCTCAATTTTGATAAGGTGAAAACTGGTGACACCTATTTTATAGAAGTCGGTCGTGTGCACGCTATTGGAGCTGGGGTTTTACTTGCTGAAATTCAGCAAACCAGTGATATTACGTATCGTATTTATGATTGGGATAGAAAAGATGATCAAGGTAATGAACGGGAACTTCACACCGACTTGGCCATCGATGCTATTGGCTTTGATATGGATGATAATTACAGAATTGATTATGATAAAAGGTTGAATAAGTCCAATGAAATGGTGAGTTGTCCGTATTTCACGACCAATTATTTAGAGATTGATAAGGAGGTGGATAAGGAAAATACAAAGGATTCCTTCGTTATCTATATTTGTGTGGATGGAGAGGCTGAAATTAAGACTGGCAAACATTCGGAAGTGATCAAAAAAGGAGAAACGATATTGATTCCGGCGGCTCTTAAGTCGTATCAAATCGTTTCAAAACACGCTACCTTATTGGAAGTTTACGTCTAGCTAAAATATATTCAGTTCATTAAGGAAGGCATCAATTAAATGATTACTTTTGTTGAAATTTTAAAAATCAAGAAAATGGCAAATGTTAGAGACCTAAAAAAAGATATTAATTACGTTTTAGGAGATATTATAGAAGCGGCTTATGTTTGGAATTACGCGCAATCTGGTAAGAACGCAGAAAAAAGTGAAGCAATTGTTGATGAAGCCATCACTACATTTGATGAGTTGATCGCAAAAGTCAATGACAGAAGTGTTGAAAACAAAAAAGCGCACTTTAAAGCTATCAATGCTGAGTTAGAAACAAAAGGTCATGCGTTGATTGAAAAAATCAATGCGTTAGATTAATTTTTTTAAAAGATTTGCAAATATCGTTTACAATACTATATTTGCAGTCTCTTTGCGCCGATGTAGCTCAGCTGGCTAGAGCAGCTGATTTGTAATCAGCAGGTCGTGGGTTCGAGTCCCTCTATCGGCTCAATTTATAGCCTCTCTTTGCGAGAGGCTATTTCATTTCAATAAGTTTGAGTTATATTCTGGTTGAAATCAACACAACTTAATTTTCTTAATGCCTTATACATTCAAAAGCTAAACCATTAGAAGTTAAGGGGCATCAAGGAGTTAACCGTTAACATTTTGCTAGTTGCCTAGAATATGGTTTGATATCCATTTTAATGCAAGGAGCGCAAAATTTTTCCGCCAAGTTAATCTGTGGTTTGAGAGATTTTATTTTTGGGAAACTTAAGGGATAATGCGAGAATCAGCTTTGCATCATTCATCTTTACCCTTCTTCTTTAACCATCCGAAGATACCGCCACCTTTCTTTTTCTCCTTCTTTTCGAATTTACGCTCATCTTTATTATTGCCAAACAAACGTTTGAAAAAACCATCCGCTTTAGTAGGGTCACAATCCAAGGCATTTAATACAGCTTCAGAAGGATTTTCGAAAGAGGCACTGGTAATGCTATTAAATTTTGAATCCGCATTTAATTTTTGAATATATTTCGCAAAAATGGGAAGTGCAGAATTCGCACCTTGACCTAGTCCTGTAGAACTAAAACCAATCTGCTGATTGTCATTTCCTACCCAAGTAACAGTTACTAATTTGGGCATAATACCAACAAACCAACCGTCTTTATTGTCTTGGGTGGTTCCTGTTTTTCCAGCAATAGCATTCTTTAATTGGTAGGTTGAACGTAATCTTGACGCAGTACCTTCATTCACGGTAGCTTTCAAAAACTCGAGCATCACTTGTCTGGTGTCATCGCTATAGGCCATGTTTTCCTGAGATTGATCTGGATAAAGATCATCATAAGATGCAATGACGTTCCCGTTTTTATCTTCAATTTTAGTAATAAAAATTGGATTTGAAGGCTTGCTGCCATTAACGTATGAAGTGTAAGCTGTCGCTAACTCTAAAACAGTGAGGTTAGATGAGCCTAAGGCAATAGAGGGGACGGCTTCAACATTGCTTTTAATACCCATGCTTTTAGCTTGGTCGATGACTTTTTGTATGCCAATCTCGTAAAGTACTTTTACGGCGATGGTATTTATGGAGTTGCTCAATGCTTTTTGTAGCGAGTAATTTTCATCTTCATCCACAAAATTTCCTCCATTAGTGGGTCGCCAATTATTAACATCCGTATAGGTGACCGCTTTAACCGGAACATAGGTGCAAGGGTCCATGCCGCTTTCTAAGGCTGCAGTATAAACGATAGGTTTAAACGTGGATCCTACCTGTCGTTTGCTCTGTACAATATGATCAAACTGGAAAAAACCGTAATCAATACCGCCTACATAAGCTTTGATAGCGCCATTTGAAGGGTCTAAAGAAACTAATCCAGCATTCAAAAATTTGGAGTAATATTCCAAACTGTCTAAAGTAGACATGGTTTTTACGGAGGTTTCATCCCACGAAAATAAATCGGTTTGATGTTCTATTTTCAGGGAGTCCTCAATAGCTTTATCATCTAGTCCTTGTGACTTAAATTTTCTATAGACTTTTAAACGTTTTTTTGCGGCTTTAAAAGCAGACTTACCTTTAAGCCATGGTGCATTCTGTCCGTAAGCTTTTTCAAACTGTCTTTGCAAATCAGTCATGTGTTCTTTCATACCTGCTTCCGCATAGCGCTGCATGGTGTTGTCTAAGGTGGTATGTATTTTTAAACCGTCATGATAAATATTGTACATCTCTCCATCTGGCTTCAGATACTTTTTTTGCTTTAGCAAACTATCCAACTGCTTTTTAATTTGTGCTCTAAAATAGGGCGCTAAACCTTCGTTGGGAGCAAAGTTTTGATAGTCAATAACAATGCTGTCCTTTTTAGCTTTGATAGCTTGAATGTCATTCAGATACCCGTTTTTTTGCATCTGATTGACGACCACGTTTTTTCTTACATGCGATTTTTCAGGATATCGTCTCGGATTGTAACTCGTATTTGCTTTTAGCGAGCCGACTAAAGTTGCAGATTGGACCAGTGACAAATCTTTGGTGTGCGAATTAAAAAATTTTACGGATGCACTTTCAATTCCGTAGGTGTTATCTGGGAAGGGAACCGTATTGAGATATAAGGTAAGGATTTCTTGTTTTGAATAGAGTTTCTCTATGCGTTTTGCCACGATGCTCTCACGGATTTTATTGACTACAATACCAATAGAACCATAATTTTTGCGTCCGAAGAGATTTTTGGCTAATTGCAAAGTAATAGTACTACCGCCACCAGAAGAATCGTTAGACATCAGAATGCTTTTGAAAAACACGCGAAGCAGACTTTTATTATCTATGCCACTGTGTTCATAAAATCGCGCATCTTCTGTGGCAATTAAAGCATCGATTAAATGTTGGGGAAAATCAGAATATGTTATAGACTGTCGGTCATAAACATAAATCTTTCCAATTAAATCGTTGTTGGCATCTAAAACCTGTGTGGCTTGACTTTGTTTTATCCGTGCTAAATCTTCTGAACTTGGAATTCTCCCCCACAGGCCAAAATAAATACTGGCATAAAAGCATATAAAAAGGGCTAAAAGAATTCCTAAGCCGTAGCCTGTTCTCTTAGCCCATTTCACAAGTTTAACTTTGTTAACGTTCATTATTTTAAAATGTTATTATTAAGAAACGCCTGTCATTACTAAGTATTTCATTTTACTGAAACAAGAAATGGATAACTTATTCTTTTCTTCTTTCGTCAATCAATACCTGTAATTCTTTGCCATATTTAGACTTTTTGATTTCTGGAGTTAAAGAATTATTGATAGTATCTAAATATCGGAGATTGGCATCTGGGATTTCTGATAATGCCAAATAAGGAGCGATCTCATTATCTTTGTTGTTGACAGCAAAGTTAATAGTGTAAAGATATCGTCTGATAATTAAGTTGTTATGTGCCTTTAAACTCGAGTCGATTTGCAGAGAATCTTGGCTTTTGTGAGCATTTAGATTATCCTTAATAAGGTCAAGATTTCTATCCTTAAACCTGGACATTATCGACTGGTATTCTTCTAATTTTTGTTGTTGTTTGGAACCTGTAATTTTCGCATCTATAAAGAAGTTTTTCAATGTGGTATTGATTTCTGTAATGCCTTGATCCGCAAAAAAAGGAATTAGACCACTATCTTCTCCCTGTTTATCGAGTTTAAGATAAAGCACTTCCGGACTCTCTAAATAAGCATGAAGTTCAAATTGTGAATCGCCACTAATTTTCAAAGAATCAATGGTAACAAGTAGGGTGTCCTCAATTTTTTGAAGATAAACTATTCCTTTCTTTAAATCTTTAATAGTGCCTTTAAGGATGAAATTAGACTTGTCTTTAGCACAAGACGAAACAATAAGTAGACTGATGATAAACGCTATTCTTTTCATTGAAAATCTTTAAATTTAGGGTGGGCAAATATCTTATAAAATTCCAATAAAAACTAACCTACGGCAACTATTCTCATGAGCTCTGCACATAATAGGGCGCCATAAGTTCCAACGACGTAACCAAAGACTGCCAATAGCGCACCAACGGATGCTAATGACGGATGGAATGCCGCAGCAACAACAGGTGCTGAGGCAGCGCCACCAACGTTCGCCTGACTTCCAACGGCTAAGAAAAAATAGGGTGCTTTAATCAGTTTGGCAACAATAACCAGAAGTATGGCGTGAATGATCATCCACACCAAACCAATTAAGATGAGCCCTGGGTTTTCGAAAATTTTCCCCAAATCCATTTTCATACCAATAGTCGCTACTAAAATATAAATAAATATGCTTCCTATTTTACTGGCCCCGGCGCCTTCATAATTCTTGGCTTTAGTAAAAGATAGTAGGATACCAATTAAAGTGGCGATTGATATCAACCAAAAGAATTGGCTTCCAAATGAGGATAGTGCACTTCTGGTATCACTTACAGCTTCAAAATTATTAGTGAGATAGGTTGAAATAACGTCTGCACCATAGTGTGCAATACCTACGGCAACAAAGGCAAAGGCCAAAATCATCATCAAATCGGTCAATGATGGAATGCGAACAGTTCTTTCACTAAAGCTCTGTACTTTTTCTTGCAATTCATTGATTGCTGTGTTGTCGGCTTTTAGCCATTTATCTATTTTCGCACGTTTCCCAATACCTAATAAAAGAACAGCCATCCAAATGTTGGCTACGACAATATCTACCAGAACCATACCTCCATACAGTTCTTGATTAAAACCATAAATCTCTAACATTGCTGCTTGGTTAGCACCGCCACCAATCCAACTTCCAGCCAAAGTAGCCAATCCTCTCCAAACAGCATCAAATCCAGCCCCACCAACGGTTTCCGGAGAAAAGGTAGAAATGATTAAAATGGCAATTGGACCACCAATGATAATACCGACGGTTCCCGTGAAAAACATGACTAAGGCTTTCCATCCTAAGTTGAAAACCGCTTTTAAATCGATACTAATGGTCAATAGAACCAACGATGCTGGTAAAAGATAGCGACTGGCGATATAATAGGTTTCTGAAACATCTGCAGAAATCAATCCAAGGGAGTTGAAAATTGCGGGAATCATATAGCACATCAATAACCCTGGAATGTATTTATAGAACTTTGGCCAAAAGCCTTCTTTTTTTGATTCTGTATAAAAAACAAAACCCAGGGCCAGCATTAGAAGTCCGAAAACAATAGCATCATTTTTGAAAAACACAATTTTATTGACTGAGGAAGGGTTTGTCTTTGCGGTTACAGAAAGAACTTCTGTATTATTATAGAAATTGCTTTCCTTGATAGAAATCAGGGTTTCTTCTGAAAAACGATTTTTGGTGTTTAATTTCAGATCGAAGAGTCTTTCTTTTTTTGAAATGGCAATAAGTGTTTCACTAGTATAACCAACGGTGTAGATTGAGCCACTGGAAGAAAAAACTAAGGTACCTTTTGAGAACTTTTTATTTAGGACAACTTGATTAATAATTACCGAAGGATCACTAGTAGTAAGTTTGATTTCGAAATTATTAAAGCTGATGGAATCAATGGTTACAGGAATGTCAAAGGTTTCCGAATAATTGTCGGTGGCTTTATCAACAATCAAAGTTTGAGCTTTTACTGAAAGAGTTGCACTACTAATTAATCCTAAAAAAAATAAAATTTTAAAAAATTTCGTCATAACCTGTTAATTTGAGCTGCAAAATACTACAATTAATGGTTTGAAAAAAGCGACTGCTTAATTGTCGCTTTCAGAAGTGTCAGTGTTGGATTGTTTTGGATGACGATTCGCTTTCTTTAAAGCCTGTGTGAGGAGGTATTCAATTTGGCCATTGGTGCTCCTGAATTCATCAGAAGCCCACTTCTCAATGGCTTTGAGCATCTCTTCATCAATGCGAAGTGCAAAGGCTTTCTTTTTAGACATGCGACTATCGGTTTTTATTGAGTTGTATTTTGTTCACATTTATGAATTGCTTCCAAGGGCTCGCAAGAGGATTCTTTGTTAGGATGGTCCAAAGAGTTTGGCTTGAAGTTATTGTCTCAAAATCTTTG
>JBDTKP010000132.1:0-6505 GCA_039935255.1 Gelidibacter sp. | reverse complement strand
AAAGCGAAGTTTGGAATTTTTGGCGATGGCAAGGAAGTGCCGCAACTTGCCATGGCAAAGGCTTTCAAAAATGGCGATTTCCGATCTGGATATTATCGCGATCAAACTTTCATGATGGCAATTGGTCAGCTTACTGCGCAGCAGTTTTTTGCTGGACTTTATGGCGATACCAATTTAGAGCGTGAACCAATGTCAGCGGGACGTCAAATGGGCGGACACTTTGCAACACACAGTTTGAATGCCGATGGAACTTGGAAAAACCTGACCAAACAAAAGAATTCTAGTGCAGATATTTCGCCAACTGCAGGGCAAATGCCAAGACTTTTGGGATTGGCGCAAGCTTCAAAAATTTATAGAAACCTAAAGATCGACAATACAAATTTTTCCAATGACGGCGATGAAGTTGCGTGGGGAACTATTGGAAACGCAAGTACTTCTGAAGGCTTGTTTTTTGAAACCATAAATGCCGCGGGCGTATTACAAGTACCGATGGTGATTAGTGTCTGGGATGATGAATATGGTATTTCCGTGCACGCAAAACATCAAACCACTAAAGAAAATATCTCAGAGATATTGAAAGGTTTCCAACGCGACGATAATAACAAAGGCTACGAAATATTAAAAGTTAAGGGTTGGGATTATGTCGCCTTAGTTGATACCTACCAACGTGCTTCAAAAATTGCGCGGGAAGAACATGTACCGGTGTTAATTCATGTTGTTGAACTTACCCAACCTCAAGGCCATTCCACCTCAGGATCCCATGAACGTTACAAGAGCAAAGAGCGATTAGATTGGGAAATAGAGCGTGATTGTATTACTAAAATGCGCACATGGATCCTTGAAAATGGTATTTCTACAGAATTGGAATTGGATACCATCGATAAAAACATCAAAAAGAATGTTAGGGAAGGCAAAAAAGCAGCTTGGGATGACTATCAAAACCCTTTAAAAGAAGAACAAGTAGAAGCGATACAACTGATTACTAATTTGGCAAATTCGAGTGCCAACAAGGTGTTTATTGAGCGCATCGTAACTGAACTGTCCAATATTGCCGAACCTATTAGAAAAGACATGGCATCAGCGGTTAGAAAATCGCTGCGTTATGTGATTTCTGAAAATACTACTGAAAAACAGGCGGCCCATGATTGGATTAATGCCTATTTAGAAAGAATTCAACCAAAATACAGTTCTCATTTATACAGCCAATCAAAAAAATCAGCTGTTCATATAGAAGAGGTTTTACCAACCTACGACGCTTCTGCAGAAGATGTGGATGGCAGATTGGTACTTCGTGATAATTTTGATGCTATTTTCAAAAAGCATCCCGAAGCTTTAATATTTGGTGAAGACACCGGAGCAATCGGTGACGTTAACCAAGGCTTAGAAGGCTTGCAGGAAAAATACGGCGAACTTAGAGTTGCTGACGTAGGTATTCGCGAAGCCACCATTATGGGTCAAGGTATCGGTATGGCTATGCGGGGTTTACGTCCTATTGCTGAAATTCAGTATTTGGATTATATCCTTTATGCGCTTCAGATAATGAGCGACGATCTTGCTACTTTACACTATAGAACACGTGGAAAGCAAAAAGCTCCAGTAATTATTAGAACTAGAGGTCACAGATTGGAAGGTATTTGGCATTCTGGCTCTCAGTTAGGAGGCGTCTTAAATTTGATAAGAGGTATCCATGTACTCGTGCCTCGAAATATGACTAAAGCTGCAGGTTTTTACAACACGCTTTTAGAATCTGATGATCCAGCATTAATTGTTGAATGCTTAAACGGATACCGTCTAAAAGAAAAGTTGCCAACTAATTTGGGTGATTTTAAAACTCCAATTGGCCTTATAGAAACACTTAAAAAAGGAAGCGATATTACCTTAGTATCCTATGGTTCTACGTTGCGTTTGGTACAACAAGCAGCCAAAGAGTTATTAGAAGTGGGAATAGATGCCGAAGTGATTGACGTACAGTCTTTATTACCTTTTGATATAAATCATGATATTGTAAAAAGTATCGCCAAAACGAATCGCTTAATGGTGATTGATGAAGATGTTCCTGGCGGTGCATCAGCCTATATCCTCAATGAAATATTAAATACTCAAAACGCTTATCAGTATTTAGACAGTCAACCTAAAACTTTAACCGCACGCCCACATCGACCTGCCTACGGAACAGATGGTGATTATTTTTCAAAACCTTCGATGGAAGATATTTTTGAAAGCATTTACGCGGTGATGCACGAAGTCAGTCCTGATAACTATCCGAAATTAAGATAATTAATAAATTCAGTAATTTACAACCCCGTTTTAATGAAAAATAATTATAATGATTTCGCGCTTGCTATTTTAAGGGTAGGCTTTTCAGGAGCCATGTTAACTCATGGAATTCCAAAAATAAATATGTTTATTGATAACCCTTCGGGATTTGCAGACCCTATCGGCATCGGCGCCACTGCTACTCTTATTTTGGCTATTTTGGCTGAAGTCGTCGCTCCACTATTGGTGCTTATTGGTCTAAAAACAAGAATAGCCACTATTCCAGTAATTTTGATCATGGCAACTGCCACCTTTATACATCACGCTAATGATGACTTTGGTACAAAGGAAAAAGCTATTCTCTATCTGATTGCATTTATTGTTATCGCTTTGGCTGGCCCTGGAAAGTATTCAGTAGATGGAAGAAAATAATTTTAGATGAAGGCAGTTTCTGTTGTTACCATAAAGAAAGAATTAAAGCACCGCTCCACAGAAGAATTGATGGAGCTTTGTTTGCGTCTTTCCAAGTTTAAAAAGGAAAACAAGGAATTGCTAACGTATTTATTATTTGAATCACACGACGAAACCGGTTATATTGAAACGGTAAAAGCAGAAATCGAAGTGCAGTTTGAAGACATCAACACCACTAGTTATTTTTACATAAAAAAAAGTGTTCGCAAAATTCTCAGAAACATTAAGAAATATGCTAGATATTCTTTGAAAAAGGAAACTGAAGTGGAATTATTACTGCATTTTTGTACGGTTCTTAAAGACTTTAAACCTTCTATCTTCAAGAATGCTACGCTCATCAATATCTACGATCGTCAGATCTTACTGATAAAAAAGATTGTGTCCACACTACATGAAGATTTACAATACGATTATAATCTGGAATTGGAAAAATTAGAAGATGCGAGCTACAATTCAAACGTATTTAAGCTCTAATTCGTTTATTTTCGAAACGCGTCTTTATCCAGCAATTTCTTAGCCTAAAATAATAAATCATAACAATCACACTTAATCTCTGGAATGAACATCAAACTTCTCCTTGCATTAATTATTTTCTCACAAGTGTCCTTTAATGGTTTTTCACAAACAAATGCCACAGCTAGTCACACTGTTTCGGAAGTTATTAAAAATCAAGAATTAGGACAGGATCAAATAAATTACACCAATTCTAAATTCGGATATAGTGTGACCATCCCAAAATGGTGGGATATCAAAGAAACACCAAGTCCCAATTTTTTCGGTGGGACATTTCCCGAAATTAACAAATCAAAAAGTGCGCTTTTATTTAAAGCTTTTGAAAAGGAAAAATTCAAAACCTTCCAAAACTTTGAAAACTGGGTGATTTCGGGATATAAATCTGGAGACACGCCAAAATGGTCAAAGGATCATCAAATACTTTACAAAAAAAACCTAAACGAATTTGCAACTATTGGAAAAGCGTTTAAAGTACAGATTAAGGCAGACGACACCTTTTACAACAGTTGCTACATCATCATTGAAACTTCTAAATCTTATATTTGGATTGATTTAACAGCAACACGGGAAACCTATGATGCCAATTTTAAAGATTTGGAGAAAATAATGTCACAATTTAAAGCCTTATAGAAAAACGAAATTCCTTGCCCGCCTCTCCCTCCACTGCTTTAGCGAAGGCGGAAAACGGAAGTTGAAGTTGAAGTTGAAGTTGAAGTTGAAAATATTTTGAACTTTTTTATCGCAGATTGCACAGATTCTCGCCGATTACAATCTAAAATTGAAATTTAAGATACTACAGAAACCTTCATTTAGCTATGGTCTTCAAAAGGTAAATAAACACCAAAAAATTGAAACAAGAAACGCTACAACCTACCTCATAATCCGCACCAGCAGTTCTTTAAGCAGATCCCCTTGAGGAACAGCATTGGCACCAACACCTTTGCTTTTAACATCAAATTCGCGTAAAGTACCGATAACGCCACTCACTTTTCGCATTGGATAATTACGTGCCGCAGTAATATATTCATTGACAAAATAAGGATTGATTTTTAATGCAGAGGCCACATTTCGAGGTGATTTATCAGTCATCCCATGAAAATGCAGCAATTGTGAAAAGAAATTAAACAATAAAGACACGGTAACGACTATCGGGTTGTCTTTCGGATTTTCGGCAAAATAATTCACGATTTGATGGGCTTTTTTGATATCACCATCACCAATAGCCTTGCGCAATTCAAAATTATTGAAGTCTTTGCTGATTCCAATGTTCTCCTCGATATGTTCTGGACTGATCTGCGTTCCTTTTGGTAAAATAATCTGAAGTTTATTCAGTTCATTATTAATCTTACTCAAATCAGTTCCTAAAAATTCCACGAGCATTTGGGCTGCTTTTGGTGCAATACTATAATCTTTTGGTGCCAGAACACGTCTAATCCAATCCGCAATCTGATTCTCGTACAGTTTTTTACTCTCATAAACGACCCCCATCTTTTTTAGGGTTTTGTAAAGTGATTTTCGTTTATCAATCGTTTTATACTTATAGTTCATTACCAAAATGGTGGACGGCTGTGGCTGTTTGGCGTAATTAACAAGGTTTTCAATGCTCCGTGATAAATCCTGAGCTTCCTTGACAATAATGACCTGATATTCTGCCATCATCGGAAAACGCTTTGCATTCCCTACTATATCATCTATCGAAACGTCACGCCCGTAGAGCACCATCTGATTAAAACCACGTTCGTCTTCAGTAAGCACATTGTCTTCAATAAAATCTGAAATTTTATCTATATAATAGGCCTCCTCACCCATTAAAAAATAGATCGGTTTCAACTTTCTGCTCTTGATATCAGCGACTAACTGTTTAACTTCGTCCAAAATTCGTAAAATTTGTAATTTCTCAAACACCAAAACACCTATTTTCTCTCAAGGATTTTGGTATTCAGCTATTGAAGATTAACTTTGGAATGTTTAAATTACAAGCCTTGCAACCACTCAATTTCCCAAAGTTTTCATTTCGATTCAAAAATAGCGAAAATAAAGTATCTATTTTCGACCCAGTTCGTAAAAAGTTCATCATTTTACAACCAGAAGAATGGGTGCGTCAACACTGTGTGCAGTACTTAATGAACGAAAAAAAATATCCGCATTCACTGATTAACGTTGAAAAGGAATTGACCATCAATAACTTAAAAAAACGTTACGATATTGTAGTTTTTAACCCGCATGGTGATGTGCATTTGATTGTGGAATGTAAAGCTCCACAAATTAAAATCGATCAGAGTACTTTTGATCAAATTGCACGTTATAATTTGGCGTTGAAAGCTACTTATTTAATGGTGACCAATGGGTTGGAACACTATTACTGTCAGATGGATTTTGAAGCGGAAAGCTATGTGTTTTTGAAGGATATTCCGGAGTATGAAAGGTAGTAGATTAGAGGTTAGAGGTTAGAGGTTAGAAAAATAAAAATATTAATAGACAAAGCTTAGTCCTTTTTTAATAAATCTTTTTATTATAAGTCCCAGAGGGGCGAAATATTACTAGAAAACAAATTATCAAATGGACAAAGTCCCTCAGGGACGGCATATTAGTTTTTTTTCAGATATCAATAAAAAAAATCGTGCATTCGTGACTAAAGAAAAAATAGCAATTGTAATATTAAACTGGAATGGTAAAGCGCTGTTGGAGCAATTTCTTCCTTCGGTAATTATGCATTCTGAAGAGGCGGTTATTTATGTCGCTGACAATGCTTCCACTGACGACTCGGTTGAGTTTGTGGCCTCGCATTATCCAACGGTAAAAATCATTCAGAACAAAGAAAATGGCGGCTATGCCAAAGGTTATAACGAGGCATTAAAACACGTTGACGAATCTATTTATTGTCTTTTAAACAGTGATGTTGAAGTGACTGAAAACTGGTTAAAACCCATAGCAATCCTTTTTAAGACCGAAGCTGAAACATCGATTATCCAGCCCAAAATTCTCGATTATAAGAACAAAGACTATTTTGAGTATGCTGGGGCAGCAGGCGGCTTTATCGACAAATTTGGGTATCCTTTCTGCAGAGGACGGATTTTTGATACGCTTGAAAAAGATAGGGGTCAATACAATGACACGTCTCAAATTTTTTGGGCCTCGGGCGCATGTTTTTTCATTAGAAAATCGGTTTTTGAAAACTTAGATGGTTTTGATGAATCGTTTTTTGCACACATGGAAGAAATCGATTTGTGTTGGCGCGCCTATAATACTGACTATGTCACCAAGT
>JBDTKP010000131.1:0-4288 GCA_039935255.1 Gelidibacter sp. | reverse complement strand
TATTAATTCTGGCGGAAGAGGACGTTTGTCTGGAATTATGATGGCCTTAACTTTATTAACCTTTATTTTATTTACCGACCAATATATTGAAAAAGTGCCTATTGCTGCTTTAGTAGGCGTTATGTTTATGATGGTTATTGAAACATTTGCGTGGTCTAGCTTTCGAATTATCAGGAAAATCCCTAAGGCAGATGCCGCAGTACTTGTGATAGTATCTTCGGTAACCGTGATTTTTGATCTTGCCACTGCTGTTTTTATTGGGGTTATTTTGTCGGCGTTGGTATTTGCATGGAAAAATGCCATAATGATTAGAGCTCGTAAACGCATCAAAGAAGACGGTACAAAAATCTATGAAATATGGGGTCCCTTATTTTTTGGTTCTGTTCAAAATTTCAATACCAAGTTTGATGTCAAAAACGATCCTCAATATGTAGAAATAGACTTTGTAGAATCTCGGGTAAGTGACCATTCAGCTATTGAAGCTATTTTTAATTTGGTCAATAAATATGAAGCGGAAGGAAAAACTATTAAGCTAAAGCATTTAAGCGAAGACTCTAAAGTGTTACTATACAAAGCGAATCCGAAGTTTAAGGAAGTTATTATTGAAGCGGTTGACGACCCACGGTATTACTTAGCTGAAGATCCTGAAAAGTTCACAAAGCCACTTTCAGAATATAAATTATAAAAAAAGCGACTCTTTGAAAGAGTCGCTTTTTTAAATATGTTCAACGATGTTTAATTATCGTCATTTTTGGTTTTCTCCTTGATTTTGACATCACCATCGCTATCCGTCTTGATTTTCACTTTTTTATCATCAGTTTCCATCTTAATCTTATCGCCATCTCTTTTCACTTTGACCTCAGCACCTTGATCATTCATCTCATCAATAATTTTTTCTTTCTCTGTTTGCTCTCTACATGATGTGAGAGACACCGATAAGAAAAGGGCCATAAATGTCGTAAAAATTACTTTTTTCATAATACTAAGTTTTAATGTTTGATGTGAAATTACTACAGATTCACACCTCAGCTTAACTCTTATCAATAATTAAGTAACTCATTTATTTTCGCCTTCACTTTCTCGGTTGAAGGAATCATCGTCTCCTCTAAGATTGAATTCAGTGGAATCGCAGGCATATTCTCACTCCCAATAGTCATCACCGGGGCATCTAAAAACCTGAAACATTCCTCTTGAATTTTTCCTGCCAACGCTCTGGCAAAAGAATTATTAGAAGGTTCCTCGGTGACAACAAGACATTTGCCTGTTTTTTTGACGGATTTCATAATCGTAGCTTCGTCCAAAGGAAAAAGCGTTCGCAGATCAATAATCTCGATTTGATCGCGCATGCCCATTTCGCCTGAAGCATTATACGCCCAATGGACCCCCATACCGTAAGTGACTATGGTTAATGTTTCGACATTTTCTTGTTTCCAGATTTCTTGCAAAACCCAAGCTTTTCCAAATGGCAATACATAATCTTCTGAAGGTTCAACCGATGTGGCTCCTTTGGTTCCGGGAACTTTACTCCAATACAAGCCTTTATGCTCTAAAATAATCACAGGATTCGGATCGTAATAAGCCGCTTTCATCAAGCCTTTTAAATCGGCACCATTGCTTGGATACGCGATTTTTACACCTCTAATATTGGTCACAATGCTTTCAACTGAAGAGGAATGATAAGGGCCTCCACTTCCATAAGCACCGATCGGCACGCGAAGAATCATGCTCACTGGCCATTTTCCGTTAGATAAATAACAGCTTCTACTCACTTCTGTAAATAATTGGTTCAGTCCTGGCCAAATATAATCGGCAAACTGAACCTCAACGATTGGTTTTAATCCTACCGCGCTCATTCCTACCGTCGAACCTACAATAAAAGCTTCTTGAATTGGTGTATTGAACACGCGATCATCTCCAAATTTCTGAGCCAAGGTTGCTGCTTCTCTAAATACGCCTCCTAGCCTGGCACCAACATCCTGTCCATATAACAAACATTCTTTGTGTTTGGTCATCAATTCTTCCACAGCAAATAATGCGCAATCCACCATGACTACTTTTTCGCCACCTTTTGGTGAGCGCTCACCCTTTTCTTCAGTGATTGGCGTGGGTGCAAAATCGTGTGTAAAAAGATCTTCTGGCTGAGGGTCTTCCGCTTGCAGAGCCAGATGATAATCTTTCTCTACAGTAGTTTTGCATTCTTTCTCTATGGTTTCGATAGCTTCCAAAGAAAACCCATGATCCATCAGCTGTTGCTTTAACACTGGATAAGGATCACGGGATCGCGCTTCTTCCAAATCATCGCGATACCATTCCATACGTACTCCAGACGTGTGATGATTTAACAAAGGCACTTTTGCATGTACCAAGAATGGTCGGCGTTCTTTACGAATGGTGGCGATTACTTTTTCAATGGCTTCATAACTTTCTATAAAATTCGCACCATCAATGGTAATCGCTTCCAATCCTTTGAATCCCTTAGCGTATTCGAATGCGTTTTGCGCTCTGGTTTCTGCTGCATTGGCCGAAATATCCCAGTCGTTATCTTGCACTAAATATAAAATTGGCAGTTTCTTTAGGACGGCCATTTGAAAGGCTTCTGCAACCTCCCCTTCGGTTACCGAGGCGTCACCTAAAGAGCAGACTACGATCGGCGCATTCCCATTAAGTCGGGAATCTTCTGAATGAACAGACGCATCATAAACGGATTCGAAGTTTCTATTCGATGTTTTTTTATTATCTATTGTGTTGTTCTCATCTTCAAAGAGATTACCACTTTCGCGATACTTAAATCCCAATGCAACTCCCGTCGCAGGAATCGCTTGCATACCTGTGGCAGACGATTGGTGCGGAATTTTTGGTTTATCGATATCCCTCAAACTTGGATGCGCGTAATACGTACGTCCGCCAGAAAACGGGTCGTCCTTTTTTGCCAATAATTGCAACATTAAATCGTAAGGCTTTAATCCGAACGACAACAACATCGCATCATCTCTATAGTAAGGAAATGCATAATCCTGTGGCAATAACTGCATCCCCAAGGCAATTTGAATGGCTTCATGACCTCTTGACGTGGCGTGCACGTATTTGGAAACTTGCTTGAAATTAGCCTCATACAGTTCGGCCATGGCTTTGGCGGTACACAGATTTGTGAATGCTTTTGATAATATATCTTTGGTTATCGTACTCATTAATTTGTTTTTTTTTGGGCGTTCGGGCGGGCTTTACGTTGCAAGTCCTCGCTGCGCTGTGGGCTTTTCACTGCAATCCCTAACGCAGCGATAGCACGAATTCCTATTTATAAAATAAAATCGGATTTGTAATCCTAACGCAAATTAGGATTCAGACCTTAAAGGTTTTTACTTGTCCGCCGAAACTTTAGCATAGGAGGAAAACCTGTCAGGTCTTATCATACTATATTTTTCTATTGCTATCAAACTGCTCAAAATAGTCAGCAACACGACGCACGAAACTTCCACCTAAAAATCCGTCAACGACACGATGATCAAAAGACAGTGATAAATACATCATGCTTCGAATGGCAATTTCATCGCCATTTTTGGTTTCAATAACTTCAGCGCGTTTTTTGATAATTCCTAAGGCTAAAATCGCAACTTCTGGTTGATTGATGATGGGCGTTCCCATGACACTCCCAAAAGTTCCTACGTTGGAAATGGTAAACGTACTGCCTTTGATGTCGTCACCTCCTAATTTGTTTTCTCTTGCTTTATTTGCTAATTCATTAACATTTGCTGCCAATGTTTTTAAATCCTTGGTGTCTGCGTTTCTTACAACGGGCACGATCAAGTTTCCACTTGGCAAAGCGGCTGCCATCCCGATATTAATAGCTTCTTTTACAATGATATTATTACCATCGACAGAAGCATTGATATTAGGAAAATCTTTAACCGCTTTAGCGACTGCTTCTACGAACAGCGGCGTAAATGTTAAGCGTTCGCCATATTTTTCTTGAAAGGCTTCTTTATTGGCATTTCGCCAATTGACCATATTGGTCATATCTGCTTCAACATAAGCCGTAACATGTGGTGCCGTATGTTTGGAGTACACCATATGATCGGCAATCATTTGACGCATTCGATCCATTTTGATGATTTTGCCTTTGCCCTTATCGAAATTCAACTGCGGAATTCGGTAAGCGGTTGGATCTTGAGTAATGGGTTGTGCGAATTTATATGGCCGTCCTTCTTCCAGATAACTAAATAGGTCACTTTTACGGAGCCTCCCTTCATCTCCCGTTGCCGGGATTCTTGCTAGTTCTTCAAAGCTGATG
>JBDTKP010000130.1:0-13973 GCA_039935255.1 Gelidibacter sp. | reverse complement strand
TTCTGATGAATTTAAAGTCTTGGAATATGACATTGTGTTGGCCACCTTATTTCTGCATCATTTTAAGGAAGAGCAATTATTCTTGTTATTGAATCATTTGTTGAAAAGAGCAAAAATAGGCCTCGTCATCAATGATTTGCACAGACATCGCTTGGCTTATTATTTGTTTAAATTGATCTCGATTCCGGTTAAAAATAAAATGATATGTGAAGACGGATTGACCTCAGTATTACGGGGTTTTAAAAGAAAAGAACTGGTTGATTTGTCAAGACAACTCAAGGTTAGCTATCAATTGAAATGGAAATGGGCATTTCGGTATCAGTGGATTCTTTGGAGTTGAGGTCAGGCGTTGAGGAATGAAAAAAAGAGTGAATGATACTGTATCCATGAAATACATGTCAAAAATATACGTCTATTCGATTTGTGATAATTAGTGAAATTAGTGTCAGAAACATGAAAGTAAAAATAACAGCAGTCGCCAAGCAATTACCTAAATACACGCGAGAAACGAAGGATATCATCCCGTATTTGAATATTTGGTTATCTGGGCAAGAAGAGCGCTTTCAACGGAAAGTCATTAAATTATTTGAAAATGCTGGTGTTGACAGACGCTACTCTATTATGGATGCGGAGGAAGTTTTTTTAAATACCTCCTTTCAAGAAAAAAATGATATTTACGCACGTGAAGTCATAAAGTTGGGAGAACAAGCCCTGCTAAAATCTTTAGAAAAAGCTAAACTTCAGCCTACGGACATTGACTACATTATCACGGTAAGTTGCACGGGGATCATGATTCCTTCTTTAGATGCGTATCTCATCAACACGTTGAACATGCGTCAGGATATCGTTCGTTTGCCCGTAACTGAAATGGGCTGTGCTGCAGGAGTTTCGGGGATTATTTATGCGAAAAATTTTTTAAAAGCGAATCCAAATAAACGTGCTGTAGTTATTGCGGTGGAATCGCCAACGGCCACTTTTCAGCTCGATGACTATTCTATGGCAAACATCGTGAGTGCAGCAATTTTTGGAGATGGGGCAGCGAGTGTGATTTTGTCTTCTTATGAAGATGAAGAGGGCCCCGAAATTCTTGACGAAGCCATGTATCACTTCTATGATGCCGAACAAATGATGGGTTTTAAAGTGGTTAATACCGGCTTACAGATGATTTTGGACAAGACGGTACCAGAAACTATTTCGAATCATTTCCCTCAAATTGTCCATCCATTTTTAGAGCGCAATGACATGTCCATAGATGATGTTAATCATCTCATTTTTCATCCGGGAGGCAAAAAGATCGTTCAGACGGTGGAAGAACTGTTCGGATTTTTGGGTAAAAACATTGATGATACTAAAGAAGTGCTTAAATTGTATGGTAACATGAGTAGCGCCACAGTGCTTTATGTTCTGGAACGATTTATGGATAGAAACTTGCCAGAAGGAGACATCGGATTGATGTTAAGCTTCGGGCCAGGCTTTTCAGCACAACGCATTTTATTGAAATGGTAATATTTAAGTTCAGCATAATTTGCTGAGAAACTAATATGACAAAGGAATTTAACGATACTAATTATTGGGCGCTCATTTTGGGTGGCTCCAGTGGTTTGGGTTTGGCAACAGCAAAAAAGTTGGCGCAGCATGGTATGAATATCTGTATTGTACATCGCAATCCGAGAGCTCAGCAAGAAATTATTGAAGCAGAATTTGATAGCATCCGTAAAACAGGTGTGCAATTTAAAGCATTCAATGCCGATGCTTTTAAAGTGGAGAAACGAAACGAAATGCTTTTAGAATTGGAAGAAATTTTAGGAGATAAGGGACGAATTCGCACTTTGGTTCACAGTGTTGCTAAAGGCAATTTAAAACCGATGCTTTCCGAAGATCAAGCTATTTTAAACACGGACGATTTCAATTTGACCATCAATGCGATGGCGATCAGTTTGTACGATTGGACTCAAGCAATTTTCAAATTAAGTTTGTTTGCTGAAGATGCGCGAATTATCAGTTTTACCAGTGAAGGCAATACGAAGGCTTGGAAAAATTATGCAGCAGTTTCTGCAGCAAAAGTAACTTTGGAAGCGATTTCACGAAATATCGCCTTGGAGTTTGCGCCCTTTGGAATCCGTGCCAATTGCATTCAGGCAGGTGTGACGGACACAGCCTCCTTAAGAATGATTCCGGGCAGTGAGCAACTTAAAGCACATTCGCTGCTTAGAAATCCTTTTAAACGGTTGACGGCGCTGGAAGATGTTGCCAACGCTGTTTATCTTTTGAGTAAAGATGAAGCCAGTTGGATCAATGGTTGCGTGATTCCTGTGGATGGTGGCGAACATATTTCATAAATTAAGAACACACCTTTCAGGTTTTAAAAACCTGAAAGGTTTCCGAATACTATGACAAAAGAAGAAATCATAAAGATATTGCCTTACCAAAAACCGTTTTTTTTTGTTGATGACTTAACAGAAGTATCGGAAGATGGCGCCACAGGTCACTATACATTTAAAGAAACCGAATACTTCTATGAAGGGCATTTCAAAGACCACCCAATAACGCCGGGTGTTATTTTAACGGAGTGCATGGCTCAAATAGGGGTGGTTTGCTTGGGGATTTATCTGATGAGAGATGACATCTCTGAAAACTTTCATCCTCAAATCGCCTTGACCTCAAGTGCTGTCGATTTCTTTTTGCCAGTTTTTCCTGGAGAAAAGGTGACTGTAATTTCGGAAAAAGAAGTGTTCCGATTTAATAAATTAAAGTGCAGCGTGAAGCTCTTCAATGAAAAAAACGAATTGGTATGCAGAGGACTTATTTCTGGAATGATAAAACCGAATGAACATGAATAGAGTCGTCATCACAGGAATGGGTGTTGTAGCGCCAAATGGTGTTGGTTTAGAGGCGTTCCAAAACGCCATTAAATCGGGCACTTCTGGAATTACCTTTCATCAAAATTTAGAGGATGCCAATTTTTCCTGTTGTATTGGCGGGATTCCGCAAGTTTCAGAAGAAAAAAAATCGGAATACTTGACCCCGTTGCAATTGCGAGGTTTTAATAGTTCTGGCATTTTATATGGATGCATGGCGGGAATGGATGCATGGCAGGATGCAGGTTTCGAAATCGATCCTGAAAGTGAACTCGATTATGATAGTGGTTGTGTTTTCGGTACAGGAACTTCAGGCGTTGAAAAATTCCGAGAAGCCATTTATAAATTGGATGCAGGAGAAGTGAAACGCATGGGAAGCACCGTCGTTTTACAAACTATGGCCAGTGGGATCAGCGCTTATCTTGGTGGTATTTTAGGTTTGGGAAATCAGGTGACTACCAACTCTTCCGCATGTACTACCGGAACGGAAGCTATTTTAATGGGCTTTGAACGGATTAAAAACGGGCAGGCCAAACGGATGCTGGTGGGCAGTTGCAGTGATGACGGCGCTTATATTTGGGGAGGATTTGATGCCATGCGCGTCATGACTTATAAACATAACAATACTCCGGAAGAAGGGTCGCGCCCAATGAGTGCCTCAGCTAGCGGGTTTGTGCCGGGAAGTGGCGCAGGTGCGATGGTTTTGGAATCCTTGGACAGTGCTTTGGAACGTAATGCCACCATTTATGCGGAGGTTTTGGGAGGTCATGTGAATTCCGGTGGACAACGTAATGGCGGCACTTTGACGGCTCCAAATGTGGAAGCCGTGCAACGTTGTATTATAAAGGCTATTGAAAATTCAGGCATTAAAGCAGGAGCTATTGATACTATCAACGGTCATTTAACAGCAACGTCAAAAGATAGTCTCGAAATTGAAAATTGGACATTGGCATTGGGTCGAAAAGGTTCTGATTTTCCATACATCAATTCATTAAAATCAATGGTTGGACATTGTCTCGCAGCAGCTGGTAGCATTGAAAGTGTCGCAACGGTATTGCAGTTAAAAGAGCAGTTTGTGTTTCCAAATATTAATTGCGAGGATGTACATCCTGAAATTCTGGAATGGATTGATGAAGAAAAAATTCCAAGACAGATGATAAAAAAAGAGCTCACCATAGCCGCAAAAGCAAGTTTTGGTTTTGGTGATGTCAATGCTTGTATTATCTTTAAAAAGTATAATTAACTCTCGAAAGACAATCATTCCCGACAGAGTCAAGATCTTAATATTACATGAAAAAAGAAGAATTAATTGCCAAATTAAAAACCATTGTCGCCCCTTATGTTCAGGATGAGGAAGCTTTTAAGAACCTGTCAGAAGACACCACTTTTGTTGGCGATTTAAAAATCAATTCTGCTAATTTGGTGGATGTGATTTTAGATGTAGAAGACGAATTTGATATTCGGATTGAAAATGACGAGATGGAACAAATGCTTTCTGTTAAGGCAGCCATGGCAATTGTAGCTTCTAAAATTACTGACTAATGATTGGCAACGACATTGTCGATTTGGCGTTTGCTGGAATCAATTCACGATGGCGAGAACAACGATTTTTAGATAAACTTTTTTCTAATCAAGAACAGGGTTTTATTCTGTCAGATGGGAATCGGTTTGAAAATATCTGGAAATTGTGGAGCATGAAGGAAAGTGCCTATAAGATTGTTTCTAGAGCTGATGGCATCGTTCGTTTTAATCCGAAAGATTTTAAATGTTTTCCCTTAAATGGCCGTGATGGTTATGTTATTTGCCAAAATACATTTGTACCCACAGTTACAGAAACAAATCAGAAATTCATTCAGACCACAGCTTACTTAAAACAAAATTGGATCTCTGATGTTTTTCAAGTATCAAATACAGATGCTGAAGTGTCATATAAACACAGATACCAGCATGCTGTTGTGGCCTATGCTCAATTGATGAAGGTGTCTGTGGAAACTATCGAAATAATTAAAAACGAAATTGGAGTACCACAATTTCACATCCAGGGAATCTTACAAATAGAGCAGTTATCTCTGAGCCATCACGGCCAATTTGGAGCTTGGGCTATTGCCGTTTGAGAACTCGAAGAAAGACTTTTGAGTTTTTTTCTAACGCTGTTTGATTCTCAAAAAAGATAATATCATCATCTGTATGTGCTTCAATCAAATAATAGTGGCCTTTAAAATAATTGCGGGTGACTGTTACTCTTAATTCTGAATTCTCAACAATTTGAAGTTGATGCGCATAAATTATTTGATCATCGATGAGATTAAATTCGCCAAAAAATGATGCTGTTAAAGGCATTTCTGGGTTTTTATAGAGTTCTTGGGGAGATTTGTTGGCGATGATTGTTGAATCGTGTAATACAATCATTCTGTCTGCATATCCCATCACATCCTCGCTGTCGTGAGTAGCAACAATACAGGCAATATTTTTTTCTTTGAGATAGTTAAAGACGCTTCTGCGCAAGGATTGTTTTTGAAAGTTATCAATATGGCTAAAAGGCTCGTCCAATAAGATGATTTCTGGTTGTTTTGCCAAAGCTCTTGCTAAGGCCACACGTTGTTTTTGTCCGCCACTTAAGGTTTTGACTTTGGTGTTCGCAAAGTCTGTTAATTCAACGACATCTAAAAGCTCCTGAACACGTACTTTCTTTTCTTCCGGAAAGAAATTAGACAGGTGTTTGCCAATGTTTTCTGCAACTGTTATAAAAGGCATTAAATCAAATTCTTGTGCAACATATTTCATGAAATCGTAGCCAACCACAAGATTGTATTTTGGCCCTAAAACCTCTGTGTCTTTCCAAAAAATATGGCCTTGATCTAAGTCATATTCTCCGTAAATTAATTTTAAAAGCGTGGATTTTCCTGAACCACTTTCACCGATTATTGAAATATGTTCGCCTTTAGCTACTGTAAAGTCAATGTTACTGAGCACTGGAGCATCCTTGCTTTTCTTATTGTAAGCGAACGTAATGTTTTCGACTTTTAACATGGTAGTTTTATAATAAGACCTGTCATTCCCGATGTTTCGGTAATGACAGGTCTGAAATTAATTCTCAAATATTTTATCCCTTTGCTTTTGCTTTGGTTTTATTTGGAAGGACCTTATAACCCATATTGTAAAGCGTAAAGCCGAAAATATCAGCATATTCTTCGATGGTTTTGCTTACAGGTGTTCCGGCACCATGGCCAGCATCCGTTTCAATTCTGATAAGTGTTGGATTATTGCCTGTTTGTTTGCTCTGTAATTCTGCGGCAAATTTAAAACTATGCGCAGGAACCACACGGTCATCATGATCGCCAGTAGTAATCATCGTTGCAGGATATGCCACACCTTCTTTCACGTTGTGAATAGGAGAATAGCCTTTTAAATAATCAAACATTTCTTTGTCGTCTTCAGACGTTCCGTAATCATAGGCCCAGCCTGCTCCTGATGTAAACGTATGGTAACGTAACATATCCAAAACGCCAACTGCTGGGAGTGCTACTTTCATCAAATCTGGACGTTGCGTCATGGTCGCGCCAACTAAAAGTCCGCCGTTTGATCCGCCACGAATTGCTAAATAATCTGATGAGGTATATTTACTATCTATTAAATATTCTGCGGCAGCGATAAAATCGTCAAATACATTTTGCTTTTGTTTTTTAGTGCCCGCATCATGCCATTTTTTGCCATATTCTCCACCACCACGGATATTAGGTACGGCATAAATACCGCCTTGCTCCATCCAAACTGCATTGGCGATGTTAAAACCAGGAGTCATTGAAATATTAAATCCGCCGTAACTGTATAAAATGGTTGGGTTTTTACCGTTCAGTTCAACGCCTTTTTTATAAGAAATGATCATCGGTATTTTAGTACCATCTTTTGAAGTGTAAAAGACCTGCTTGCTTTCAAAATTGTCTGGATTAAAATCGATGGCTGGCTTTTTGTAAACTTCAGAAGCGCCACTTTCAGGATTCAGCGTATAAATAGTGCCTGGAGTGATGTAATTGGAAAAAGAATAGTAAATAACAGCATCTTCTTTTTTACCGCTAAAACCACCAGCGCTTCCAACACCTGGAAGTTCAATTTCTCGAACCAACTTGCCATCATAATCGTACTGCTGTACTTTAGAAACTGCATCTACCATATAGCGAGCAAAAATAGACCCGCTACTCGTAGAAACGCTCAAAACATTTTCTGTTTCAGGAATAAAATCTTTCCAGTTTTCTGGGCTTGGATTTGAAGCATCTACGGTTACTACTTTTTGATTCGGAGCATTCTTGTTGGTAATCAAATACAACGTGCTTCCAACATTTTCAATGACGCTAGTATCTGTATCAGCAGTATCCAAAATGGTAATCATTTTGCCGTTTGGCTGTGATAAATCCTGCATTAATAATTTTGTTCCAGAGGTAGAACTTCTCGGGTAGATGAATAGATATTTTCCATCTTCAGTAACGCCACCACTCACATAGCGATGTTTTTGCTCTGGAGTGCCACCATAAATCAACTGGTCTTGCTTTTGTGAAGTTCCTAATTTATGATAAAAGAGTTTATGTTGGTCTGTTTTAGCTGAAAGCTCACTGCCTTTAGGCTTGTCATAGCTTGAGTAATAAAAACCTTCATTGTTCTTCCATGAAATGCCGCTGAATTTTACATCAACAATGGTGTCTTCAATTTGTTTTTTAGTTTCGATATCTAAAATAATGACTTTACGCCAATCGCTTCCTCCTTCTGAAATAGAATAAGCCGCAAGTTTTCCGTTTTTAGAGAAATTAAGACCACCCAAAGAAACGGTACCGTCTTTACTAAAGGTATTTGGATCTAAAAAGATCTCTTCTTTATCGTCTCCTGTTTTCTTTCTGTAAATAACGGATTGGTTTTGTAAACCATCATTTTTGTAATAGTAGGTATACTCACCCTCAATGAAAGGCGCGCTAATTTTTTCGTAATTCCAAATTTCTGTTAATCGATCTTTAAGTTCTTGTCGGTAAGGGATTTGTGCTAAATAATCTCCTGTAACTTTATTTTGGGCTTTTACCCAGGCTCCTGTTTCTTCACTTCTGTCATCTTCGAGCCAGCGGTAAGGATCATTCACTTGTTCTCCAAAATAAGTATCAACGGTATCTACCGTTTTGGTTTCGGGATAGGTCACAGCAATAGCATTGGATTTTTTAAGTTCGTTTTCATTTTTGCAAGCGGTAATTGTAGTAAGAACGACCATTGCAAGCGCTAATTTTTTCATAAAAGTAAACGTGTTAAATGTTGACTTCCAAAAATAAACAAAAAAGCTCCTACAAACGGTTGTATGAGCTTTTTTAATACCCTATTAAGGAAATTTATTTTTGATAAACGTTGTCTTTCTATTAAACCAAATTTTTTTCAATTAAATACTCCGCAATTTGTATGGTGTTTGTAGCCGCACCTTTTCTTAGGTTGTCACTTACAATCCATAGGTTTAACGAGTTTGGTTGAGATCCATCCCGTCTGATCCTTCCAACGAATACGTCATCTTTTCCGTTGGCATAAATGGGCATTGGATACGTGTTAACGTCGGTATTGTCTTGAACCACGACTCCGGTGGTTTTACTCAGTAATTGACGCACTTCAGAAACGTCAAAATCGTTTAAGAATTCTATGTTTACCGCTTCGCTATGACCACCTTGAGTAGGGACTCTTACAGCGGTAGCAGTAACTGCAATTGACCTGTCTTCAAGGATTTTCTGAGTTTCTTGAACCAATTTCATTTCTTCTTTTGTGTAACCATTTTCTTCAAACACATCACAATGTGGAATCACATTTTTATGTATTGGGTAAGGATAAGCCATTTCTCCTTTGATGCCAGCCAATTCATTTTCTAATTGTTTTACGGCTTTCACACCAGTTCCAGTAATGGATTGATAGGTGGAAACGACCACTCTTTTGATTTGATATTTTTTATTAAGCGGCGCCAAGACCATTACCATTTGAGTGGTTGAACAGTTTGGGTTGGCAATAATTTTATCGTCTGTTGTAAGCAGATGTGCATTAATTTCTGGAACGATCAATTTTTTTGAAGGATCCATTCGCCAAGCGGAAGAATTATCAATAACTGTTGTGCCAGCTTCTGCAAATTTTGGAGCCCATTCTAAAGAGGTAGTTCCTCCTGCAGAAAAGAAAGCGATATCTGGTTTTTTTGAAACAGCTTCTGCTAATCCTATGACCTTGTATGTTTTATTTTTAAATGTAATTTCCTTACCAACAGACCTCTCTGAAGCTACAAGTAGTAGCTCAGTAAATGGAAAATTACGTTCTTCAAGGATGTTTAACATTACTTCGCCCACCATTCCAGTGGCACCAATAATAGCTATTTTCATAATTTTAAAATTTAAAGATGCTAAAGTAACCATTAATTCAATGCGTTTTAATGAACCTTATGTAAAAAAAGAGCCCGATTTTTTTGAAAATCGGGCTTAAGTTAGAATATGGGTGTAGGGTGATTATTTTTTTAATGCGTCTCTGATTTCTTTCAATAAATCTATTTCAGTTGGGCCAGCAGGAGCTGCAGGTGATTCTATTTTTTTAGCCCTTACTTTGGCGTAAGCTTTAACAATCATAAACAAGACGAAACCAACAATCATTAAATTAATGATGGAGTTGATCCATTTGCCATAAGCAATAACTGCTGCTCCAGCTTCTGTTGCAGCTGCTAGAGATCCGTATTCCTTTCCGTCTAAAGCGAAGAACATATCTGTAAAATCGACTCCTCCAGTAAAATACCCTACAATTGGCATCATAATGTCAGTAACAAAACCATTGACAACTAGGCCAACAGCTCCTGCTAAAAGAACAGCAACTGCCAAGTCAATGACGTTGCCAGTCATGATAAAATCTTTAAAGTCTTTCCACATAGTTAATTGAATTAATTATTAAGATACTAAAGTAAGAAAAATATGGAAGTGTTAAATTACAATTATCAATTATTTTTTGATAATGCGTTTAACACGTTGGGAAATAGCTGTAATCAATTCATAAGAAATCGTGTTTGCAGAATGAGCTAAATTTTCAGCAGTATTCAAAGTGTCGAAAACAATGACTTCATCCCCTTCTTGACAATCAATATCGGTAACATTAACCATAATCATGTCCATACAAACATTACCAATAATAGGGGCTTTTTTTCCATTAATAATGAGACATCCTTTGCCGTTGCCATAGGGTCTGCCAATACCATCGGCATGACCAATAGGAATTGTTGCGGTTCTCATTAATGATTTACTTTTGTAAGCACGATTGTAGCCAACCGTTGCGCCTTCTGCAATTTCGTGTATTTGTGAAATCACCGATTTAAGTGAAGCGATTGGTCTGAAATGTTTGTTTTCCTTTTCAGAATTCCCAAATCCATAAAGTCCAATGCCGCTACGAACCATATCTAAATGGGCTTCGGGATAATTTATTAGGCCAGAGGTATTACATAAATGCAGCATCGGTTTGTAGCCAAAAACCTTTGTAAACTTATCTGAGATATTTTTAAACGATGCTATTTGATGCTGTGTAAATTCCTTTTCATTCAAATCCTCACTAGCTGCCAAATGTGAAAAAAGCGATTTAATTTTAACAGCCTCCGATGCGTTTACTTTGGTATAGATGTCTTCAATATCATCTTCAGAAAAACCTAATCTGTTGAGTCCAGTATTAAATTTGAGGTGGATAGGATAGTTGTTTTGCTTTTTATCTGAAGCAACTTGCAAAAACTCTTTGAGCACTTTCTTGTTATAAATGCTGGGCTCCAAACAACGTTCTATGAGGGTTTCAAAACCAATAGGCAACGGATGCAAAACTAAAATAGGCTTTGTAATGCCTGCATCTCGCAATGCAACACCTTCTTGTGTATAAGCCACTGCAAAATAATCAACGTCTAAATTTTGGAGATAAAGTGCAATTTCATCGGCATCATTACCATAGGCAAATGCTTTAACTACAGCGAGAAATTTGGTGTCCTTACGCAGTTTGGATTGGAGATATTGAAAATTGTGTTTTAAAGCAGAAAGATCAATTTCGAGGACAGTTTCTTGCACTTTAGGCATTAGGGTCTTTTGGTTTTGTGGTAAGTTCTTCGGCATCTTTGACCTTCATGTTTCTCGCTTTGTCATGTGCCATTGCTTTGTAAAATGCACCACGACTTAAGGGTTCATATTCGTCCACTTCTCCTAAAAGTACTAAGGCATCACTTTGGGCTTTTCGATAGCTGTATTGGGCCAAATTTCCTGTCCGTGTACAAATGGCATGGACTTTAGTGACATACTCGGCAGTAGCCATTAAGTACGGCATGGGGCCAAAGGGGTTGCCTTTAAAATCCATGTCTAAGCCTGCCACTATAACTCTAACGCCCTTATTTGCCAAGTCATTACAAACGCGAACGATTTCATCATCAAAAAATTGTGCTTCATCAATACCTACCACATCACAACCGTCTGCTAAAATAGGAATATTAGCAGCAGCAGGAACTGGTGTAGAGCGAATTTGATTGGCATCATGAGACACAACTAAAGCCTCATCATAACGCACATCGACGGCTGGTTTAAAAATTTCAACTTTCTGTTTAGCAAACTGAGCACGCTTAAGACGCCTGATCAATTCTTCAGTTTTACCTGAAAACATAGAGCCACAAATAACCTCAATCCACCCAAATTGTTCTTTAGGATTTACTGTATTTTCAAGAAACATTTTGTAATTTTAACACTTAACAAAGCTTACCTTTGGATTCTATAAAGGTGGCGCAAAATTAATAAAAATCAAAAGTATTAATTCGAATTAAAGATAAAAGTTATGAAGAAGAAGCTGGAGTCGGAACTTATGAGCATTGCACATCGTATTCTGAAATTGAAAGGTAGAGAGAATGTTTTGGAGCTTCATCGTGAGACAGGTCTTTTATATGAAAAATTATGTGTTTTAAAATTTGCCAATGAAAATTTAGAACAAACCTTACCTACTATAGGGGTTGATTCTTCGTTTTTTGAAATGTTGGACGTCGCTTTCAATAATGAAGTCAGTGATAACATTGAACGTGGTGATAAAATATATGTCAACCTTGATGAAATAGAAGATGATGGCATTATGGAACCTGTTATAGAGAAAATTAAAGATATGGTTGCGCAAATGCCTCAAAATACCCAGGAAATTGATGCCTTTTTTGAGCAACCTTTGCCAGAAATCGAGGATAATATAAATGATTTTGATGAATTGACTGCAGGATTTAAGAACATGCCAGTGTTTGAACCTGTTTCCTCTTCAAATTCTCATGAGCATTTTAAAAAGTCGCTAAACGACAAACTAAAACACGGCATTAATATCGGTCTTAATGATAAAATTGCTTTCATCAAATATCTTTTTGATGGTGAACGGGAAGATTATGAACGCGTACTTTCTCAAATTAACACCTCAAGTTCCTTTGATGAAGCTGAATATTTAATCCAAAACATTGTTAAACCAGACTATAATGGTTGGTTAGGAAAAGAAGATGTTGAAGCGCGTTTTATGTCAATTATAGAAGGAAAGTTCGATTAATTAATGAGTAAATTATTTATTGTACCCACGCCTATAGGGAATTTGAAGGACATGACTTTTCGAGCTGTTGAGGTTTTAAAAGAAGTCGATTTGATTCTGGCTGAAGACACGCGTACTTCCGGGAAACTTCTGAAGCATTATGAAATTACGACGCATGCGCAATCCCATCACATGCACAATGAGCATAAAACGGTGCAGCAATTGGTTGAAAAGATAAAATCGGGCACTACAGTGGCTCTGATTAGTGATGCGGGAACGCCCGCTATTTCTGATCCTGGATTTTTATTGACACGTGCATGTATTGAAAACCATATAGAAGTGGATTGTCTCCCAGGAGCGACTGCTTTTGTACCTGCCTTGGTCAATAGTGGATTGCCAAATGACAAGTTTGTATTTGAAGGGTTTTTGCCGGTTAAAAAAGGCCGACAGACCCGATTGACCCTTTTGGCGGAAGAAACCCGAACCATTATTTTTTATGAGAGTCCACACAAACTCATAAAAACCTTAGCTCATTTTTGCGAGTATTTTGGTGAAGATCGCCCTGTTTCCGTTTCACGGGAATTAAGCAAGCTTTATGAAGAGACGATTAGAGGAACGGCAAAAGAAGTTTTGGAACACTACACCGCCAAACCTCCAAAAGGCGAAATTGTGATTGTGGTTGCTGGAAAGCATAAATCTTAATTCATTTCAAATTTTACATTTTTCATAACATATTCTACCTGAAACTTGAGTATCTTATTCTCTATAATATAAGATTATGAAAAATAAGCATTATGACGTTTTCGTTATTGGTAGTGGCGTCGCAGGTCAAACTGCGGCAGAGATATGCAGAAAGAACAACTTGAGTGTCGCTATTTCAGACAACAGGGAATTTGGCGGTACCTGTGCCAACAGGGGTTGCGATTCCAAACGAATATTGCTTCAATTTTCACAGCTCGTTTATCAAAGTCAGAACCTCAAGGGTTTTGGTGTAAAAACACTTCCGAAGCTGAACTGGAAAAAAGTTCAAAAGTTTAAACGCTCGTTTTCTGATCCCATTCCTCCTAATACAGAAGAAAAATTAAAGGCTTTGGGGATGTCGCTTTACAACCAATCCCCAAAATTCATTAGCAAAAATGAAGTTGAAGTGGAAGGTAAAGTTGTTTCCGCAGATAAGTTTGTTATTGCAACAGGAAATATTCCAAGACCACTTAACATTGAAGGCAAGGAATTCTTAAAAGTTAGCGAAGACATTCTCAATATGAAGAAAATTCCAAAATCTGTTACGTTTATCGGTTCTGGTTATATCGCCATGGAATTTGCGTGTATGTTGGCCACATTAGGTTGTAAGGTGACTATTATTGAAAGAGATGAGACTGCTCTTTCTGAATTCGATCACTATGTAGTGAAAAAATTGATAGTAAAATTACGAAATTTAGGAGTTAAGTTTGTTTTTGATGCCGATGTCACGGCTATTGAAAAACTAAATAAGAACTTAAGAGTTTCTTACAAACATGAGGGCGAATCTAAAACCCATAAATCTCGTGAAGTAATTAATGCAACGGG
>JBDTKP010000129.1:0-5863 GCA_039935255.1 Gelidibacter sp. | reverse complement strand
GGTAAATTTGCAATCAATTACGGCGTGATTTTAGGTCTTGTTATGGTGGTCATTTCTGTGATGACTTACATAACGGGATTAGCCTTAGAAGGCGCACAATGGCCAACAGCAATTTATTATCTCATTTTCCCAATTGTCATCCTTTATGCTATTGCTCAATATAAGAAAAGAAATTTTAATATCTTAAGTTTAAGTGATGCACTTAAAGTTGGCGTATTGATTGGTGTTATCAGTGGCATTGTGTTTGTTGTTTATTCTTTAATATTCAATTACTTTATAGATCCTGATTTTCAGAATCAAATAATGGATGTAGCCAGAGATAATATGCTTGAGCAAAATCCTGATATGACGGAAGAAATGGTTGCGCAGGGCATGAAGTTCGTAGAAATGTTTATGAATCCTGCCATAGCAAGTGCTTTCTGGATTGCCATGAGTTCTCTTTTTGGTCTTATATATTCACTTATCGGTGGATTGGTAATGAAAAAAGAATAAAAACGTTTTGAAGTAATTGTATTACTTTTGAGGCCTTACATTTTGAAAACAAATAAATGAACATATCAGTAGTCATACCGCTACTCAACGAACAAGAATCGTTACCTGAATTATATGATTGGATTGCAAAGGTTATGCGATCCAATCATTTTTCATATGAAATCATTTTTATTGATGATGGCAGCACCGATGGTTCATGGAACGTCATTGAGCACTTGTCGCAAAAGGACAGCAACGTAAAAGGCATCCGTTTTTTTAGAAATTATGGTAAGTCACAAGCACTTCATGCTGGATTTGAAAAAGCTCAGGGAGAAGTAGTTGTTACTATGGACGCCGATTTGCAGGACAATCCAGAAGAAATCCCCGAACTTTATAATATGATCGTGAATGATCATTATGATTTGGTTTCGGGTTGGAAGAAAAAGCGTTACGATTCGATAATTTCCAAAAACCTACCTTCAAAACTATTTAATTGGGCAGCACGTAAAACTTCAGGCGTAAAATTAAACGATTTTAACTGCGGACTAAAAGCATACAAGCTCAATGTGGTCAAAAATATTGATGTGAATGGTGAAATGCACCGCTATATTCCAGTGTTGGCCAAAAATGCTGGCTTTTCTAATATCGGAGAAAAAGTCGTACTTCATCAAGCTCGAAAATATGGAAATACTAAATTTGGCATGGACCGCTTTATCCATGGATTTCTTGATTTATTGACCATTTGGTTCCTTTCACGTTTTGGAAGACGGCCAATGCACCTTTTTGGGGCCCTAGGTGTAATCATGTTTATGATTGGATTTGGCTTTACACTCTATTTAGGCATCGACAAAATCTTTTTAAATACAGGAGGACGGCTTATTACAGATCGTCCGCAATTTTATATCGCTTTATCTACCATGATTATTGGGACGCAGTTTTTTATTGCTGGCTTTTTGGGCGAAATTATTTTACGCACTAAAGACGACAAAAAACGGTATCTCATTCATGATGAACTGAATTTCTAATCCATCAAATTAATAGTCTATAATCAATTAACATTTGCTTAATTGTCTATTTTTGTAATATAAATCATAATCACACGGCCATGATTCACATTGATCCAAAAATTTTAGAACGCATAAATACTTGGTTAACGCCAACTTTTGACGAAGAAACCCAAAATGAGATTAAGGACAGTATCGCCTTTCATCCCAAGGAAATCCAAGAGGCATTTTATAAGGATTTAGAGTTTGGAACTGGTGGCATGCGCGGCGTTATGGGCGTTGGAACCAACCGGATCAATAAATATACTTTAGGAAGAAACACCCAAGGCTTGAGCAATTATTTGCACGAGCAATTTCCAAACGAAACTCCCAAAGTGGTTATTGCTTATGATTGTCGCCATAACAGTAAAACATTAGCAAAAATTGTGGCGAATGTGTTTTCAGCCAATGACATTGAAGTCTATTTATTTGAAGATTTACGCACTACTCCCGAACTATCATTTTCCGTTAGACATTTAAACTGCCACTGTGGTATTGTTTTGACCGCATCACATAACCCTCCAGAATATAATGGCTACAAAGTGTATTGGCAAGATGGTGGACAATTGGTGCCACCTCAAGACGCGGCGATCATTGATGAAATCAACAGCTTGGATTATTCTGAAATTAAATTTGAAGCTAAAGAGAGCTTCATTAAGATTATAGGAAAAGAGGTGGATGATGCATTTATTAATGCTTCAGTAAAAAACGGAAATTTCACCAATCAGAAAGCGAAAGACGATTTAACTATTGTATTCACGCCACTACACGGTACGACAACTATAACTATTCCAGAAACGCTAAAACGTGCAGGCTATAAAAACGTTCATATCGTTAAAGAACAAGAAGCTCCAAATGGCGATTTCCCAACAGTAAAATCTCCTAATCCAGAAGAGCCAGAAGCTTTAAAAATGGCCTTAGAACTCGCTGACAAAGTGAATGCTGACATTGTAATTGGTACAGATCCTGACGGTGACCGTTTAGGAGTTGCGGTTAGAAATTTAGAAGGCAAATTAATCCTGCTCAATGGGAATCAAGCCATGTTGGTAATGACTGACTTCCTCTTAAAACAATGGAAAAAACAAGGTAAAATTAATGGTAAAGAGTTTGTAGGTTCTACTATAGTTTCCACCCCAATGGTGGAGGAGTTAGTAAAATCATATGGCGTTGAATATAAAGAAGGGCTAACCGGATTTAAATGGATCGCCAAAATGATCAACGATTTTCCTGAGCTTGACTTTATTGGAGGCGGTGAAGAAAGCTTTGGTTTTATGGTGGGCGATTTTGTACGTGATAAAGATGCGGTTACCTCTACCCTTTTGGCCTGCGAAATAGCTGCACAGGCTAAAGCTGATGGCAGTTCTTTTTATGAAACTTTATTAGCGCTCTATGTATCTCATGGTCTTTACAAAGAACATTTGGTAGCGATCACTAAAAAAGGGATGGATGGCGCACAAGAAATCAAACAAATGATGATTGACGTCAGAGAAAACCCTCTAAAGGAAATCAACGGTTCCAAAGTGACCCGAATTGAAGATTACGAACTTTCAAAAGCGAAAAACTTCCTTACCAATAAAGAGGAGGATCTCGATATTCCAAAATCCAATGTCATTATTTACTATACTGAAGATGGAAGTAAAATAGCATTGAGACCAAGTGGAACAGAACCTAAAATAAAATTTTACATCAGTGTTAATGCGCCTTTGGCTTCTGTTGAAGAGTTTTCAACCATGAACATCCAACTGCAGCACAAAATTGACGCCATCTTAAAAGACATGAAATTGAGTTAAATGGAGTATTTAAAAAAGTTCTATCGGTTTATTATTCCGTACAAAAAATATGCATATTTAAATATTTTTTTCAATATCCTTTATGCGCTTTTTAGCACACTTTCCTTTGTTGCTTTAATTCCTATAATGAAGGTTATTTTTAGCGACCAACCTGTTGAAGTTGCTAAACCTAAATTTGAAGGTTTAGGGAGTATTAAAAGTTTTGTGGAAGATTCCCTTAACTATTTTGTAGTAGATAAAATTGAGACTTACGGCGATTTTAAAGTACTTATGTTCATGGTTTCTGTGATCATTAGCATGTTCTTACTTAAAAATCTCTTTAATTATCTAGGAATGTATTACATCACATTTTTAAGAAATGGTGTTTTAAAAGACATTAGAAATGTCATGTTTGATAAAATTGTGACACTCCCACTCGCTTTTTATTCTGAAAAATCAAAAGGAGATACAATTTCTCGAGTAAGTAGTGACGTGGATGAAGTTAAAAATTCGTTTTTGTCTATTTTGGAAATGGTGGTCCGAGAACCTTTGACTATTTTGTTTTCTTTAATTACGATGCTGATTTTGAGCGCTAAATTAACTTTATTTGTTTTTATTTTTATTCCTATTTCAGGATTTATCATATCAAAAATAGGAAAATCACTAAAAAAAGGATCGTTAAAAGTCCAACAGGAACAAGGCATATTTTTATCTATTCTTGAAGAAACGATGACAGGCTTACGCATTATAAAGGCCTTCGACGTGGAGAAAGTATTTGCCAAGAAATTTGAGGATTCCAACGAGCGCTATTACACATATTCCAATACACTACTGAACCGTCAAAATTTAGCTTCTCCTATTAGCGAATTCTTGGGCATCATCGTAATTGGGATTCTGTTGGTATATGGGGGCTATTTAGTATTTGTAGACAACTCAATGGATCCAAGTTTCTTTATAGGCTACATTTCATTAGCTTATAATATTTTGACTCCTGCTAAAGCTATTGCGAAGGCAAGCTATGGTGTTAAGAAAGGAAATGGAGCGGCCCAGCGTATTTTGGAATTTTTGGATTCAGAAAACACCATTGCAGAGATCGAAAACCCAGTCATAAAAGAAACTTTTGATTCCAATATAGCGGTTAACAATATCTCCTTTAAATATGAAGATGATTTGGTACTTAAGAATTTTAGTATCAATGTTCATAAAGGCAAAACCATCGCGTTGGTCGGACAGTCTGGAAGTGGTAAAAGCACCATGGCCAATTTGATTACGAGATTCTATGATGTCAACGAAGGCTCCATTACCATTGATGGTATAGATATTAAAAATTTAGCAACTTCCTCACTACGGGGCATGCTCGGTGTAGTATCTCAGGATTCCATTTTGTTCAATGATACCATTAGCAATAATCTTAAAATCGGGAAGCAAAATGCCACCGATGATGAAGTGATTGAGGCCTTAAAAATTGCCAACGCCTGGGAATTTGTGAAAGACCTTCCTAATGGTATCCACTCTAATATAGGCGATTCGGGGAATAAATTATCAGGTGGTCAAAAGCAACGCTTAAGCATTGCCAGAGCAGTACTCAAAAATCCTCCAATTATGATTTTGGACGAAGCTACTTCTTCTTTAGATACAGAAAGTGAACGCTTAGTACAGTCAGCTCTAGAAAATATGATGCGTCACAGAACCTCTATTGTGATTGCCCATAGATTGTCAACCATTCAAAATGCAGATGAAATTGTAGTGATGCAAAAAGGAGAAATTGTTGAACAAGGAAAACACACTGAACTCATTGAAAAAAATGGGGTCTATAAAATGCTTGTCGATATGCAGAGTTTCGATTAAACTTGCCAAAGAAATATAAAATAAGAAAAGGATGCCACTACCAATGCGCATCCTTTTCTTTTTACCGCCAATGTTTGGAGCGCATTGACTTTTAAGTAGGTTAGGTTGATGTAAACATATTACTTTTTACAATACCAAACAACAAAAAAATACAATTCATCGATGATTTTTACTCTTGAGCGATGATACTTCGTGCAACTCACTAATTATCAATGATTTTGTTTTAGAATGCTTTTTCTAATTATTGTATTAAACTTTTTATAACTTCAGCAGTCTTATTAAAAAAAGCTTTTGTGCATCAAGACGACGAACTCATTTCAAGATTAACATCTAAAAAAACAAAAGAATCAGCTTTTAAGGAATTACTTACACTTTATAAGGAACGTCTGTACTGGCATATTCGAAAGATTGTTGTCTCCCATGATGATACTGATGATGTATTGCAAAATACGTTTATCAAAGTCTATAAAAATATTCATAAGTTTAAAGGGGAAAGCAAATTGTATTCGTGGATGTATCGCATCGCAACCAATGAAGCGTTCACACATCTCAAAAAAAATGCCCAATTACAAAGTATCACTAGCGAAGAAGTACAAAAACGAACCATAGAAAATCTTGAAGCCGATGTTTATTTTGAAGGCAGCGACATACAATTAAAACTACAAAAAGCCATAGCGACCTTACCTGACAAACAGAAGTTAGTGTTTAATATGCGCTATTTTGACGACATCA
>JBDTKP010000128.1:0-6191 GCA_039935255.1 Gelidibacter sp. | reverse complement strand
CACCTATAATCTGGATGAGGTGAGATTAAAGACTTTGAGCATCAGTGAAAAGTTAAAAAACAGTGCCATTAAGTCGGATGTTATTTCGGTGGAAGCCAACACGCGACGCGCTAATTCTGTAGAAGATTTAGTCGATAAAAGTCCAGGGGTTAAAATCAGAAATATTGGTGGACTTGGATCCACGAGCAATATTATCGTAGGTGGCTTTCAGGGCAATGCGGTTAAGTTTTTATATGATGATATTCCCATTGACTATCTAGGTTCTAACTATGGTCTTACCAAGGTTCCTACCAATGCAATCAGTCGTGTGGAAGTCTATAAAGGCGTACTCCCTACAAAAATCGGAGTGGATGCCTTGGGCAGTGCCATCAATATTGTTCCTAAAACCAGTAAAAAAACATCCGGAACCGTATCTTATGAAACGGGATCCTATAACACCCATATCGCCACCGCTAATGCGAACATCAAATTAAACGAGCATCTTTTTTTTGGGATCAATAGTTTTTATAATTATTCTGACAACAATTATAAAGTAGATAACCTGCCTTATAAAGATCCAAAAAGCGGTCAAGTTGCTTATATAAGTGAGCGCTTATTTCATAACGCATTTAAGCAGCATTCCTTGGAATTCTCTTTACAAGCGCGCGATTTGTCTTGGGCCGAAACCTTGGAATTTAAGGTCAACTCCTACGGATTGCAAAAGGATATTCAGAACGATCCATTTTCTAGAGCGCGGCCTTTTGGAGAAGTATACCGACAGGAGCGAGGCAATTTTATTCCTTCTGTAAAATATAAGAATCACTTCTTAGAAAACAAATTGAGCATCAATCAATTTTTGGTCTATAGCCAAATCAATTTTGAAATTTTCGACTTGGCAAAAAATGTGTATTACGATTGGAAAGGGATTGCTCATCCCACAAATTCCGGTTCTGAAATGGGTAATATGCTTTTGGATAAGGGCTATCTTGAAAATAATTTCAAGCAATTTACTTCGCGAACGAATCTTAATTATTTAATCAATGATTATTTCCAGATTGAAAACAATACAGTTTTTAGCCATTATAATAGAACGTCCAACGTGGGCGATCTCAATTTGAATGGTACCAACTATGATAAGTTGATTACAAATTTCGCTTTAAATTCACAGTTTTTTGATCGCAAATTGGAATCTAACACGCAATTTAAATACCTGTTTGGCAATTTTGCCGGCCAGTATGATGCCTCAGAAAATCCCTTAGAACAAAAAATTGTAAATAAAGAAGTGGTCAATACGGGATTGAGTTTTTCTCAGGCGTTAAAATACAATATCAACGAGAAAAGCTACGTCAGGCTTTCTTATGAAAACACGTTTCGACTTCCTGAACAGCAGGAGTTGTTTGGCGATAACAACTTTATAATTGCCAATTATGAACTGACTCCCGAAGAGAGTAGGAACATAAACTTAGGTTATACCTATAATGCGGAATCTTATGGTTTTGAAATAAACACCTACTATCGCGACACCAAAAATTTAATTCGTTTGAAGGACTTAAATCAATATCAAGCGACGTTTCTCAATTTGGACAATGTAAAAGGATTGGGTGTCGAATTGCAAGCCAATTACGAGCCCGTGGAGGATTTACGTTTGACCGGAAATTTAACCTGGAATGATTTTCGATTTCAATCCTCGAATGATCAATATCAAAACAACGATCACTTAAAGGATGCGCGGATTGCCAATATGCCATTTTACTACGGGAACGTCAGTGCATCCTATAATATCAAGGAGTTGTTGAAGCTTTCTACGGATTTATCCTTTTTCTGGGATTATTCTTATGTGCATCAGTATTATCTCGATTTTATCGAAAGGCAATTCGAACCTGACGGTTTTTTGGGATTATTCGGTAATTCTAAAATTAATACCAGCCGGATTATTCCGAATCAGCACACCCATAATCTTGGGTTTATTTATGTTCGAGATTTTTCAAAACAAAGCGTGTCCCTTAGCGCAGAAATGAAAAATGTTCTTAATGAAGACGTTTACAATGAATTTAAAATGCAAAGCCCTGGTAGACATTTTAGAGTCAAAATAACTTATAGTTTCTAATGATATGAAATTTTCAGTACCGTATAAAATTCTTTTTTGTTTGCTATTGTTGGGATTTGCAGCCTGTGAAGTGAATAACCTTGATGACGAGAATAAAAACCCAAAATTGGATTATTCTTCTTTTAATTATGTGTTAGCCACTGAAGATGCCTCAACGGCAGATATTACGCGCTTCTTTAGTTTTAGTTTGGGAGATGTGGATCCGGAAAAAACTTACGATTTGATTCAGGATAATCAGAAATTCATCAATTCCGACCCCTCAACCTCGTCAGGACATCAATCGTTTAAAAATTACATTTTTAGTATGGCGAAAGATAAGCGGGGCTTCTCTTCTACACCTGGTTTGTTTCGTTTGAGTTTAAACAGTTCCGATCAAGTGTTTATTGATAGTGAAATCTTTGTGGGTAAGGATAACCTCTTTCCGTCGCGCAAACTGGTTTTAGTCAATGATACTCTTGGTTTTTATTTTAACGAAGACAGTGGCGGACAAACGATTCAATCTTTCAATCCGTTGACCATGCAATTGGGAGAAGCTTTAAATCTGCGATCAGCTATTAAAAATTTTCGACCGGATGCTGAATTTGAAGATGAATATGGAAATAATTTAATAAGAACGGGTTCCTTAGTTATGGATTACCATGACAACAAACTCTTTGTGAGTGTTGTGTTTTTGAAAGAAGCCACTTTTAATATCATCCCTGAGACGGATAACAATTTTTATTTAGCCGTCATTGATATTCCAACGTTCAGCTTTGAGAAAATGATTTCTTACAGCGGTGTGAAAACGGTTGGCTTTTTCGTATCAGAGAACAATCCAACCACCAAAGATGAAGATGGCAATCTTTATTTTTGTTCTTGGGGCTGGAATCAATTTAGTAAGCATAATCCCTCAAAAGTTTTTCGAATAAAAGCTGGGGAAACCGAATTTGACCCCAACTGGGAAATTGATATTGAATCTCACTTTGGAAAGGACAGAATAGCGCAGTCCGTTATATCATACAACAATAAATTGTATCTGCATATTTCTAAAGATCCTTATCTTTTTGATTCCAGTGAAGATGTATCGACCAGAAATGGTTTGGAACTTTCGTATTATGAATTTGATACGACAAATCCAGAAAATTTTACCAGATTAGACGTCCCTACTTCCAATCCATCTGCACGTATGAACCTCTTTAATATTATAGATGACAAACTCTTTATAGTGGTGCCTAATGCGATTCCTGGCAACTTTAGCGGTCTCTACTCACTTGATCGGCAAGGAGCACTTAAAAAGGAGCTGCAGATTGAGAACAAATATCGACCGACCAGAATTTATAAATTGGAGGATTAAGGTTAGCGTGCTATTATGTTTCAATTACTATTTTATAAGTTGAACATTCCAATGACAAAAAAAGACGAGCTCCACCTAGGACTTGTTGTTATTGTTATAACAATTAGATTATTGCTCTAGGATTTTTATTCCTGCTTTGGCGACACGCACATCTTCACTACCATGAGCACCACCTACACCAATGCCACCCACAACTTTGCCATTGATCACAATGGGAATGCCACCGTCCATCATCAGCATATTTTCATCTAAATAACGAACATCTTCAGGAATAGTGCCGTCCTTAATGCCTTTGGCGATTTCGGCAGTTTCTCGTTTTTGAGAATTGGCCGTATAAGCTTTTTTATAACTTGCGCGAATGGTATGCACTCCAGCGTTGTGATGTCTTTGTACGGCAAGCGTCTGTCCTGAATTGTCCACCACCGTTATGGTCACAAACAAGCCGTCTTTTTCTGCTTGTGCAAAGGCTGCTTGAACTATTTTCGCAGCTGCGTTGCCTGTGAGTCCAGGTTTTTGTATAAAGTCTTCTTGTCCTTGGGTCATGGTTGTGATTAGTGTTAATAAGATGAAAATTGTTTTTTTCATGAGTTTTATTTTAAAATATGATATTGTGTGAAATTATAAAGAGATGCAACATAGATTTTATAGTCATAATACAGTTCATTTGTTTGATCTGTGTTGTTTAATTAAGATTTTTTTTTATAATCTTAATCAAGAGCGCTATTATTTAATTTCGTTTGATAAATCTAGAAACTTAATTGCTCCTTAAAAATATAAGATTGCCGTCTTGAAATTTCTATTTCTTCTCCAGAATTCATTTCTATTTTAAGTTTTCCGTTAAACCAAGACACCACTTTTTTTACATGGTTGATGTTGATGATCTGTTGCCGATTGGCTCTAAAAAAGACATCGCTGGGCAATTTCTCTTCTATTTGCGCTAGAGATTTGTAAATAAGGGGTTTGTTTTCTTCAAAAAAGACCCGTGTGTAGTTGCCCACAATTTCAAATATAGAAATATCCTGAATTTTCACTAACCAGCACTTCTCGCCATCTTTAATGAAAATCTGCTTATCTAAACTAAACGCATCTTCATTTTTACCTGCTGATGTTTCCGGTTTGCTAGCGTTTTCAATGACTTTTTCAATACTTTTTGAAAATCGTTTTTGGTTAATGGGTTTCAATAAATAATCAAACGCATTGTATTCAAAAGACTTGATGGCATATTCGTCAAAAGCGGTGGTGAAAATAGTGATGGGCACTTCATCTAGCATTTCCAACAACTCAAAACCATCTTTTTCAGGCATATTAATATCTAGAAATAGGAGGTCTGGTTTGGTCTCATTAATCAACTTAAAACCGTCGTCGACGTTTTCTGCTTCGCCTAAAAGTTCAATGTTTTTATGTGCTTTAAGGAGTTCTTTGAGCTCATTACGCGCCAAGCGAGAATCTTCTACAATAACTGCTTTTAGTATCATGCTACTGGGATTTTAATAGTGGCCACCACTTGATTTTCTATTTCCTTTAAATTAAATGTCGCGGCTGCGCCATAAAGTAAATGCAGGCGCTGCTCAATGTTTTTTAAGCCCAGTTGAGTGCTGTCTTCACTAGGACGCAAGGTGCCAGTATTTGCCACTTCTATCAACAACTGGCTACCCTCTATTTGCGTGGTCAGCTTAATGGTTCCGCCTGCTTTTAAATTTGAAATGCCGTGTTTGATGGCGTTTTCTATAAGCATCTGAACGATCATGGGTGGAATTTTAGTTTGTAAGGAGGCTTCGTCGATGTGTTCTTCAAACGTGAGTCGCTCCTCCAGCTGTATTTTTGAAATGGCAATGTAATTTTGAACCATTTCCAATTCGTCTTCTAAAGCAATGGCATTGGCATCACTTTTAGTGAGGGAATACCGCAAGGTTTCAGACAAGGCCGTAAGCATATTTCGCGCTCTATCGACATCTTCCAACATTAACCCGCGAATGTTATTGAGGCTATTGAACATAAAATGAGGATTGATCTGCCCTTTCAAGGTATTGAGTTGAGACTCCTTGAGGTTGGACTCTAACTGTAACCTGGTTTCTCTACCTTTATTAAGTTCCATCAGTCCTTTAATCGCAACATAAAACACGGTCCATATAATAAAATACAGAATGTAGTTAATGATAAATATAATGTTGTTTTTTAGGCTTTGGGAAGGGTGGTCATAAACATCGGATCTATTATAAACTATGGAATACATGAATTTGATATATACCATATAAGTAATGTAAAACACGATAGCTGTTGCAATTAATAGCCCTAAAATCTTGAACAGGTCCTCAATTTTAAGATTATCAAACTCGATCCATTTATTAAGCATGCGTCTCAATTGATGAGTGAAAAATATGGACAAAAGCATGACTGTTGAATAATCCATGACCACTTGCCAGAGTTCCAATTTTAACTCATTGCCAGTAAGCCAATAGGCAAAAGCCATGACACCAGACAAAAACGACCAGGTAATAATTTGAATGGTCCAGTATGAAATTGTTTTGCTATTTGATATTTTCATTCTTTAATGTTACAATCTGCTATTAGAATTATGCGTTCTTCTCCCAAGTGATTAACTGCCAGTTCAATGTCTTTATCAGAGCATAAGTTTTCTTTTTTAACAATCTGTAAAATATCCTGTGATAATTCCGTAAAGGACGCGTAATCACAATCTTTCAAGATGTATTTAAACTTTTTAATAGGTTTGCCCGATGTTATCTTTTTAGTTAAACTTTCGGAAGTTGCGTA
>JBDTKP010000127.1:0-14152 GCA_039935255.1 Gelidibacter sp. | reverse complement strand
CTCTTAACGAATTTAGGATTTCAAACGGGCGACGCTGTTGTGAAAGTTGGTGATACCAAAGTTGAAAGCTATATGGATATCAGAAGTAATTTTATAGGCGCTGAGACTATAACTATTAAACGTAATGATGTTGAACAAACCATAACCTTACCCGAAGATTTCTTAGGACAATTATCGACGAGTAAAGACCGGAGTCTTTTTGAATTGAGATTTCCGTTTATGGTTGGGAGTGTCACAGACTCATCCTTAAATAAATCAGCGGGTTTAAAGAAAGATGATGTCATAAAAGCAATAAACGGTAATTCAGTCCCTTATTTCGACCAGTTCGAAGCGTTATTAAAGTCTTTAAAAGGCCAAACTGTTCAAGCAGAGATTTTCAGAGATAACCAAACAGAAGTAATCGCTCTTCAAGTAGATGATAAAGGCAAACTTGGTATTTATCCTGGCGGTAATTATAACAAGTTTTCTGATCTGGGCTATTTTGAGGTGGTAAAAAAGGAATATAGCCTTGGCGAAAGCTTTGGAGTTGGTTACGATAGATTTACCAGTCAAATTACAGGATATTTTACGCAGTTAAAATTAATTTTCAGTCCGAGTACTGGTGCCTATAAAGGAGTTGGTGGCTTTAAGGCTATTTTCGATATTTTCCCTTCTACTTGGAGTTGGGAATACTTTTGGGGAATCACAGCCTTTTTGTCTATTATGTTAGGCGTTTTAAATCTCTTGCCAATTCCTGCGCTAGATGGTGGTCACGTGATGTTTTTATTGTACGAAATGATATCAGGACGCAAACCTTCAGAAAAGTTTTTAGAGGGCGCACAAGTGGTTGGATTCGTGATACTCATTATGTTAGTATTGTTCGCCAATGGCAACGATATTTTTAAAGCAATAATGAATTAAAATTTTTTCGAAATTGTTTTGTTAAAGTTAAAAATTAGAATATATTTGCATCCTCAAAATAAGGCTTAAAACCTTCCTCGATAGCCATCAGGATTGTTAAGGGCCTAAGAGAAGAAGTTAAGTGTACTTTTAAAACATACTTTAAAGGAATTAAATTCCTCTTTAGCTCAGTTGGTTAGAGCATCTGACTGTTAATCAGAGGGTCCTTGGTTCGAGCCCAAGAAGAGGAGCAAACAAAGCCGTTACGAAAGTAGCGGCTTTTTTGTTTTTAGTAGGTTTTGACTTTAAGTCAATGTTTACAATAGTTTATAGAGGATTCAACGTCTCTAACATCAATGATCAGCACTCTAAAGCTTTAATTTAAGCATTTAATGACTTTGCAGAGGTGTTGGTGTTTTGGATCAAGTCAAAAAGTTGTGGGATTTTAAAGGATCAAATCAAAAAGTTGTGGGATTTTAAGATTATGCATAAATTGTTGTAAGTCTATACAGGAAGAATTCTACGTTTCTAACCCCTCTGAACTGCGCTCTCAACGCTTTTATTTTTGCATTGGAAAGATTACTCACTTTTTCATATTTTATTTTGGTGTTCATGAATTTCATTTCTGCTGAGGCGTTAGTACTTCTGTTGCTAAAGGGATCAAGTCAAAAAGTTATGACATTTAATTAAGCATAAATTGCCGTTAGTATTTAAAGGAGGATTTCGACGTCTCTTACATCAATGATCAGCCCTCTAAAGCCTTAATTTAAGCATTTAATGACTTTGCAGAGGTGTTGGTGTTTTTGTCGTCAAAGTAGTTCAGTATGTTTTGATAAGGCATGGAAAGGGGCTGAATATCGTATTAAAGTGTTTAAATGCGGCCTGTCTTATTTTCTAATCTCATTCCACCAATTGTATGATTGCAGAGGTCTTGTCCTTTGTGTTGTTAGATATCCGAGATAAACTCCTATTTAAGAATACGACAATGTGAAACTGATGATCCAATCAAAGGTTTTTATTACTGATCAAAGTGATGGGTATCATTTTAGAGTACAAGGAGCGCTCTAACAATCCAATTTTAGACAGAGAGAGGATGGGATACCGTGCTGATAAAAAATAGTACAACTTGGTTGCCCAAATACATACGGAGTGGCATTGCCATCTAACTCCAGAAAACTTAGAGAATGGTTTATCGAATGTAATAAGATCGCCATTCAATTTTTTCACAACCATCCATTTTCGCAATAAAAACTCTGTGACGTTGTAGCATACCTATAATATGAATAGAAAAAAGCCCTAATTTTCATTAGAGCTCTTTTCAAATTTGTACTAAAATCCCTTGAAGTACTTTGATATATATTATGCTGAGACAGCTAACTTATTTTTTTTGTATTCACTTGGTGTACAGTCAAAGCGCTCCTTAAAGATTTTTGAGAAATAGCTTCGGCTGGTAAAGCCAACACTATAAACAATTTCAGAAATGTTTAAGTCAGTATTGATGATAAGTTCCTCAGATTTGGTCAATCTCACCGAGCGGATGTATTCACAAACGGTTAGCGCGTGTTGAAACTTAAAACCTTCCTGCAACTTGGCCGCAGATAGTCCAACTTTCTCGCTTAAGTTTTCAACCTTATGATCTAAGTCTGGAGACTCATTGATATAATTTGTCAGTGTCGCAATGAGACTAATTTCCTGCTTATTCAACGTAGTAGGCTCCATTTCTAAATTCTCGATATCCTTGTTATGGTGGTCGATTTCAAGAGCAAGGATGACGTTTACAATCCCTTTGGTTAGTAATTCTCTAACCAAACCTTCTTGCTTGATGCATTGTAATTGTTTAATGCTTTCAGCTATTTTAAGGTTGTAAGAACCAATGTATAAATAATCATCCGTCTTATTGGTAATGAAAGTATCTCTTAACTTGGAACTCCAATTAGAATTACTTGTGCCTTCGTAAGACGTGTTAACAGAGATTAAGGTTGCCACTGTTTCAATATCCTTCTCTAATAGAATGATATTTTGTCCAGATATTATATTTGCTACGATGCTCGTTTGAAAAGCATCGATAATGTTATTTTCGATTTTGGTCTCAGTTGTATTGGCTTGACTGAAAGCGTGCGATAATCTTCCTTTTGAACAATAAATGAAATTAACATGAGTGGCCAAGAGCGCATCAATGGCAATCTCAATATTCTGATGTGCAATGATTTTAAACTCAAGAACGGCAAGGCCATCTTCAAGAGTGATAGAGCGGATGCTACCTTTTGCTATATCATTATCAATGTTAAGCTGATATTCGGTAGAGATTTTGGCTAACGTACCACCGATTTCAGTTTTTAGTGTATCGAAAAAAGAATACAGATCGTTAATTTTAGATTTTATTGTTATCATGGCTGTTAAGTTGTTTGTGTTGATTAAAATTTACTATTGGGCTTGGTTTGTAGCCATCACTCTAATTCTAGCATTTGCAGCATTAACACTCGTTTTAGGAAATATTCTGGCTACTCTGGCATATTGCCTTTCTTCTGGTTTTTGATTGGTCTTCATAGGTCTCCAATTTTAATTATGGTTAATTTTAATTGTAATATTTACTGTTTTTACTTCTCTAAAAATCCTGCAATTCCTAATAGAAGAGACGTTAGCAATAAAAAATGAATGGTCTCATTTAAAGAATATACAAAGTAACTTAAGGCCCATATAATTATCATTAGAACTGATATTGTGTAAAAAAATGTCTTCATATTAAAATCTTGAGTCATTTTTATTTTATTGCCTTTTCATTTACAGTACAAAGATGAATAAACACCTCTTATTCTTTCTTACAGCATTTTCAGAATTGGTTATACAATTTCCATAAAAGCAAAAAAAAAACACCCTATACATGTTGTATAAGGTGTTGTTTAATGACGATCATAAAAGTATTAGGTAATCGGTAGATAAAATATGAAAGTGGATCCTTGGTCTACATTCCCTTCTGCAGTAATGTAACCGTTGTGATTCTCAACAATTTTTTTACATATGGAAAGACCAATTCCTGTACCAGAATATTCATTCTTGTTGTGGAGCCTATTAAAAAGAATGAAGATTTTCTCTGCATAATCTTGATCAAACCCAATGCCGTTATCTATTATAGTTATTGTATGGTAAAGTGTGTATTTTGAATATTTCACCTTAGGCAAATCACTTACTTTTGTTTGAGAATAGGTAATGGTGATGACTGGTGCAATATTTTCGCGACTGTATTTTAATGAATTGCTCATAAGATTTAAAAACAGTTGTTTTATCTGGAATGGGATGACTTTCATAGAAGGTAACTTGTCTGATGAAATCCTTGCTCTTTTATCCGATATGATCTCAGCCAGATCATGTTTAGCAGTTTCCAATAAGATATTAATGTTGGAATCCTCGAAAGCTTCTTCCGATTTGTTTGTTCTTGAAAACTGTAATAAATCATCTATTAAAGAGCGCATTCTTGCGGAAGACGATTTGATGCGTTGTATATATAATTTTCCATTATTTGATAAATGCTCCTGTTCTTTATCCTCCAATCTGGATATAAATGTTTGGATTTTTCGCAATGGTTCTTGCAAGTCGTGGCTGGCAACGTAGTTAAATGAAGCCAATTCTTTATTGTTGCGCTCTAATTCGAGGTTTCTCTCTTCAATTAATCGGTAGTTTTCGATTTCGTCTGTGATGTCGGCCGTAGTTCCCAATAGCTTTCTATTGCCTTCTGAATCAAACAACACTTTGCCATAGGACTTGAAATGTTTGATGCTGCCGCTTTTTTGTACAATTCTATAATGTATGAAAGGCAAATCTTCATGTTCAATCATTTTCTCGACTTGTTCCGTAAGTTTATTCCGATCGTCAGTATGAACGAAAGACATAAATGTATCGAAATCAGGTTCAAAAGATTGGGGTTCTTCCCCAAGTAATCGATACAGATTATCTGAAAACTCAAAGTTGCTATTTTCTACATGCCACATCCAATTGCCAAGTTTGCTTATTATTTCAGATTGGGTTGTGGATTCTTTAAAGGTTTCTAAAAGTTCATTTTTTTGTTTTAAACTTTTGAGGTTCTTGCTTATTTGTATGTAGATTAATAATAACACAACCAGTGATATGATCAAAACGTAATAAACGATCATCGGTGCATTTGAGAGAGATTGCGAGCTTTTTTCTTGTCTGATACCAAGCATATTATTCTCATGGGTGGTCATTTGAATAATCTTAAAACGAAGACTGTTCATGGTACGTCTACCTTCATTGAACCCTGCAATAAATTCAGGGGATTCAATTTTATTGGTTATGGCGAGTTGAAGGGTTTTTTCAAAAATATCTATACTTTGATCAATTTTGACTTCTAACTCGTTGACATCTTTTTGATGTTCATGACTATTTGCAGTGAGCGATTTTAATCGAGTCAAACTATTACTTAATGCTTCATCGCTCAATAAAAAAGGTTCTAAATAGGTGGAGTCTTTCGATATAATATACGCTCTTTTGCTGCTTTCCGCATCTTTAAGAAGGGATGCCAATTTTTCTAGTTCAATATTAATTTGGTAAGTAAGTTGAACCTCTTCAAAAGTTTTGGATAGTTTCTTTATATATTGATAAGCCAAACCTCCCATGACCAAAACAATAAACAAACTTAAACCAAATATGATTTTTAAGAAGCGCTCAGAGTTGTAAATGGATTTAAAATTCATACTTATAAGCGTAATAAAAAATTATCTTTGTTCAGTCCGTTGGTGTGATACTGCCAATTCATGGTAACAACATCTGATAAAATCTTCTTGAGAATATTGAAGTTATTGGGCTTCTTGATATAAATATTGGCGCCATTGACAAATGTGTCTTCTATATCTTCTTCCGATGCAGAAGTAGAATATATGGCAATGGCGATATCTTTGAATCGGTCATTGCTTTTAATTTCTTTCAAACATTCCAAGCCCGATTTTTTAGGCATATTCAAATCTAAAAAAAGAATGTCTGGCAAAATGGAATCCAGTTGATTTAAAGCGTTCATCAAATCAACGCCATCCTTATAAACTCCAACTTTAGTCTGGATTTTAAGCTCTTCAAAGGCTTCCATAAAGAAAGAGCGATCGTCTTCATCATCATCTGCCAATACCACACGGGTGTAATCTTCTCGCATTTTCTACTTGTTAACTTTTATTAGTGTTTAGTTCTCTTCTTTTAGTAATAATTCTTTGAAATGTAGTAGGCGTTATGCCTGTGTTATTTTTAAACTGAGTACTTAAGTGCGCCACACTGGAATATTGCAACTTGAATGCAATCTCTGTCAAGGATAATTCTGTATTTATCATCAAGGATTTGGCATACTCAATCCGTTGAAGTATGATAAAGTTTTCAACAGACGTATAGGTCACTTCTGAAAATAAATTGGAAAGATAGCCATAGCTATGTCCTAATTTTTCTGATAGATAAACGGAGCTTTTAACATTTATGGGTTCTTTTGCATTCAAGACCATGTCAATGATGGTGTCTTTCATTTTCTGAACCAAAATAACTTTTTGATTCTCTATTTTTTCAATGCCATAATCTTCCAGAATCCTGTAAAAAGCTTGCAGTTTAGCTTCAGGAACATCTTCTAAAAACTCGATTTCCCCAAAATTTAACATCCTATATTTGATACCAAGTTCCTTCAGCTTATCATCAATAAACCGAGACGATAGATTAGTGAAATCAAATTTAATAAAGATTTTCATAGCGTACGAAATAGATTACGATTTTTAACATTAATTTGAAAAACCTAGAAGAAGCATGGTATTATTAAGCGACGCTACTAATAAGGATCCAACATTAAAGTTTAAATTAACCATTTTTGTTTTAAATTCTATTAAAGAGTTATTAGCTCAAAATGCGTCTTACTGCGCATCATAATATATGCGTGCAAAACTAAATTATCGAACCGGCAGGTAAATATCAAAAACGGCGCCTTCGTTTAGGTTTCCATTGGCGGTAATAATGCCTTCATGGTTTTCCATGATTCTTTTGGTGATGGCAAGACCAATGCCAGTTCCCGTATATTCGTCCTTACTATGAAGACGTTGAAACACTTCAAAGATTTTTTCTTTATATTGTGGTTCAAAACCAATCCCATTATCAGAGTAGCGTATATGGCAATAATGTTTGTTATTATTTAAGGCTTCAATGCCAGTTTGATGGCCTTCTACGTTCTCGCAATCAATTTCTATGCGTATCGGATGGTCAGCTTTGGCAAACTTAATGGAATTGCTGATCAAATTATGAATGACTTGCGTGAACTGTACCGGAATAATATTAATCTCACATATATTAAGTAGCGTAAATGTGACGTCGTTTTCTTCCAGTTCTTCGCTCAATGTTTCTTGAACGTGCTCAATGACTTCAAGAAGATTAACGGATTCATAGTTGGTTTCCTTAACATTGGTTCTTGAGTAGGCTATTAAATCTTGTATTAGATTTTGCATTCTTAATGCCGACTTCTGCATGCGCGTAAAATGCTTTTTGGCCGTGTCCGATAAGGTAGCATATTCCGTTTCTATGATGCGAGATGAAAACGTTTGGATTTTCCGTAAGGGTTCTTGTAAATCATGACTGGATATATATACAAAGGATTGTAATTCTTTGTTCATCTTTTCAAGATCGATATTCTTTTGTTGCAACTCGCTGGTTCTGAGCTTTACCATATTCTCCAGTTCAGTCGTGAACATTTTTTGTTCTTGAATATCCGTGCTTGTTCCTACCCACATTTTTATTTTGCCATCTTTGTCTTTTTGAGGGGTGGCGCGACTGAGTTGCCATCGGTAATCCCCATTGTATTTTCTAAAGCGATGTTCTGTCAAGAAATCATTCCCCGAACTGACGGCTTGATTCCATTGTTCAATATTTGCCTCTCTGTCATCAGGATGCACCATCTCCATCCAGCCTTTACTGGTTAGGTCTTCTTGCGAAAATCCTGAATAATCAAAAACCGTTTTGTTCCAATAATTAAGGGTGCCATCCGGATCTGAAGTCCAAACGTGCTCTGGCATAGAGTCCGCCAAGAGTCTGAATTTTTCTTCTCTCTCGAGTAGTTGTTGGTGAAATGTTCTTTCTTCGGTGATGTCTCTAGCGGTTCCAAGCAATCGGCTTGGATTATTTTGTTTGTCATAAAACACCTTACCTTTTACATCCATCCAATGAATGGATTGGTCCTTGTGGATGACTCTTAGTTGATATTGAAGGATACCAATCTCAAGGGCTATTTCGTATGCTTTTTTTCTTAACGCCAAGTCGTCTGGGTGAATATTAGTGATAAGATCTTTGTGTGTTAAATTTTCATCCTCAGGAAAGCCTAAAATCTCATAACAACGGTCGGAAGCCACAATGTCATCTGATTTTAGATTGATATCGAAAACACCAAGTTCGCTAGCTTCAATAATAAGTTTTAGCTTCTCTTCGTTCTCCTCAATCATATGTTTTGCTTTTACGGTAGCAGTCACTTCAGTAGCGACGACCATAATACCTGATATCAGGTTGTTTTCGACTAAAGGATGGTAAACCAAATTGAAATAACAAAGCTCTGTTTTGCCATGACGGTTCAAATTCACAGCAAATTCGTATCCATAAAATGCATTTCCTGTTTTATATATATCAGCGAGGATCTCTCCTATGGTGTCTTCAACTTCAGGTAATGTTTCAAAAAGAGGATTGTTCAAAAGTTGTTTTTCGGTCTTATCTACTAATTTCAAATAATCTTCATTGGCAATTTCCACTACATGGTTGAGTCCTCTGAGAATGACAATGGCAAATGGAGCCTGTTTCACAATATCCCGAAATCTTTTTTCACTGTCTTCAACTTTGTTTTTGGCTTCGTGAAGTTCGGTGACGTCGGCTGCAGTGTTCATTACCGAATGAACATTACCATTGAAGTCGCGTAAAGGTGTAAAGCTGTAATTATAATAAAGCGATTGCAATGTTCCGTTTTTAACAAGTTCAATATGTTGGTTTTTGGCGTGGAATGCGATGCCGGTATGCAATACCTGACGTATTTGTTCGTAAATGTGTTGGTTCTCTAATTCGGGAAGAATATCACTATACAATTGACCAACCACATCATCTCCTTTTCCCCAAGCGTCCATTATAGATTGGTTGGCGAGGGAAATTCGCATGTTTTCACCAAAAAAAACACCTATAGGAAATGGAGCACTATCCACTAGAGCGCGCATGTTTTGTTCGCTTTCTTCTACTTTTTTTCTTGCTTCTACTTGAGCGGTCACGTCAGCACCAATGGCCATAACGCCGTTAATCTTTCCTTCAATGTCGTAAAGAGCCTCAAAAGAAAAATTGATATATACAACAATTGATTCTCCGTTTTTTGTAAATTCCACAGGCATTTCCGGGGTGGAAAAACGCTCTCCAGTTTTAGCGACGTCATCAACAAAATCTTTAATTCCTTGTGGTACAAGTTCGGGAAGTGCCTCAAAAAGAGGTAAATTCATGACTTGTTCCTTGGTTCTTCCCCAAATATCGAGTGCGAGTTTATTGGCAATTTCCACCCTATAATCGGGCCCTCTCATGATAGCTATAGCAATAGGGGCTTGCACAATCATCAACCGAAGATTTCTTTCACTTTCTTCTATTTTTTTTCTTGCCAATACTCTCTCAGTGACGTCTTCTAAGGTGCCATTTAATCGATATGCAATTTTTTCTTCATTAAACCATGCCTTTCCTTTGGCATGGACAATCAATTCTTTTTTGGAGATGGGATTTACAATACTATATTCAATATCGTAATAGCCTCCAGAAGAGAATTGTAAGACTCTTTCAATGGAGTTAGAGACGCGCTTCCTATCTTCTGGTATTACAGTGCTAAGCGCAAAGTCAAGTCCATGACCATCTGCAGAAAATCCAAACAATGTCTTTAGTCTCTGGTTAGCGGAGAGTTCGTTCGTGAGCGGATTAAATTCAAAAGTACCTAATTGAGACGCTTCAATTATAAATTTTAGTTCATGTTTATTGTCCTTTAAATCGTCTTCGGCTTTCTTTTTTGCAGTCGTTTCTATAATCGTGACCAAAATACCTCCCACTTCTCCAGATGCTAGTCTGATTGGGCTATAGGCAAAATCGAAATAGCAATTCTCTAAATAGCCGTTTCGGTCTAGTGGCATCAAAAAATCACTAAAACCAACGGCTTCCCCTTGCATGACGCTAGCAAACATAGGATCAATCAGGTGCCAAGCTTCAGGAAATGTTTCTTTTGTGCTAATTCCCAGCGCTTTGGGGTGCTTGTTTGCGCCCATGATAGGACGATACCCATCATTGTAAATTTGGGTGTATTCTTTGCCCCAGGCGATGTACATGCCGAAAGGATTGTCCAACATCACACTTACCATGGTTTGTAAACTCTCAGGCCAACTTTTTGGATCGCCTAAAGGTGTTTTACTCCAGTCTTTAGCTCTTATGAGCTTGCCCATTTCGCTGTCTCCGTTTAAAAAAGCTGGTGTCGTATCGTCAATATCCATGTGAAGACCTAAGGTTGAATAATAAAATTATCTATTGAACGCGGTTGCAAAATAGTGTCCGTAAATAACGTGACTACTTTTTTGATCACGCTTTTTATACTTGTAAATTCCGCTGGTTTTTGGATGTAATGATGTGCACCAAGATCGTATAAGCTTTTGACCACAGCTTGATCTAGCGAAGTGGAGTACACAATGATAGGAATATGCGATAACTTGTCTATAGCTTTAATTTCTGCGATACATTCCATTCCTGATTTTTTGGGCATATTTAGGTCAAGAAAAATGAGATTAGGATGGTTGAGAAGATCGGTCAATAAAAACTCCATGAGCTCCACGCCGTTGTTTAAAATGGTAAGGTTGAGTGGGCAAGATAACTCGTCGATAGCATCCTGAAAAAATTCACAATCGTCGATATCATCATCAGCAAGTAGCAGATGTAACTTTGATTTTTCCATATTATAAAATTTCAGTTAAGACGATCGTTTCTATTGATATATTTTAAGATTGCTTTTTTCTTCACCCAACGAAAGCATGAGGAATTTTTGTAAGTAAGTAATATCAGTGACTTGTTGTTCCTACTTGTTCAGGTCAAATTATCTATTTATAGATTGTGACGTCATTGCAGCGCTCTTAATTGGATTACTAATGTAGCAATTAATTTTATATTCTCAAGGACTGCACAGTCTTTAACTCGGTTTTTTTGTGAAATCAATAATCAAAATCTATAATTTTAGAGTCATATTAACAACGCTTTTCAGTTGAAATAATAACGTGCAAATATAATCAGTTTTTAATACGGAAATTCGTATTTCTCATATGAGATGCGTGAGCGGAAAAAAAGCAATTATATGTAAACTTTGAATTTTTTGTTTAGATTAGAATTGTAAAATAGTACTGATGCCTTCTACTTCCAACAGCAAGTGCAATATGATGCGCACAGCCTTTAGATGAGATGCTCAATTTTATTTGCAGAAGGCCAAATGCAGAAGGCACAATGCCTTTCCAAACGGCTCCATAGTTCAAGGGATAGAATAAAAGTTTCCTAAACTTTAGATTCAGGTTCGAATCCTGGTGGAGTCACAGAGCAATAAAAAAGAGTTTCATGAGAATGCAAATTTTCTTTGGTTTGATGAACTGACTTGGTAAAAGAGATGACTTAAAAAACAGATTGTCTGGTTTGAGATGTTCTACAATCAACTTATATCTCATGTTTTTAAAGTCACAAATAGAATGACTTATCGCTGTGATAAAAATATTATAAAAATCACTATATTGGTATCTTAAATAAAATGGAGTGTCTGTTGTAAAACAGTATTTTCCTTAAAAACCAACCGTTTATGATTATATATATAGTTTTAGGCATTATTGTGCTTCTTGTATTTTTAATGGTTTCTGCGTTCAATAGTTTTGCTAAAAACCGAAATGTCGTTAAGGACGCTTGGGGTAATATTGATGTGGCTCTCAAACGACGTTATGATTTGATTCCGAATCTTGTGGAAACCGTAAAGGGTTATGCCACGCACGAAAAAGAAACTTTGGAACGAGTGATACAGGCTCGTAATGCGGCCATGCAAGTGCCAGATGGTGATATTAATGGACAGATAAAAGCGGAAAACCAATTGCAACAGACCTTGCGAAGCATCTTTGCCTTGAGTGAAGCCTATCCCGATTTAAAAGCTAATGCAGGCTTTCTGGATTTACAGAATAAACTCAATGAGATTGAAGAAAACCTCGAGCGCAGCCGTCGTTATTATAATGGAACGGTTCGCGAAAACAATACTTATGGTGAAAGCTTACCAGGTGCTTTGTTTGCTGGAATGCTTAAATATCAACATTTCGACTTTTTTGAAGCCGATGCCGCCAGCCGTGAGAACGTGAAAGTGAGTTTTTAATATCCTTTTTGATCTATAAATTTCCTTACCTTTTAATTAATTTTTGAACCGCACCCTCTAGGCGTACTCATACTTGTGCCATGAAACAGCTATTACTTTTATTTCTTGCTTTTCTGTGTCTTAATTTTGGTTATGCCCAAGACTTTACGGTCGGTAATTATGCTGTGGATATTACCATCCATGAGGAAGGTTATTTTGATGTGGTAGAAAAATATGATGTTACTTTTGAAATGCCAAAACATGGTATTTATAGGGATATCCAGACCAAGTATGATTTGTTGACCGAAGAAGGAGTTCAGGAAATACGAAAAATTAAAATTAGTACTGTTGAGGTGCCTGGTCATAAATTTAAAACGCCCTTTGGATTTGAACAGAATGTGACGGGAACCTATCAAATAAAGATTGGTGATAAAAACCAAACCGTAAATGGCGCGCAACATTATGAAATAAAATACAGAGTAGAGAATGCCTTTTTACATGAATCTGATGGCGTTAAATTCTATTGGAATTTAAAACCTAGTGATTGGAGGTCTACTTTTAGGAATATTGATTTTAAAATACATCTTCCAGCTTCCATCGACGTCAATTCTGACAATGTGTTTGTTTATTCTGGAGATGTGGGGACCACCAACGTGAGTGAAGATATTGATTTTACGGTTGCGAATGGTATTGTGCAAGGCAAAAGTGAGTCAGGATTTACATCTTATCAAGGGCAGAGTGTGACCATCTTGATTAATCTTCCGCCAAATTCTATTGCTGAAATTAAGCCATTCTGGCCATTTTGGACAGATTATGGTTGGACCTTTGTTTTGGCAATACTGCTTGGAGGTTTTTATTGGACGTGGCTGCGTTATGGTAAAGATGATAAAGTCATTAGCATCACAAGTTATTTTCCGCCTGAAGGGATGGATCCAGCTATGGCTGGTTATTTAATCAATGATTCTGATGATGTATCTGATCTCATCTCTTTGATTCCCTATTGGGGTTCGAAAGGATTTCTACGGATAGAGGAGATTCCGAAAAAAGGTTGGTTCTCATCAGCTGACACCAAATTGATCGCCTTAAAAACTCTACCTAAAGACGCTCCGAGTTATGAAAAGACTATATATGAAGGGTTGTTTGGAAGCATAGTGACTGGAGGAGATACAGAGGTTCTTGTGAGTAGCTTGAAAGATAAATTTTACACGCACATGAGTAGTGCACGGAGTACATTAAAGAATAAAGCCCAACCTTATTATGATGCAGGCGCCAAGCGTGTACAGAATATTACATATGTGGTTCTTATTTTATTAGCGCTCATTTTAGCGCCTTTGCTGTTGTTTGTTTGGGGCTTTATTGCGGTCTTCGCTTATATTATTTTGACTGTGTTTTTAATAATCATGAATAAGCACATGATAAAAAAGAATGCTAAAGGGAATGCTACATTGTCTGAATTAAAAGGCTTTAGGCAGTTTATAAAAGTTGCCGAAGTCAACAAATTGAAGATGCTAATTACAGAAGATCCTTCCTATTTTGAAACCACCATGGGTTATGCCCTTGCTTTTGGATTGTTTGATCAATGGGCAAATAAGTTTGATAACTTAAACGTTCCACCACCAAGTTGGTATACATCATCATCAACGGTGCCTCTAACCATGAATAGTTTTTCAAATTCTTTTGCTAATACGATGGCCTCGGCCAAATCCACCATGGTGAGTTCACCAAGCAGCAGTGGCGGATCGTCGGGCGGTGGTTCTTCTGGCGGCGGATTTGGCGGCGGCGGCGGTGGAAGCTGGTAATGACAATAGTTATTCTATTTTGGCATATCGCTACATTTATTCAGCGCGCTAAAGCAATTACTTTTTAATCGTAAGATGCCTGGAAGATACA
>JBDTKP010000126.1:0-7528 GCA_039935255.1 Gelidibacter sp. | reverse complement strand
ACGGTAAATGGGCGGCTTGCTAAAATATTCAAGTGTGTCGTGCATCCAACCCATCATCCATTTCATACCAAAGCCGAGTCCGCCTGAAAATGTTGGTCGTGACACCATCGGAAACGCGGTAGATTCTTCGGCGATATTTTGGACATCCGGATAATTGGAATACACGGCTTCATTCATTTCTTTAATAAATGCAACAGCGTCCAAGTTTTCTCTTCCGCCAAATTGGTTAGGCTCCCACTCCCCGTCTTTTCTAGAATAATCCAAAAATAACATGGAGGCTACGGCATCTACACGTAAGCCGTCAGCGTGATATTGATCCAACCAAAAGAGTGCATTACTGATTAAAAAGGATTTTACTTCGTTACGTCCATAATTAAAAATCAAACTTTTCCAATCGTGATGATAGCCTTTGCGTCTATCGGGATGTTCATACAAACAGGAACCGTCAAAATATCCCAGGCCGTGAGCATCCTCAGGAAAATGTGAAGGCACCCAATCCAACAGAACTCCAATATCATTTTTATGAAGCGTATCCATTAAAAACTTAAATTCCTCGGGATAACCAAATCGTGAGGTTGGCGCAAAATAGCCTGTAATTTGATATCCCCAACTTGGGTCATACGGAAACTCCATAATAGGCATCAGCTCTACATGGGTGAATTTCATTTTTTTAACGTAAGCCACAAGATCATCTGCTAGTTCAACGTAAGACATGAATCGGTCTTCAGTTTCATGACGTTTCCAAGAACCTAAATGCACTTCATAAATAGAATGTGGCGCATCTAAAGCATTATTTTTTTTACGCTTGGCCATCCAATCGGCATCCTTCCAGTGGTAGTCATCTTCCCAAACAATGGATGCGGTATGTGGCGGATGCTCAGCGCGCCTTGCATAAGGATCCGCCTTTTCAGTTTTTATAGTGTTATGATGGCTTGTGATTTTATATTTGTAAATATTCCCTTGTCCGACTTTAGGAATAAAGCCTTCCCAAACCCCACTTTTGTCCCATCTTACATTGAGGTCATGTTCATTTTCTTTCCAATCATTAAAATCGCCTACCACTGAAACTTTTTGGGCACTTGGAGCCCAAACCGCAAAGTAAGTGCCTTTAACGCCCTCATGCTCCATGATGTGGGACCCAAACTTTTCATAAAGCCTGAAGTGTTTTCCAGCTAAAAATAGATTGATATCAAAATCAGTAAAACGACTACAAGGCTGAACTTTTGCCATATTTCGAGGTTGAAAGAGTTAAAAAGTGTTAAGATATTTAAAAGTAAGACCTAAAGTACTAAAATTACATACAAAAAGTAACATGAAATATGTTTTTAAAATCTTAATTATTATCTTAACATCTCCTTGAGAAAGTAAACCTAAAACCTTTCGACTTAACGTCAAAACCATAAATTCATCATTATGAAAACACTACCATTTATACTTTTATTTAGTCTTATTTTTAGCTGTGACAGTTCTGCTCAAAAAAAAGAAAACAAAAATGATCAAAAAGAAGGGTTTAAAATCACAAAATCAGATGCGGAGTGGAAGACTGAATTAACCGCTTCACAATTTCAGATACTGAGAAGAGCTGGCACTGAACGTGCATTTTCTAGCCCATTAGATAAAAATTACGAACCAGGAACTTATGTATGCGTCGCATGTAAAACGCCACTTTATCAAGGGGAACATAAATTTGATTCTGGAACCGGATGGCCAAGTTTTGATAGAGTTATTGAAGGTAATGTCGCATTTGAAAAAGATGGCAATGCTTACATGGGTATAGAAGAGCATTGTGCTACCTGTGGCGGACATTTAGGCCATGTTTTTAATGATGGACCAAAAGCAACCACAGGAAAACGTCATTGTATTAATGGTGTGGCATTGGAATTTGTACCTGAGAAATAAGGTTTAAATTCCAATTAGAGTTTCCCACTTTGACTACGCTCAGTATGACAATTTTTTACTTTTTTTTTGGTGTTTCATTTTTATTTAGTGGATTTTTTAAGTTTTGACTTTAGTTAATTAACTTTAGCTCATGGAAAACAAGCTCTTATCCGGAATAATAAAGCAGTTTGATTATTACAAAACTGCGGGTGATAAAATTATTTCACAACTCTCATTTGAGGACATGAATTATCGCCCAAATGAGGATTCTAACAGTATCTCTATTATTGTAAAACATATGGTGGGTAATATGTTGAGCCGCTGGACGAATTTTATGACCGAAGATGGCGAGAAAGGATGGCGCCAACGCGATCAGGAATTTGAAAGTTCTTATACTACTGAAGAGGAAATTTTAGAGGCTTGGGAAAAAGGATGGACCTGTTTGTTTGATGCGCTCTCGCCACTTGAAGGAAATGATCTAAGCAAAATCATCTCTATACGGAATGAAACCCACACGGTTGCAGAAGCGATTTTTAGACAGTTGGGACATTACTCCTATCACATTGGGCAAATGGCCTATATTGGAAAAATGCTTAAAGGTGACCAATGGATTTCTTTATCTATCCCGAAAGGAAGTTCAATTTCTTATAATCAGGATAAATTGAGTCAAAATAAAAGTACAATTTCGTAACCTAAATAGCAATAGGCGATTGATGTCACCGAATTCTATTATTTTACGCTTCTTTGTATGAGAAAAAACAGTACTTATATTTAATAATATGACTTCTTGAATCTTAATGTTAAAGCTCTCGCCGAACGATACAAAATATGAATTATCAGGTATCTATTTTAATTATCAAAAAAAACAAGTATTATATTTTTTTGTAATTTGCAAATAGAAAATTATTTTTTTAAAAAAATCTCACCTAACAAAAGTAAAAAAACTTATGAGAAATCGTCAAATCCTTAGTGTTGTAAGTGCCGCTATAGGACACCAAAGCGCTATTTGCGAAACACCAAAACGTTTCGAAAACGATGGTATTGAAACAGAAACGTTTCGTTTTTCCGAAGGCATCAATAAGGGTTTTCAGTTTTTGATGTTAAACGGACTGTTGACCATTTTATTTCTATTTGTAACTATCGTTTTACATGCTCAAGAAAAGCCCATTGCTTTTAAAGGCGCTTTGATCTACACAGTTGCTGGCTCTCCAATTGAAAATGGTGTTTTAGTTGTTCATCACGGAAAAATTCTTAGCGTTGGAAAAGAAGGAAGTTCAATTCCGGCAGATGCTACAATAGTAGAGGCCACAGGAAAAGTAATCATGCCTGGTCTTGTAGATTCACACTCTCACCTTGGTGGACCCGCAGGTGGTGATGCATCTGCAGCTTTAAACCCCGAAACAAGAGCACTGGATGCTGTAAACCCCACAAGTGACGGTTTTAATAAAGCTTTATCTGGAGGCATTACTACCATTAATGTCATGCCAGGAAGTGGCCACCTTATGAGTGGACAAACCCTCTACATTAAAATGAGGGGTGGAAAGGTCATTGAGGACCTTCTCATCAGCAATGAAAAAGGAGTCTATGGCGGCATGAAGATGGCTAACGGCACCAACCCTATGCGCACTACACCTGGTGCCTTTCCAGGAACAAGGGCGAAAAGTGCGGCCATGGCCAGAGAATTATTTATCAAAGCACAGGAATATAAAATCAAAGTAGACAATGCAGGTAGTGATGCTTCTAAAATGCCTGATAGAGATTTGCGTATGGAGCCTTTGGTGGAAATATTAACTGGCCAAAGGATTGTACATTGGCACACGCATAAAGCAAATGATATTCTTACTGCTATTAGGATAGGTCAGGAATTTGGGTTTAAACCAGTTCTTCATCACGTAAGTGAAGCCGCTTTAGTAGCCAACGAAATAGCAGCATCTGGCCTTAAAGCTTCAATTATTCACCTAGATTCTCCTGGTGGAAAAATGGAAGCTATGGGCATCCGTATTGAAAATGGTGCAGCACTTGAAAAAGCAGGCGTAGCAGATATCGCAATTCATACAGATGACGGTATTACAGATTCAAGATTATTCATTCGATCAGCTGCCATGATGGTCAGAGGAGGAATGAGCAAAAATAGAGCAATTGAAGCCTTAACTATAGCAGGAGCGCGCATGCTGGATTTAAGTAGTACAGTGGGATCTTTGGAAAAAGGAAAAGATGCCGACTTTATCGTCCTCAGCGGAGATCCTTTTAGTATTTATACCATGGTTGAACAAACTTGGGTAGAAGGAAATAAGCGCTATGATATTTCTAATCCTAAGGACAAAGCATTTTTGACGGGCGGTTACGATGTTTACTCCCCTATTCGTGCGGAGAATCATCATCATGAAGGCGAAGCCGATTAATTCTCCAGAGAAACCTCTGATCTTAATGAAAAATTTTTTCCTTATAATTTATTTAATAATAAGAACTTACGATAATGAAAAGAATTATAATAGTCTTCATATTTTTCTCCGTCTTTAGTATCGCTAAAGCACAGGTAGCTATTAAAGCTGAGACCATTTATACAGTTTCTGGCAATCCAATAAAAAACGGGGTTGTACTTGTTAAAAATGGTAAAATAGAAAATGTCGGCACCGGTATTTCTATCCCATCCAGCTATAAAGTTTACGAAGCAAAAGTTTTGACCCCTGGACTGATCGATGCAAGAAGCTTAGTGGGTATTGCTGGGGCTTTAAACATCCCAACAGACCAAGACCAGTTAGACAAAACGAATCCGATTCAACCGGAACTCAGAGCCATTGATGCTTACAATCCGAATGAATCTCTTGTAAAAGTGATCCGAGATTATGGCATAACTACGATTCATACAGGGCATGGCGTGGGAGCTTTGGTGAGTGGCCAAACTATGATTGCCAAAACAAAAATTGGCACCGTAGAAACTGTCACTATTCAGCCATTAACCATGCTGGCAATGACATTAGAACCATCAGTAGGAAGAAATTTTCCATCGCCAGGAACCAGTGCTAAACAAATGTCTATGGTTAGGACTCAACTTATAAAAGCACAAGAATATCAAAAGAAACGAGAAGATAAAGATGACAGTAAAAGACCTGCGAAAGATCTTCAAATGGAAGTACTTTCTAAATTACTGAAGGGAGAAATAAAAGCGCTTATTACTGTCAACAGCAGCAAAGATATTATGACTGCAATTAGACTTGCAAATGAATTTAACTTAAAACTAGTTATAAATGGTGCCGCGGAAGCCTATCGTTTAATACCCGAAATAAAAGAAGCGAAAGCCGAAATAATATTACATGCTACAATGGCGCGTAATGGCGGTGATATGGCCAACATGACAAGAGAAAGTGCAGCACTATTAACCGCTGCAGGCATTCCTATTAGTATTGAAGGTGGATATGAAGCCTATGTGCCAAAAACAAGAATCGTTTTATTTGAAGCAGGACAGGCAATGGTACACGGACTTTCATTTGATGATGCCTTAAAATCGATCACCTTAAATCCGGCTAAATTATTAGGAATTGATAAACATGTAGGAAGTATCGAGAAAGGCAAAGATGCTGATCTGGTTCTATTTGACGGCGATCCATTTGAATATTTAACAAAGGTGACCACGGTTTTTATTGATGGAGAAATGGTGTCAGATAATGAATAGCCTTTAGGGTTGAGATTGAAATCGTATAAAATTCAATTTTTAAAAATTTAAAATCCCTGTCGGTCTTTGGCTCACAGGGATTTTTTTATTTCAATCTCTTTCTGTGAAATATGATTAGCAATCCTTTACTAACAAACTTCGCATTCAATTTTAAAATTAGAGTTCTTTGTTAGTTGCTTAAAAATCAAGTTTAAAATCAGTAAAACAGCGCTCTCCTTCTCTTAAAATTACCCTTGAAATCCACTAACTTTTTTGATTTTTCTAATTTGCAATTTAAAATTTACTTTTTGTACCTTCGTAACTTCTAATCACGATTAAAAAATTCTCATGAGTAAATACGATATCATTGTTCTTGGAAGTGGTCCTGGTGGCTACGTAACTGCTATTAGAGCATCACAATTAGGTTTCAAAACTGCCATTATTGAAAAAGAAAGTCTTGGTGGCGTTTGTTTAAATTGGGGCTGTATCCCAACTAAAGCCTTGTTGAAGTCAGCAGAGGTTTTCGAATATCTTAAACATGCTGAAAATTATGGTCTTTCTGTAAAAGAAGCCGACAAAGATTTTTCAGCGGTTGTTAAACGCAGTCGCGATGTTGCCGGCGGCATGAGCAAAGGTGTTCAGTTTTTGTTAAAGAAAAATAAAATTGATGTTATTGAAGGTTTTGGTAAACTAAAAACCGGAAAGAAAGTTGACGTTGATGGAAAGGAATATAGCGCGGACCATATTATTATTGCCACTGGTGCACGATCCAGAGAATTGCCAAGCTTAAAACAAGATGGCAAAAAAGTGATCGGCTATAGAGAAGCCATGACTTTAAAAGAGCAACCTAAAAAAATGATTGTAGTAGGTTCTGGAGCTATTGGTGTTGAATTTGCCTATTTCTATAAATCGATGGGCACTGATGTGACCATTGTTGAGTTTTTGCCAAACGTTGTGCCTGTTGAGGATGAAGATGTTTCGAAGCAATTGGAAAAATCTTTCAAAAAGGCTGGTATTAAGATCATGACTTCTTCTGAAGTTACTAAAGTAGATACTTCTGGAGATGGCGTTGTGGTTACTGTAAAAACTGCAAAAGGTGAAGAAACTCTTGAAGCAGACATCATTCTTTCAGCGGTGGGCATCAAATCTAATATTGAAAACATTGGATTGGAAGATGTAGGTATTGCAGTTGATAGAGACAAAATCTTAGTCAATAGCTATTACCAAACCAACATTCCTGGTTATTACGCTATTGGTGATGTTGTTCCTGGGCAAGCGCTTGCACATGTCGCTTCCGCGGAAGGTATATTATGTGTGGAAAAAATTGCAGGTCAAAATGTAGAGGCTTTAGACTATGGAAATATTCCTGGTTGTACATATGCGACTCCTGAAATTGCTAGTGTAGGAATGACTGAAAAACAAGCCAAAGAAAAAGGTTACGATATCAAAGTTGGTAAGTTCCCTTTCTCTGCCTCAGGTAAAGCGAGTGCTTCTGGAGCTACAGAAGGTTTTGTAAAAGTAATCTTCGATGCCAAATATGGCGAATGGTTAGGCTGTCACATGATTGGTGCTGGTGTTACCGATATGATTGCTGAAGCCGTATTAGGACGTAAATTAGAGACTACAGGACATGAAGTACTGAAAACTGTGCATCCGCATCCAACGATGAGTGAAGCGGTCATGGAAGCTGTTGCTGCCGCTTATGGCGAAGTGATTCATTTGTAAACTGGAAATGACGAGCTCGACTCAAAATAATGAAAAAAGCGATTCAAAATTTGAATCGCTTTTTTTTATATTACTGAATTTGCACCGCTCGACAGACAGAGGTTTTGATTTTTTTGGTATTTGATTTAAAATTTTTAATCCCAATTCGAAAATAATCCGTTTGGTGCCAATTCATCGAGGCCTAAGGCAAATTTGACGTGGACATCCAAAAATTGAGTAATGTCATAGCTCGAGCTAATGTCTCCCCTATTTTCAGTTTGTTCGTAAAAAAAT
>JBDTKP010000125.1:0-4716 GCA_039935255.1 Gelidibacter sp. | reverse complement strand
GGCGGTGCAGAAATTATTCTAATAGGTCAGCCGGACATCGTGAATAAAAAACTTGACAATAAAATAGCGGTACCAAACATGCTGAGTTTTTTAACGTACCAAAGATGGGATGCAGAGATTAAAGGTTTGAACGAATTTGATCCGAGTGTATATCCTACCAATATTCCAGGTTTATATTATTCCTATCATATTATGGTCGGTTTAGGCACTATTTTTATAGGCCTTATGCTTATTGCGAGTGTCCAACTCTTCAGAAAAAAATTGTATACCACCAAATGGATTTTATGGGCATTGTTATTTATGCTCCCATTTCCGTATATCGCCAATACCACAGGCTGGTATACTGCTGAATTGGGCAGGCAGCCTTGGTTAGTATATAATCTTTTGAGGACTGCAGACGGCATCTCGCCCACCGTTTCATCAGGAAACACCTTGTTTACCTTACTTGGCTTTATTGGGCTTTATCTTCTGTTAGGATTATTGTTCTTAATGCTAGCAGGAAAAATCATTAATAAAGGACCCGAAACCACAACACATATCTAACTATGGAATTATTCTGGTATATCGTTTTAATGACAATGTTAGTCATTTATGTCATCTTGGATGGTTATGATTTTGGAGCGGGTATTATTCATCTGTTCTATGCAAAGAATGAAAAAGATAAAAAGGCCATCACTAATGCCATTGGTCCTTTTTGGGATGCCAATGAAGTCTGGCTAATAGCGGTTGGCGGTGTTTTATTTTTTGCATTCCCAACTTTATACGCTTCCTCTTTTAGTGGTTTTTATTTACCATTGATCATGATATTATGGCTACTCATTTTTCGGGCCATAGGGCTGGAATTGCGAGGACAAATAAAAAACAGAATGTGGGAAGCCATTTGGGACAAAGCTTTTGGAATAGCAAGCTTATTGTTGGCCTTATTCTTCGGAATTGCCTTGGGAAACATAGTAAGAGGCGTCAATTTAGGAATGGTTACCAATGGTGTTTCCGCTCACGAAGCGCATTACTTCTTTTTGCCATTATGGAACCCAAGTTTCAGTCCGCACTCAGAACATTTGGGCGTGATTGATTGGTTTACCTTATTACTTGGTGTCATCGGTGTGGTAGCATTGACCATACATGGGGCGAATTGGATTATTTTTAAAACCAATGCCGACCTCAACGAAAAACTTAAAAAAGTAGTTTTCAACTTGAATTTTGTATTGTTGGCTTTGGTAGTAACTTCACTGTTTATTTGGCATATTATAGAACCAAATCCATTTCACAATTTTATTGAGCATCCTTGGCTATTTATATTTCCGATCATTGCATTTACAGGTCTCTTCGGCTTGTTCAAAGTAAAGTCATTCAAAAAACACGGCTTAGGATTTTTGTTTTCATCGTTATTCCTATTTGGAGGCCTAACATCCACCGTAACCTCAATATTCCCTAAAGTGTTACCGTCTACTAATGATGTCAACCCTTCACTAACCTTATATAATACTGCCGCCCATGAATATGGACTATCTGTAGGCGTCTATTGGTTTGTAATTGCCGCGGTTTTGGTTGCGGTGTATATGTTTGTTCAGTATCGTGTTTTTAGAGGCAAAATGGATGATGTTGGTTATGGAGATCATTAATATACTTTTGGTATGACTGATACTCTAATTGCACTCATTAGCATCTTTATTGGAATTTTTGGCGCGAATTTGTTTGCTGTGCTAAAGAAAAAGTACAACATGGGTTTTACTGGGAATACAATTGCAGGAGTTTTCGGTAGCATCTTCTTCATCAAAGTATTTGGAAGACTAGGTTTTGGCCCTATGGCAATCATGAAAACAGGAGAAGTCAACACGATTTTATTTACTATAAACATCTTAGTTTCTTTGCTGGGTGGAGCCATCGGATTAATAGTTACTAAGTTGATAAGAAACAGATTAAAGAACCGCGCGAAATAAACTTCAAATTAAATAAATAATCAAAATAAAGACCATTCGCTTTTTTTTTGTACATTTGTTAACCATATGGTTAAACTTGATAGTTGATATGAAAAAGGAGAAAGAAGCCACGACTGAACAACAAATTTTAGATGCCGCTAAAAACGTATTTCAATCCAAAGGAATGGATGGCGCAAGAATGCAGGAAATAGCTGATAAAGCAGGAATTAACAAAGCCATGCTTCACTATTACTACAGAAGCAAACAACTCCTTTTTGAAGCGGTTTTCAAGAATGCATTTGCACTATTAGCACCTCAGTTAAATATCATTTTAAACGATGATTCCTCCATTGAAGACAAAATCAGAAGTTTCACGTTCGACTACACCTCTTTTATGATGAAACATCCTTATCTCCCTAATTTTATTATTAACGAACTCAATAGAAATGAAAATTTCATTATCAAACTAAAAGAAAATTCTGGATTCCCGAATCTCGAAAAATTTAAAGCAAAAGTAAATACTGAAATCAGTCAAGGAATTTTAAATCCGATAGATGCAGAGCAGTTATTTGTCAATATTCTCGCCCTTAATATCTTTCCTTTTCTCAGCAAACCATTAGTTAAAGCCTTTACGGAGAAAGATGAAAAAAACTATAAAGAATTTGTAGAAAGTCGAAAAACTGAAGTTGCCGATTTTATTATCAATTCCATAAAAAGAACCTAAAATGAAACGGATCACCATCATTTTAATAGGATTATTCACCGCAACAATGGCGTCACAGCAAACCGTTTCCCTTCAGGAATGTTACGCATTAGCGAGTGCAAATTACCCTTTGGCCAAACAATCGCAATTATTAGACGCACAAAACAAATTGGAGCAAGAAGTAATTTCCAAAGGAAAACTGCCACAGTTAAGTTTAGATGCTCAAGCCACCTATCAATCTGATGTTATTGAAGTTCCCATTCCCAGTGCGGGCATACAACCTCCAAATAAAGATCAGTATAGAGCAACCCTTTCTGTCAACCAACTAATTTATAATGGCGGTGCAACGGATGCTTCTTTAAATCTAAAGTCTACACAACTCAAGTCTAAACAAAAACAAGTTGAAGTCAATCTCTATCAGCTTAAACAAAAGATCAATCAGCTCTATTTTTCGATTTTATTAGCGCAGGAGTCGGAATTATTACTAAAATCAAAACAAGAGCAATTACAAGCCAGGTTAAAAGAAGTGCAATCAGGAATCACCTATGGCGCACTATTACCAGCATCAGATAAAGTCCTTGAAGCCGAGATCTTAAAATTGAAGCAACAGTTTGTAGAAGTTAAAAGCAATAAAGCCATACTGATTGAAACACTTTCGCAAATTATTGGAAAATCTTTAAGCAGTGCAACGACCTTTAAAAATCCTTTATTGGAAGTAGAATTAAAAACCGCATTCAACCGGCCAGAATTGGATTTATTCCTGCTTAAAAAAGAAGAAATTGAAAGCAACGAAGCTTTGATAGCTAAACAGAATTCGCCCAAAGTCCTCGGCTTCGCAACGGGTGGTTATGGTAATCCAGGATTAAATATGCTTGATAATTCCTTCCAACCTTTCTATACTGTTGGCGTCAAATTGAATTGGAACGTGTTCGATTGGAACTCTAACAAAAAACAACGCGAATCGTTATCCATCAATAAAGATATTATTGATTCAGAAACTGAAATATTCGAATTGAACACCAACATCGAATTGAATCAACAGCAAAGAGACATTGATAGAATTGAAAGCTTTATCTCATCTGATATGGAGATCATAAAGCTCAGAAAGGAAGTCCTAAAATCTGCAGAATCACAATTGAAAAACGGTGTCATCACATCATCAGCATACATTACGGAACTCACTAATTTATACGAAGACGAAAACACCTTGGTGAAACATAAAATTCAGCTACAACTAGCAAAAGCGAACTATAACGTCATTAAAGGACACTAATAGCAGTCAAATGAAAAACTATAAATATATCATCCCTATTTTAGGAATAAGCATCATAGCGTTCAGTTTGTTTTCCTGTAACAATTCCAACGATAAAGCAGATGGTTACGGAAACTTTGAAGCTACAGAAATAACCATCTCCGCCGAAAACAATGGCAAGCTGATGCAATTTGACATCAATGAAGGCGACAAGCTTGAGAAAGAACAGTTTATAGGGTATATTGATACCATTCCATTAACCCTTAAACGGGAGCAATTAGAAGTTTCGAAAGCGGTAATTGGCTCTAAATCAAGAGGTGTATTATCTCAGATTAACGTTTTGAATGCACAATTAAAAACGGCAAACACCAACAAAACACGTGTTGAAAATCTGATAAAAGACAACGCCGGAACACAAAAACAATTAGACGATGTGAAAGGAGAAATGGACATTATCAAAAATCAAATCCGCAGTGTTGAAATCCAAAATGCGCCCGTGGTCAACGAATTGAAAGGTATTGATGTTCAGTTAAAACAAATTGACGACCAAATCCAAAAAAGTAAAATCATCAATCCGGTAAATGGCACCGTTTTATCCAAATATGCTGAACCAGATGAAATTACCGTATTTGGTAAACCACTTTATAAAATAGCCAATTTAAGCACAATGCAATTACGAACCTACATTAGCGAACCACAATTGGCAAGTTTAAAAATTGGTCAAGAAGTGACTGTCAAGATCGATAATGCCGATGCCATGAGATCCTATAAAGGAAAAATTAGTTGGATTGCATCAGAAGCAGAATTTACTCCAAAAATAATTCAAACCAAAGAAGAACGTG
>JBDTKP010000124.1:0-15423 GCA_039935255.1 Gelidibacter sp. | reverse complement strand
GCTGACATCGTGAGTGGCTTTGAAGATGAAGTTGATTTCAAAATATTCAATGTTAGAGGTGCTGAAGATTTACCAGACGCCTCTTACGACATCTACATTTCCAGTGGCGGCCCTGACAGTCCGCTTGAAGACGGGCCATGGCGCATTCCATACCTGAATTTAGTACAAGAGCTTTGGGATTTTAATAAGAGCTCTCTGCATCAAAAGAAACACATGTTCTTTATTTGCTATTCTTTTCAGGTGGTGTGTGATTATTTCAAATTAGGGGAAATGAGACCAAGACGAACCACTTCCTTTGGCGTTTTGCCGATCCACAAAACCAAAAAAGGTTTGAAAGACCCGCTTTTAGCAGGGCTCGACGATCCATTTTATGCTGTAGATTCTCGGGACTGGCAATTGGTACAACCTCGCCTAAATGTTTTTAAAGAGCAAGGCGCCTCCATTTTAAGCTTGGAGAAAATACGAAGTCATGTGAGTTATGAACGTGCCATTATGGCGGTTCGGTTCTCAAAGGAGTTCGTCGGCACCCAATTTCACCCAGAAGCTGACCCGGTTGGAATGAGAGCACATTTTTTGGCAGATGCTAATAAACATAAGGTCATTGCCAATTTTGGAGAAGAAAAATATGATGATATGATGGATAAAATGGATGATCCTGACAAAATTATTCGAACCCATAAAATCATACTTCCTAACTTTATACGCAGCGCCATAAAACAATTGTCATTAGAACTAATCTCTTAAAACTCTATGATAGCTTCCTTACGCAAGGCATTTAACGCTCAATTTACTGAAGAGAAGTATGAGAATATGCTCTCGGACATCGTTGCAAAATTTAAGTATGCGCCAAAGTTCAAAATAGCTGAGACGCCAGTGTTTATTCCCAAGGAATTGAAAAAAAAGTTGGTTGAGGCTTGTGAAGACATTATGAAAGTCATTGATCAGCCTAATTTCAAGGTGCTGACCGAAGGTGCGTTTTTCACCAACAGTACTAAAGTACCCAACGAAGATGAGCATTCTAAATTTATACAGCTGGATTTTGGCGTATGTTTAGATGAAAATGGTGAATTAACTCCCAAGTTGATTGAATTACAAGGTTTTCCGTCACTTTACTTTTTCCAGGAACTTTTGGGTGGCATGTACCGTAAACATTATGATGGCGTTCCGAAAGAATTTTCGCAACATCTCAACGGAATAAGCTCTGAGGATTATATCGACATGTTGCGCACCGAAATTGTTGGGGATACGGATCCTAAACAGGTCATTCTTTTAGAAATTGAACCCGAAAAACAGGCTACCGCGATTGACTTTTTTGCCACAGAAGCTTTATTGGGCATCAAAGTACTTTGTATTTCCAAACTTATTAAAAGAGGAAAGCAGCTGTTTTATAGGGATGCACACGGCGATGAAATTAGAGTCTTAAAAATTTATAATCGTATTATTTTTGATGAGTTAGACCAACGTACAGACTTAAATCGAGAATACGACTTTATGGACGAAGTGGACATCGAATGGATTGGCCATCCGAATTGGTTTTTTAGAATCAGCAAGTATACGATGCCTTTATTAAAAGGCGATTATGTTCCTAAATCCTATTATTTAGATCAGCTTAAAACGATCCCAACAGATTTAGAGAATTACGTCTTAAAACCGTTATATTCTTTTGCGGGTGCCGGCGTAGAAATTCATGTTGATAAAGCTATGATTGATGCTGTCAAAGACAAATCAAATTATTTGTTGCAGGAAAAAGTTGCTTATGCTCCTATTATTAAAACCATGGATGAACCTGCAAAATGTGAAATTCGTATGATGTTGCTTCATAACGGGAAAACCAACAAAACGCAAATCGTCAGCAATTTAATGCGTTTGAGTAAAGGTGAAATGGTAGGAGTTAAATATAACAAGGACAAAAGTTGGGTTGGTGGTAGTACGGGCTTTTTTGAGCCTTGATATTAAGGAACACTGATCGTATGGTAAAAACACTGATGACTCGGATTGTTTAAAAATAAAGATGATTTTTTCAGAACGCTGATGACGTAGAATTCTGATGATAAGCACTGATTTGACTAGGCTTATCATTGAATTTTGAATCCCCCTTGCTTCAGCCGGAGATCATAAAATAAAATCTAATGAACTTTTAACCAAACCTGACTTGGGTACAATTTGGGCTAACTTCCCTTGCTCGACGTCAATTCCATACACCGAAATAAAGATCGGAGTCATTAATTTCGGTCTTTAGAAAGCACTATATTGGACCATAAAAATCAGTGGAAATCTGCAAAAATCAGCGTCATCTGCGTTCTATTTAAAAAGTCGTGTTCTAATTGAAATCATAAACTCCTATCCGGCGCAGGAATACTCGCATGAAAATCTGATGCGATCCGTTTGGTGTATGCATCCAACAATTCTATAACTTTTTCGCTACTATCTGACACCACAATCATCCCGATATGCCATTTTTTATCCATACGCCATACAATTTCAGGATCGTTAAAACTTGAAGTATCAGGATGTTCAAATTTGCTTAATGAAACGACGATACCTGCGTATTGACTTTTGGCTTTTGGCAGTTTATAAACTTCTTTTCTTAAAGTTGCAGATTCAATCCTCGCCCATTCCTTCCAAAGATTGATACCAGATGCATGTTCGACCATTTCGGCTAAATTAGCACCGCCAACCCTTGACGAGGTTTCTAAAAAGAACAATGCTCCCGTTTCTTTAGAGGCAATGAATTCCGTGTGCGAGGCTCCAAATTGCATTCCGAAAGCGCTCATAACATCGGCATTCATCTTAATCAAGGCTTTTTCCATCGTGGTGCCTATTTTGCAAGTTGCCGATCTAAATACGCCACCGCCATGTGCAACATCGAGTGGCGTATCCAAATATTTACTCGCCCTGGCAAAGATTACCTTACCATCTACAGTCAAGCCATCTACATGATATACATCTCCCGGAGCGAACTTTTCAATCAAGTAATTGTCGCGCTCGTCTTGAAGGGCATTGACAATTTGCCAAAGCTCTTCCCTGTTATTTATTTTCTTGATACCCGTTGCAGAAGCTTCCAACCGTGGTTTCAATAACCATGGCGGACTCACACGATCAGCATAAGCATTGATGTCGATATCATGGAATAACGCTGTAAATTCGGGGACAGTGACACCTTCTTCCTGCGCCTTCATGCGCATGGCTAGCTTATCCCTAAAATAGTGGGAAGTCGTTCTTCCCATGCCAGGCATTCTGAAATGCTCTCTTAAAAGGGCTACTTTTTCGACATCAAAATCATCCAAAGCCACAAAACGATCAAATTTCAAAGTTCTGAATTTATAGGCAATGCCTTTGGTTACGTCGCTTTGGTTCCAGGTTTCCACATAGAACACATCATCAATGGCTTCCCAAGGCCAAACCTCATGCTCCAATTTTTTTTTAGTCAATAAATACACATTATTGCCCTCGGCCTTACAGCTTTTTATGAAATCAGCACCTTTATGATACGTCGTAACGCATAGAAAATTCAGTGGTCGTTTTGTTGGCATCGTTTCCGGAGTTTAATTTGTAATGTTCTTAACATCTTAAACATAAAATTGAGATCTTAAAAAGTGAAACTGCCTCATAAGTTATGTAGATTATGATACAAATTACAAATAAACATTTACTTTTCTGAGATCTGCTTGATATAATTTGTGATCAATTGCACGCCATAACCACTGGCACTTTTCATTTTTGCATAGGGCGAATCGCCAAAGGATACGCCTGCAATATCCAAATGCAGCCATGCTTTGTGATCTTCTGTAAAGGCTTCCAAAAATTTTGCCGCGGTAATTGCGCCTGCAACAGGCTTCCCACTATAGTTGCGCAAATCGGCAATATCACTGTGCAAGTCACTTTCATAATCTGAAAACAATGGCAATTGCCAAACACGTTCATTGGTGTCAAAACCTATTTTTGAGAGCTGTTGTGCCATCTCCATATTGTTGGTAAACATTCCAGCGGCTGAGTAACCTAAGGTCTGTACCACACTTCCGGTTAAAGTTGCGAGATCAATCACTTGCTTTGGTTGAAATTCTTTAATGATATAACTCAAACCATCTGCCAAAACTAACCGCCCTTCGGCATCAGTATCAATAATTTCAATAGTTTTGCAAGAATAGCTGTTGATGACATCTCCAGGTCGGTAACTATTCTTATCTACAGCGTTTTCTGCAGAAACGACCACCCCAACAATATTGATATTCAATTTTAATCTGGCTACTAATTCCACAACCCCCAACACGACTGCCGCACCACCCATATCACTCTTCATATAGTGTAAATTGGTGGAGGGTTTTATAGACAAGCCTCCTGTATCAAAGGTGATGCCCTTGCCCACCAAACCAAGCTCAACGACACCACCTTTTTTAGGCATATATTCCGTAACAACAACCACTGGTGGATTGGCGCTGCCTTGGCCCACTGCCATAACTGCATCAAAACCTTGTGCCTTCAGTTCATCTTGATGCAACACCGTGCATTTATAATTGCCATCTTTAGCCGATTCTTCCGCCCATTGTCCTAAAAACTCAGGTGTCTTTTGGTTCGCCGGCGCATCTACTAAAGTTTTAATACGATTGATGGTTTCACCAATTGCTTTTGCTTCTTCAAGAATTCCATTGATATCTTTTGAACTTACCATCTCAAAAGTGATCGCGTTGACCTCTTCTTTTTTGGTTTTAAAAGTGCCCATATCGTAAGAAGACATTTCCAGACCGATGACCACTTTTTGAAGCGCTGCATCAGAAAACCCTTCAGTCATCACCTGCAAAGGTTTTTTCCAATATTTTTGATAATCAAAGCTTAATTTTCTAAAAGCCTCATCCATTTTCACCGCATCTTTTTCGTCACCAAGACCTAAAAGATATACGCGATTTCCTTCAGCACCATACAGCATCTGAGCTGTAGAAAATTCACCGTTAAAATCCGGATCTTTCACCGAAATAAATTGTTGAAGATGCTCTAACTGTCCTTTGCGACAAGGAACAATAATATCTTGATGTGTATTAACTTCTGAAACCTGTTTAAAAATCATAGTATTTATTTTTGTTGTCCGATTGAATTGCATCTCATCTTTTAAAAATCAGAGGTAGAGACCTTAAGTGTTAATCAATACTAACCTTCTTTTTTTTTGACTTTTCCGAAGGCTCGTAGAGCCTTATACTTTAGTCTAATCACAAAGAATAAGATTTTTTCTCAATGTTTTAAGGTAGACGTCTTTGTTCTTTATTCTAAAAGTGAAGCGTCTGCATTCTTTTTTAGGACATTAATAAGAATTTAATTAAAATAGAGCCATTTAACGGCTTTAGGAAACTCATGTCTCCAATATATTTCGGCATGAACGCCAATTTCATTTAATGAAAAGCGAAAATCTATATCGTGATTTTCAACCATCTTCGCCCTGAAAATAGCTTCTAATCTTTGCGCATTTGGCAAATGTTCTGCACTTTCCATGCCCCCAGAATAGAGGTATATTTTCGACTTCTGCAAGGGCTGAAACGATTCGGTTTGGTTAAAAATAGTTTTTGCAATCCATAGACTGGGTGAAAAAATCATCATTTTCCCAAACACGCCGGGGTTTGATAATCCTGCATACAAACTGATCAATCCGCCTAAAGAACTCCCGCCGATGCCCGTGTTTTCAAAATCGGTAAGCGTTCGGTAGTTTTTATTGATGTAAGGAATCAATTTTTCAATCATAAACTCAATGTAAAAATTGCCCTTTCCTTCACCATATCGCGGATGATAATAAGGCAGATATTCATTGATGCGTTCATTATCGCCATGATCAATAGCGATAATGATAATGTCGCTAAAACCCTCTTGTGCTAATTTTTCCAATGATTTATCGATGGCCCAGTCTCCATAAGGCGCCATAGGGTCGAACAAATTCTGTCCATCCTGTAAATAAAGCACCGGATAACGCTTATCTGTTTCGTAATAATCATGTGGTAATAACGCTGAAATTTTGCGTGTGGCCTGCAATTGCGGAATTTCATACGCTTCTTCAAGAACCTTTATGATGGGGCTAAACTCTGTCACGGTCATTAAAAGTAGATTAATAAAAACGAAAATACATTTTTATGGATTTATAATACCATTATTTGTGATTATATGTTAACAAAAACATGACGATGTATTGACAAAAGTCTACGGGATTTCTATTTAGATTTGATGCAATGTTTTGGGTGTTTTTCCGTATTGTATTTGGATAATTGGGCAAACTCGCTACAAACAGGCGCTGTCGGTTATTAGCTCAAAATTTTAAATTCCGGAAATGACATGTAAGTATCGTGATTTCATTTTGAGATCAAGTCTCTAATAATTTGGATAAATCTATGACAAATCGGAAATAAAAACGCTTAGATCCGTCATGAATAAGCTATGAATCATACAGTTATAACTCAATAATTCATTCTGAACCCAAACCGGACAAGTTTGGACCTTGTATTGTGTTTGTATTTGTTAAATTAGACCTCTTAAACTATTTAGCAACCAACCAGTCAATTAACCTCATGTATCAGTAATCAATATGGAAATAGATAATAAAAGAATGCGCGTGGGTCAAGGAAGAATTAGCGGGGCTATCTCTGTATTCCTTGGTTCTTTATCATTAGGTGGCATACTGTGCTTCAAATTTCCCGAACAGTTAACAACACCCGAATTTCGCGAATTATATACACCAGCCATGGTCGAAAATCTGCTGCTTGGTGCTATTATCGCAACGTTTCTTTTTGCTTTAGTCAGCATGCTACTCAGTAAAAACTGGAAATACGCCGTTATTGGAATCGTTTTAGGCGTCCTCACAATTGGAATGGGCGGATTTACGGTTGAAGGACGAGCGGTTGAAAAATTAAATTGGAGCATCGGTATGGATTGGCTCATTTTAGATTTGTTCATCATGGCCTTGTTATTTGTCCCGATAGAACTCGCCTTTCCTAAGAATAAATTTCAGACTAAATTTCATGCAGAATGGCGAACAGACCTTATTTATTTTGGAATAAGTCATTTAGCCATTCAATTATTTGGGGTCATTACTAAAAAACCAGCGGTCGCATTTTTTGGCTGGATGAATATGGAAGATGTACAGGCATGGGTTTCAAGCTTACCTTTTGTGGTGGAGTTGTTCCTGGCGTTGCTGGTTACCGATATATTTCAATATTGGGCGCATCGTTTTTTTCATTCGCATCATTATTTATGGAGATTCCACGCCATCCACCACTCCACAGAAAACATGGATTGGCTTGCGGGTTCAAGGACTCATTTTATCGATATTTTCTTCACCCGAAGCATTTCTTATATTCCCTTATATGTCTTAGGATTTTCGACCTTGACTTTTAACGTATATATTGTTTTTATTGCCATTCACGCCGTACTGATCCATGCCAATACAAGTATCAATTTCCGTTTCTTAAAATACATCATCACAACACCTCAATACCATCATTGGCATCATTGTGTAGACTCTGATCATTATGGAAAGAATTTTGCAGTGGTGTTTCCTTTCATAGATAAAATCTTTGGAACGTACTACCTTCCAGGCGATAAATGGCCAAGTGGTACTGGATTAGTTGACGCTTCTTTTCCAAAAGGTTTTGTTAAACAATTGGCGTATCCTTTTACTAAAAATCCTTTTAAAAACGATTTACTACCAGAAGAGCGAAGTAAACGCTAGAGTGATCTTCTCTCTTCCTAGCGCTCGTTTTTAATGAGGGCAGTATCTCATGAGGCGTAGTATCTATTTCGAATATCTAATTAAGACTCCTAAAAAAACTGAAAGCAAGTAAGTGTTTCAAAAAACTTAAGGTCTGACCGTAAATAGGATAGCAATTGCATACATGACCTCCTGATACTCATTGAAACCCTATGAATACACACTCAAACCCACCAAATAATATTTAACATTTAAGCCGCTCTTTATTGTATATATATTTACGGTTAAATTGTTGATAATTGTGAACTGTTTTTGACAAAACACATAAGATTAACTCAGAAATTATTAATAAAGAAACATGAAGAATTTTGTAACATCCTTAATCATCACATTAATATTAATCCTGAGCTTTTCGGCTTGTAGCAAAAGTGATAACTCAGAACAAGAACCCGAAAAAGAGAAGAAAAGCGTCTTATATGTCGCAGGATTTGAGAGCGAAAACAATAGAGAAGGTGCCGTATACTGGAAAGATGGCATCGCTACCAAGCTTACGAATGGTGCTGATTATGCTTCTGCCGATGCAATAACTGTAATTGGCAGCGATGTATATGTTGCCGGAACTGAAAAGAGTTTAGACGGGAAAAATATGGCAGTTTATTGGAAGAACGGTGTGGCAAACATACTCTCAGACGAAAGCAATGAGGCTAGTGCAGAGGCTATAACCGTTGTTGGCAATGATATATACGTTGCGGGAGCTGAAAAAATGGGAAATAAACATATAGCCACCTATTGGAAGAATGGCCAAGCCATAAGATTAACAGATGGAAATACTAGTGCATTTGCCAGTGGAATAACCGTGGTGAACAATATTGTGTACGTGTCAGGAGTCGAAAATAATGGAATTAATGATGTGGCCACGTACTGGAAGGACGGGATAGCAACAACATTAACGAATGGAAATAATTATTCTTCTGCCACCGGAATCGTCGTTGTGGGCACTGATGTCTATGTCATCGGACAAAAACATAATGGGACCCATCATTTAGCAACCTATTGGAAAAATGGGAATGCAACACAATTAACCGATGGACTTAAAAAATCCTTTGCAAATGCAATGGCGGTTGTTGGCTCTGATGTATACATCGCAGGAAATGTAAAGTTTCAAACGAAGGAAGTAGCTGTTTTCTGGAAAAACGGAATATTAACAGAGCTCACCAATGGGGAAACTGATGCTGTTGCTCATACAATAATTAGTGACGGGACAGATATTTATATTGCAGGAAGTGAAAGAATTAAAATAGAAGGTCAAAGTGGAATAAACGTAGCGACTTACTGGAAAAATGGCGTTGCAACAAAGCTAACGAATGGAAATAATAATTCTAATGCGTATGCCATAGCGATAGGTAAAGAGTAGGACTGAAAGTCTTACTTAAGGTTAAACACCTAGAAGATTTTGACTTCTTGTAGATCTTATCATAAATGAACAACCATAGTAAATATATACCAAATACAATATTGATTCACTTAATTTAATAATATAATCACAGACTTTAAACATATCATTATGAAACATACTTCAACATTACTTATGATCACATTCATACTAACACTCGGATTTTCGGGATGTAGTAAAAGTGATAATTCAGAACTAGAACCGGAGATAGAAAAGCAAACCGTCTTATATATTGCAGGATATGAATACAATGGCAATATACCAATCAACAAATACTGGAAAGATGGCACTGAAATAATTCTTACAGATGGCTCCTATCATTCGGAAGTAAATGCATTAACAATTGCTGATAAAGACGTATATATAGTAGGACGCGAACATAACCAGAATGGGAACCCAGTAGCCACTTATTGGAAAAATGGCACAGCAATTAGACTATCAGATGGGAATTATCCTGCTAGCGCCTATGGGATAGCAGTGGCTGGAAACGATGTACATATCGTTGGATATGAAATGGATGAAAACGGAAAACACATTGCTACTTATTGGAAAAATGGCATTGCATCAACACTGAGCAATGGAGACCACAATACCTATGCAAAAGGAATCGCAGTTGTTGGCAATGACATCCATATCTCAGGAGAAGAGCATCATAACACAAAAGAAACCTACTCAGCCATCTATTGGAAAAATGGCATAGAGAAAAGACTAACGAATGGAGAGCATAATGCTTACACAAATGCAATAACTGTCTTTAATAACGATGTGTATATTGTAGGCGATCAAAATACTGGAATGCAATCTGTAGCAACCTATTGGAAAAATGGCATAGCCACAGATTTAACAAATGGAATAACCAGTGCCAGTGTGAGATCAATAGTAGTTGTTGACTCAAATATACACATGGTTGGCTATGAAAACAATGCCAATGGAACAGCTGTGGCCACCTATTGGAAAAATAATACAGCAACAAAATTAACGGATGGGAATACCAGAGCTTATGCCAGATCGATTGCTATTGACGGTGATGATGTGTATGTATCAGGGTTCGAATCAAATGGAACCAATTCAGTAGCTACCTATTGGAAGAACGGCGTAGCAACAAAATTAACCGATGGAAACAATAGTTCTTCTGCACAAGGGATAGCCATAGGAAAAGAGTAAAAATAGCAATTTACGTCAAACTTTTTTATATAAAATATCATTGGGTATGTCACTCGTTTGTAACGAGAGCCATACCCAATGTGGTATAAAAACCTTAATTCATGAATTTGGATCAGAAATCAATCTTACTACAACAGATCTATTGGAAACATAGTTGATGTTTTATTTGATGAACTTCTCAATCCAGAGTTCGAATGATTACTATGATGTTGCCAGAGTTTTTAGAGGCATATTTCTTTAAATCACTCAATAGTTTACTAGGTTATTTATTTGCGAACAGAAAATAATATGCACGTGATTTGGTATAAAACAACAAGAAAAAAGATGCATGCATTTTTGCGACACTAACTGACACTGTTTGCCAAAACATTAAAATAAGCTTTTCGTTTAGATATGCTCATCCGATGATAAGGATATAAATAGAGCCCTATTTTTTTTATAGAATCTTTATGGCACATCTATCTCATAAACAAATTTTTAGCAATGTAACAACTCTTTGAAGCCACTCGTTTCAAACTAAAGCAAACAAGGGTTTAACGACGTCAGAACATTGAATTATGTTTCTTCTAGTTGAAAACCCTATTGATCAGATTATAAATATTATAAAGTTACAAGTGGTGTTGCAGATATATAAATTACATTAGATGAAATAATGCCGAAACGATACGTATGAAGGCTTATTTCTATATTTAAATCACTTATTACACTTTTTACCCAACGTAAGTTATGAAGAAATTTTTAGGATTATTATTACTATTGGCCCTTACTTTTTCCTGTAGAAATGAGGAAAATAATAAATTACCAAACTCAGACACAGCTGAAGATTCAGATACAACTGAATTTCAAGAAATAATAAAAGATGAGTATGTACTAAACAAATCGACTAAAAATAGTAATGGAGTTTTAGTGCTTTTTGGTGGCTATGCAGAAAATGCTGAAGGTATTAAACGAGAGTTTACGATACTTGAAAACGCCAAGGATAATGACATTGCCGTTTTATACATGAACTACAATCGAAAATTGTGGTTCGAAGGCAATGAACTATTAGAATTATCAGATCAGCTTGAAAATATATTTAAAGATAATAAATTACCGACCGATAACATTTATATGGGTGGCTTTTCAAGTGGTGGAAATATGGCGCTATTAGTTAGTAATTTTCTGACACAGCAAAATTCCAATAGTGCTCCAAAAGGCGTTTTTATAGTAGACTCACCGCTCGATTTATCAGAATTATACGCTACTGCTAAAAAGGGTGTTGAACGCGATGTTTCTGGCCCAGCAGATGAAGAAAGCACTTGGTTGATCAAAATGTTTAGCGAAAAATTGGGGAACCCAGATAAGGATATTTCGAAATACGAAGCGTATTCGGTATTTACCTCAAGGTCAAACACTATAAATAATATAAAGGATTTAAAAAACACGAAAATCAGATTCTATACAGAGCCTGATACAATTTGGTGGAAAGAACATGCAATGTCGGAATACGAAGAAATGAATGCCTATCATATAAAAAAACTTTCTGAGTCCTTGAATAAATTGGATTTTAAAGATGTTGTCTATATACCAACAAAGAACAAAGGATATCGTTCAGACGGAGAAAGACATCCTCATAGTTGGTCAATTGTAGATAAAAACGATTTGATAAACTGGATGCTAAACAAGTAAAACATATACAATCCCCCGTACTGATAATTTTAAACGAGTACTATACCGAATGAGGTGTAAAACCTCAACATATAAATCTGGAATGATCAATTAAAAGAACCGCATTGTCGTCTTAATACTTCTCTTTGCTCGACTATTTATACTGAATCAACATCTAAAAACCGTTAAGTCTCTATCTTACTAGCACTAATTTTATTTATAGAATTATTTACACTTCCTAAATAACGAAATTAAGCAGGCACTTATAGCCAGAGCTATCAATAATTAAATTAAAATCCTTAAGAATCTCCCGCCTCAAACGTAGCGATGACTTTTAAAAAGTAGCGTCCATAACGTTCTGCCTTCACTTTCCCCACACCCAAAACCTCTTTAAATTCAGACTTCGTCTTCGGACGTCTTTCTTCCATGTCTTTTAAAGTTGCATCGCTAAAAACAATGTAAGCAGGAACTTTAGCTTCTTTGGCAATAACAGAGCGGAGTTCACGTAATATTTGAAACAGCTGAGAATCCATCTCATTTTTAGGTCTCCCCTCCTTGGCGGTGATCACTCGTTTTTGAAGTGTAGCTAAACGCACTTGTTTGTCATTAAACAGAACATCATTTGCTAGCGGCGTCAATACTAAACGTCCATTTTCATGAAAACGGATTTCTAAAATTCCTTGATTTAACATCTGAATAATATACTGCTGCAAATCCAACCAGGAAATATCTTTAATAATACCGTAAGTTTTTATGTTTTGATAACCTCTGGCCAAAACTTGAGCATTTTGCGCACCTCTTAAGACGTCTATAACCATACCCGTGGACTCTTGTTCTTTAAGCCGATATACCGCGGAACATACTTTTTTGGTCAGAATCGTTCCGTCAAAATAATGTGGCGGTGTCTTACACACGTCGCAATTGTTACAGTTTTCGGTGTGATGTTCTCCGAAGTAATTGAGAAGCGCAATTCGGCGGCAACTTAAAGCCTCGGCGAATTGCTGCATGCGATCGAGTTTCGCAATTTGATATTCTGCGTTGGAGGCATTTTCTGTAAACTTCCGTAATTGAACCACATCGGCATACGAATAAAACAAAATGTTATACGCAGGAAGTCCATCTCTGCCGCCTCGCCCTATCTCTTGGTAATAGCCCTCAATGTTTTTAGGCATATTATAATGGATTACCCAACGCACGTTGCTTTTGTCAATTCCCATCCCAAAGGCAATAGTGGCCACAATTATAGGCGTGTCATCATTGATAAAGCTTTCCTGAATGCTGTTCCGTTTGTCGGCTGATAAACCAGCGTGATAAGCTTTTGCCTTAAAGCCACTTTTATTTAATTTAGACGTGACATCTTGCGTACTTTTTCTGCTCAAACAATAAATGATGCCACTTTCATCAGGTCTTGTCTTTAAAAATTTTATAATCTGATTGATGCGATCATTTCCTGGACGAACTTCCAAATAAAGATTTTTTCGATCAAAAGAGGACAAATGCACCTTAGCATCCAAAATATTCAATTGACTTAAGATATCTTGTTGCGTAGCACCATCGGCAGTTGCAGTAAATGCAGCGATAGGTTTATTTGGGAATTGCTTTTTTAAGTATCCTAATTTAGTATAAGCGGGTCTAAAATCATGACCCCAAGACGAAATACAATGGGCTTCGTCAACAGCGATTAAATTGATTTCTATTTCAGAAAAATATGGAAACAGGTTTTGTAAACTTTCTGGCGCCACATAAATCAACTTCAAGTTTCCTTCTTGCAGACTTTTAAGCGTATCATTCTGTACGGAAACCTCTTGACTGCTATTATAATAAGCAGCAGAAATGCCATTAGTCAAAAGCGCATCCACTTGGTCTTTCATTAAAGCAATCAAAGGCGAAATTACAATCGCCGTTCCCGGAAGTGCCAAGGCAGGTAATTGGAAACACACCGACTTTCCACCACCTGTCGGCATAATGGTCAATACGTCATTTCCATTGATAATATCGTGGACAATCCTTTCTTGGTTAGGCCGAAAACTACTGTATCCGAAATGGGTTTTTAAAAGTTCTAAAGTGGTATCTGTAGTGATCATTTTTTATCTTTAAAGAGACACCTGCCATGGTGTCTGTGGATTTGATACTTCTAAATAAACCCAAATCATTCAAAAAATGACCTATAATTAATGTCGATTAATTTAATTAAAAGTTTGGGAAATCAAGTTTTGTTTAAAACCTTGAAGGTATAAATTCCTTTTTATAAACGGCACCAAAGGTACTGATTTAGGGATTGATTTCCAGAATTCAGCTGGACTGTAATTTGGTTATTTTCAACAGTGCAGCCTATAGAATTACAGTTAAATAGTAATGTTCTTATTGAACTAATGATATGTATTGAAAATTTGAGAATCTCGATGCGGAAAGTTCGAAAAATCAAGCACATACAATAAGACCAGACTAAATAGAGTTATTCACTTGAGAACTATACGTGAAGTCTTCTCAAAACACGCATTAAATGAAACACATTGTAACCACACTACTCCTCGTATTTAGTTTATTAACAGGTAGCGCACAAAATGCGCTGGACATCACCCAGCTTCAAACCCCTGCATTAGACGAAACTTCTGGACTTCTTTTTTATAACAATAGCATCATTACGCATACTGACAGTGGTGGCAAAGCAGAATTATATGAAATAAATGCCAGGACAGGCGCTATAACAAAAACGGTTAGAATAACCAATGCCTCCAACATCGATTGGGAAGATATTGCGCAAGATTCCTCTTATATTTATATCGGTGATATTGGGAATAACTCTGGAAACAGAACTGATTTAAAAATCTATAAAATATCTAAACACGACTTCAACACTACAAATGGTAACGTTACAGCGGAGATTATATCCTACTCTTATGCTGATCAACTTGATTTTTCGCGGCGTCCAAATAATACAAATTGGGATGCTGAAGCACTCATTTATTATGGTAATCAACTCCTTGTCTTCACCAAAAACTGGTTAGACAATAAAACGAATGTTTATTCAATTCCAAAAAACAGTGGCACCCATAGTGCTGTTTTAGTATGTAGTTACAACACGAATGGACTTATTACTGGCGCTGATATTTCTTTTGATGAAAGTGTTATTTATCTAACAGGATATAGCACTTCTGAAGCGCCATTTGTATACACGATTCATAATATACCTAAAAACAGCTTAGATATATTTTCGGGCAACATATCAGATAAAAAAGCAGACATTGTTTCGTTAGGCCATCAAATTGAAGGGATTGCACTTTTTGAGATCACACCGACGAAACATCGTTTATATCTTTCTAACGAGAAATTTAGCACCTCTCTTGGTCCTATAAAAATAAAAGTTCCCGCTAAATTGTTACTTATCGAAATTGACGCTCAACCAGTAAACCCATCTGATCCAGATACTACTTCCGACATACCTATTAAACAACGATAGTGAGTTTTCTTAATTAAG
>JBDTKP010000123.1:0-12416 GCA_039935255.1 Gelidibacter sp. | reverse complement strand
TTTTTCTGAAACAAACATGGTAAAACCAATAGATTTCCCATCAGGCGACCAAGTTAAAGAACTTGGCGATTTTTCTAATTGTGATAGTCTTGCAATCTGCCCAGTTGCGGTCCAATACATATAAATTTCAGAACCTTCGTCAGTGGTGCTTGAAAAAGCGATACGATCTCCAGTGGGCGACCAACTGGCTTGTGATTCGTTCACTTCTCTTGAGGTCAATTTGCGGTGTGATGTACCGTCCGTATTTATAATCCAAAGATTGCCTTTTGAAGTGTCCTTCATAATATCAAACCCATTGCGTTTGTAAACCACTTGTTTACCATCTGGTGAAATTTGAGGCTCACTGGCCCATTCCAACTCGAAAACATCCATCGGCTGGAATGGTAATTTCTGTGTTTGACCACTAACAAATTGAAAGCTGAAAACACAAATTAAAAGGGTATAAAAACGATACATGGACAGGTGTTTTAAATTAAAAAAATGAAGTTACTGATTTTAAATTTCATCAATATGATCATCTAAAATCAGAAATTATGAATAGCTCAATCGTTGAATTATGAATGCAACTAAACTTCGCTTAAGAACAAGTTTTTAGCAACATTTTCAGAAACCACCAATTCAAGATCATTGAATCTTATTTTCACCGAATTATCGAAGGGTTCCTTATGGATAATTTCAATAGTCGTCCCCAAACTAATATTATTTCCATCTAAATATTTAAGAAAATCACTCGAACTGTCATCAACGCCAACACAAACATAGGTCGTGCCTTGAAGTCCTTCGGTCAAACTTATTTTTTCCACTTTTTCAAAATGCCCGTGCTTATCCGGAATGGGATCGCCATGAGGATCAGTTTTTGGGAAATTCAAAAATTCATCGAGTTTATCGGTGAGCTTTTCCGATTTAATATGTTCTAATTGTTCGGCCACATCGTGTACTTCATCCCACGAAAAATTGAGTTTCTCCAATAAAAAGACTTCCCAAAGCCGATGTTTTCGCACTACTTTGACAGCGTAGGCACGACCTGTCTTCGAAAGCGTGACGCCTTGGTAAGGAATATAAGAAATCATATTTTTATCGGCCAATTTCTTGATCATATCAGTAGCAGAAGATGCTTTAGTTTGCATTTCTTCAGCTAATGCATTAGTCGATACACCATTGGTAGATTGATTTTCTAAATGATAAATAGCTTTGAGATAATTTTCTTCAGCGAGAGTCATACATATAATTATTATCTACAAATATAAATTTTTTTTAGACAAGAAGATTATTTGGTTTTGCCTAAACTTTTAATTTGAGGACTGTAAATTATTCTAGGTGAGCATAAAAACAAAGGGTATTAACATCAATTGCATTTCCGCAGTGCTTATAGCCAAGTCAGTACCATAAACAATTATTATAAAAGCTGCACGTCATAAATTTTTATTAAAAAAGTGTTGTATTTAATTTTAATTCTTTAGCTTTGGCTAAATATTTGTTTACTCTAATCTAATTAACAGCTTAAAAATTGTTTTTTCATACCATGTTCACCACTTGGAACTAAGAAGACTGACGTTCTGGGTTCCATAATAAAGAACTTTAAGTTTTAAATACATATAAAGAGCTTGTGTTAATATTCTATTCTTTATATGAGCCATTACCGTCTTTTCCAAAAAGGAACAGACGGTATGATGGCTAATTTTTAAGCCATATTTTAAGGGCACATAGCACCACACAAACATACATCACTTATGTATGCATTGATGAATCTTGGCTACCTAATAGCATCGGACTTGGTGCGGATGCCTCTCTCGAAATTCCCAAAAATGTACGTGCGGAAGCGATTGTTTATCTTCTGATCAGGAGCACACGGCTATAATGACATTAAAGAACTGCCTTTTTTGGCACTACATTAAATTCTGTAAGTCTCAAGATTTTCCACTTTTGAGAGTTAATTAAATTTAACACGAAAAATAAAGCTTTACAAAAAAAAACTTTTTTAGATTTATTTTTAGTTAAATTTGAGTTGCAACTTGAGGAATAAGTGAAGAACAGTCACATCTGGAGTGATATAAATCGTTTAACATTCCAACTTTTTTAGTATCTTCGCAAGATATATTTAGACTTATGAAAAAAATAGTTTTTATTCTATTAACTTTCTTATTCCTTTCAGCCTGTAAAGATTCAACACCAAGCAACGGCAAGCTCAATATCGTAACCACTACGACCCTAATCACTGATGTGGTTACGACTATCGGTGGCGACAAAATCAATATTCAAGGCTTGATGGGCAGCGGTGTGGATCCGCATTTATATAAAGCCAGTGAAGGCGACGTCACTAAATTAGCAAAAGCCAATTTGATTTTTTATGGCGGCTTGCATTTAGAAGGCAAACTCGTTGATGTTTTTGAGAAAATGGGGCGCCAGAATATTAAAACAATCGCCGTTTCAGATGCATTGGATCCAAAAACATTGATAGGCTCAGAGCTTTTTGCTTCAAACTATGATCCACATATTTGGTTTGACGTAAAAAACTGGGAACTCATCACCTCTTTTGTAGTTAAAAACCTCTCAGAAGCCAGTCCAGAAGACGCAGCCTTCTTTGAAGAAAACGGTAAAAAATATCTTGAAGAATTAAAAGATTTGGATGTTGAAATCAAATCTATCATAAGCACACTTCCAGCAGAAAAAAGAATTTTGGTCACGGCACACGATGCCTTCAACTATTTTGGACAAGCTTATGGCTTTGATGTGGTCGGTTTGCAAGGCTTATCAACAGCCACTGAAGCTGGCGTGCAGGATGTTCAAAATTTAGCTAATTTTATTATAGAAAGAAAAGTAAAAGCCATTTTTGTAGAAAGTTCAGTACCGAAACGCACCATTGAAGCCCTTCAGGCCGCTGTAAATTCCAAAAAACATCAAGTTGAAATTGGAGGCACTTTATATTCTGATGCGCTAGGAAATGCAGGTACTGTGGAAGGCACCTATGTTGGGATGTTCAAGTATAATGTGAACACGATTGTGAATGCTTTGAAATAAGTTACCAGTATCCATTCGCAATTGGCAGACCTGAAAGAATTCAAAACCTTGTAGTTTTAAATAAAATAATATTTTTAATTATTTGAAGCTATTCCTGCTATCCGCTGTATCTTTTTTGAAGAAAAATCAAAAAAGGATGCCGCTTCTATCAGGGCTAAACTATCAGTTAAGATTAGTGCAATATCTTACAATCATGACGTGCTGGTTCAAAAACCGGTAAGTTCTGTGAAGGAATTTCTTAATTAGAAATCACATCAAAAGATGGAAAAAACAATGAAGAATAGCAATACTAATAATGAGACCCCTGCCTCCCCGTCTCCCGGACAGACAGGAACAGCTGTTTTGGCTGTAAAGGTTGATGACTTAACAGTGGCTTACAACTATAAGCCTGTGCTTTGGGATATCGACCTCGAAATTCCTGAAGGGGTACTTATGGCGATTGTCGGCCCCAATGGCGCGGGAAAATCCACTTTGATCAAGGCTATTTTAGGCATTCTTAAACCCATCGCTGGCAGCGTGAGTATTTACGGAAAACCGTATCACAAACAACGTCGCCATGTCGCTTATGTACCACAAAAAGGAAGTGTGGATTGGGATTTCCCAACTGTTGCGCTAGATGTGGTGATGATGGGGACTTATGGCAGCTTGGGATGGATCAAACGCCCTGGAGTAAAAGAAAAAAAAGCAGCCCTGGAGGCTTTGGAAAAAGTAGGCATGCTACCTTTTAAAAACCGACAAATCAGCCAGCTTTCTGGCGGACAACAACAACGTATTTTTTTAGCAAGAGCCTTAGTACAGGATGCCTCCATCTATTTTATGGATGAGCCGTTTCAAGGTGTGGACGCCACCACAGAAATTGCAATCATCAATATTTTAAAAGAACTGCGCAAAGCAGGAAAAACCGTCGTCGTCGTTCATCACGATTTACAAACTGTTCCTGAGTATTTCGATTGGGTTACCTTTTTGAACGTTAAAAAAATCGCCACCGGACCTGTGAAGGATATTTTTAATGATGATAACTTGACCAAGACTTATGGTATTAATTATAAAGTAAGTGTGCAGAAGTAAAAAGTACGCAGTTGGCAATCAACAGTATTTAGATGTCATGGAGAGACCTTTCAGGTTTTAAAAACCTGAAAGGTCTGAAGCAATAGACACTCAACTTCTTCCCTTGGCCATTGAGCTTGTCGAAGTGAAGGAAAGACGGATATAAGCTTAAAGAAGCAAGGATTAAAAACAATTTAAATTAAATAAAAAGATTCCTCCGCAGGAACATGTTATGAACTTACAAGATTACTTTTCTTTAGTCTTTACTGATTACACCTTACGTACCATCACGCTAGGTACCGCTATATTGGGCGCAGTTACTGGGATGCTCGGTAGTTTTGCAGTCTTGCGGAAACAGAGTTTACTTGGCGATGCGATTTCCCATGCTGCCCTTCCAGGGATTGCCTTAGCTTTTTTAATTACGGGCGCAAAAGACACGAACACCTTACTTCTTGGTGCATTGGTCAGTGGACTAGTAGGAACCTTCTGGATTAGGGGAATCATTACCAAAACACACTTAAAGTCGGATACCGCATTAGGCCTTATTCTTTCCTTATTTTTCGGATTTGGAATGCTATTACTGACGTTTATTCAAAAGCAACCCAATGCCAATCAAGCAGGCTTAGATAAGTATTTATTTGGACAAGCCGCCACCTTGGTGGAAAGTGATGTGTGGTTAATGGCCATCGTGACAGGATTGTGCTTGATAGTGATGCTCTTATTTTGGAAAGAATTTAAACTTTTACTTTTTGACGCTGATTACACCAAAACCTTAGGATTCAATACTAAATTCATAGATGTTTTAATCACTACTTTTATTGTTTTGGCCATAGTTTTAGGATTGCAAACAGTGGGAGTCGTCCTTATGAGCGCCATGTTGTTGGCTCCTGCGGCAGCGGCTCGGCAATGGACCAACAGTTTGGGAAAAATGGTGGTATTAGCGGCGATTTTTGGGGCGTTCTCAGGTGTTTTTGGAACAGCCATCAGCGCCAGTCAAAACAACCTTTCTACCGGTCCGGTGATTGTCATTGTCGCTTCGGTGTTTGTTGTGTTTTCATTTATATTTTCACCAAGTAGAGGTTTGCTGTTTCGTCAAATTCGATTTATCAGCAACAGGAGAGATTTAGAACTTCAAAAAACACTCTCATTTATGTATCATATTGCAGAGACTCATGAAGATATTTCACATCCTCACACGATTAAAATATTAAACAATTTTCAAGGTTACACCCGCAAAACACTTCAAAAATTAGTGGATAAAAATTATGTGACTTTAGATGGCACCATGTGGAGTTTAACCAAAGAAGGTTTTGAAACCGCTGCCAATTTATATAATCAAAACATGAAAAAAGATGCATAGTGCGCAACTCGAAATACAGCTGATTGCATGCTTGGTAGCTATTGCTTGTGCTATTCCGGGTACGTTTTTGGTGCTTCGTAAAATGGCCATGATCAGTGATGCCATCAGTCATGCCATATTACCGGGGCTTGTCGTTGGTTTTTTTATCACACAAGACCTCAACTCGCCGCTACTCATTTTACTAGCGGCACTTACGGGTGTCATCACCGTTATTTTAGTGGAACAGATTCAAAAAACAGGCTTGGTTAAGGAAGATACTGCCATTGGATTGGTGTTTCCGGCCTTGTTTAGTATTGGTGTCATTATGATTGCAAAAAATGCAAACGATGTGCATTTAGACGTCGATGCTGTATTATTAGGAGAATTGGCTTTTGCACCTTTCGACCGGCTTTCTATTGGCGGAACGGATATTGGCCCAAAATCGTTGTGGGTTATTGGTACTATTTTGACCGTTACTGTTGGACTTTTAATTGCATTTTTTAAAGAATTAAAAGTAAGCACGTTTGATGCTGGCTTATCGGCATCCCTCGGCTTTTCACCGGTGGTCATTCATTACGGACTGATGACGATGTCTTCTATAACTACGGTTGGAGCATTTGATGCGGTTGGTGCGATTTTAGTAGTGGCACTCATGATCGCACCAGCGGCTTGCGCTTATTTGCTGACCACAGATTTAAAGAGAATGCTCGGACTTGCCATATTCTTCGGTGTTTTTAGTGCTATCTCTGGGTATTGGATGGCGCATTGGCTGGATGCTTCTATTGCAGGCTCCATCACGACCATGCTTGGCATCGTGTTTTTAATCATTTATCTATTTGCCCCAAGCAAAGGGCTAATTGCTGTAACTTACAGAGAAAAACAACAACGTATAGAAGTTTTACTTTTGACCTTTTTACTGCATCTTAAAAACCATAATGAAGAGGAGGAACGTCATGTCAAACATCTTAACGAGCATATCAATTGGCAAAAAGTAAAAAGTAAGACTGTTTTAGATTTGGCCCTTAAAAACAACATGATTCTCATTGTTAATAAAATCGTTTCACTTACTGAAAAAGGCGATGCATTTACCTCTAAAGCCATCGATTATATCATTACGAATGAAGATTCACAGATTGAGGATATGAAAGACGATTTCTTTTTATTCCGTGGTTAGTTTTATGACCAATTAAAGTCATCAGCCGTTTTTTAACCACTAATTAATCAAGCCTATTTAAAATTGGTGAATTGCATATCTTAAACTATTTACACGAATAAAGAAATGTATAAGTTTTTGATGCCATTGGCTTAAAGTTATTTGTTTTTTCAATCTTCTTTGTAACAAATAATTTCGCTAACTTTGATTTCCATTAAATGTCTGATAATGAAATACACCCTCCTTTGTATCAGTATCCTCATGCTCTTTTCTTGTGGTAGTTCAAAAAAAATAGTGGATAAACCCATTATTTTTGATCAAGAACGTATTGAACTAACTAAAGAATATCTTGCCACACGTCATGGTTTAGTAATGGAAAATCCCACTATCGTCCCAAGGATGATTGTATTGCATTGGACGGTTATCCCCACATTTCAAGAAACGTTTGAGGTCTTTAATCCATCAAAATTACCCAGCAGACCTAATCTTGCTTCCGCAAGCAGCCTAAATGTGTCTTCTCAATTTGCAGTCGATCGCGACGGTACTATTTATCGTTTAATGCCAGAAACAACGATGGCTCGACATGTGATTGGTTTAAACCACACCGCTATTGGTGTTGAAAATGTTGGAGGAACCGACGATTTACCGCTTACTAAAGCACAAATAAGATCGAACATCTGGCTGGTAAACTATTTAAGCAAAAAATATCCTATTGAATACCTTATCGGTCATTATGAATATACCAATTTTGAAGGTCATGAGTTATGGCTTGAAACAGACGATGGCTATAGAACAGAAAAAAATGACCCAGGAGAAGACTTCATGAATGCGGTTAAAAAAGGAACCCAAAAACTCAATTTAAAACCAGCACCAGAAAAAACAAACAAATAATGGTGACATGTCTTAACTATAAATCAGCTAGAATCCGAGCTGTTGGTGACGACATTCATCTGATTATTACACAATACTAAAATTTAATAAATGAAATCCATTCTTACCTTAGTACTTGCCATCTTCTCATGCTCTGCAATGGCACAAGTTAATGACATGACCACAAGTCTTTATGACAGTTATGCCAAATACAAAGAACCAAGTTTAGACAAGCGTCGTATCAAACACGAGGATATCCAACCCCTCATTATTAAACTCAAGAGCAACCCGATGTATACCGTTCAAAAAGTAGGTGAAAGCATCAAAGGCAAAAACATCAGCCTGATCAGTGTTGGCACTGGAGACATCAATGTGTTTTTATGGTCGCAGATGCATGGTGATGAACCTACGGCAACACAAGCTATTTTTGACATTTTTAATTTTTTGAACAGTCCTGATTTTAAGGCCGAAAAGAAAGAACTTTTGAGCAAATTGACCCTTCATTTCATGCCTATGCTCAATCCGGATGGTGCTGAAGTATTTACCAGACGTAATGCTTTGGGCATCGACATCAATAGGGACGCACTCATGTTGCAGTCTCCTGAAGGACAAGTTTTAAAACGCATCAGAGACAGTCTAAATGCTGACTTTGGGTTTAACCTTCACGATCAAAGCACGTATTACAATGCTGAACGCACTTCTAAACCAGCTACCATCTCCTATTTGGCACCGGCATATAATTATGAAAAGGATATCAATGACGTCCGTGGAAACGCCATGAAAGTAATTGTATTTATGAACAGTATCATCCAAAAATATGCGCCAGGCCAAGTGGGCCGCTACAACGACGATTTTGAACCTCGTGCTTTTGGCGATAACATTCAAAAATGGGGAACAAGCGCTATTTTGATAGAGTCTGGTGGCTATAAAAACGATGTTGAAAAACAGGAAATTAGAAAGCTGAACTTTGTGTCTGTTTTATCGGCGTGTTATACAATTGCCAATGGAAATTATAAAAATATTCCCTTAGAGGATTACGAGAAGATTCCTCAGAACGATCGCAAATTATTCGATTTGAAAATAGAACGATTTACGCATCAACTTTTAGGGAAAGATTATCTTTTGGACATTGGCATCAACCATCTGGAAGTTGAGGATAAAAACCATGACACCTTTTATAACCAAGGTAGCATCGTTGAAAAAGGCGATTTATCAACTTTTTATGGCTATGAAACTTTAGACGCTACTGGATATCGATTGATTGAAGGAAAAGTATATCCAGAAATTATCCAAACTATGAAAGATCTCGAAGCTATGGACCTCTATGGACTTCTAAAATCAGGTTACACGTATGTGCGTTTGGCTCAATTTTCACCAAATGATAAAGATGTTTCTGTACCGATTAATATTTTATCCAAGGATCAAAAAGTTCCAGGCTTTTATGTGAATATCGGGAACAATCCAAATTTTGTTCTGCAGAAAGATGGCAGTGTCGATTACGCTGTTGTGAATGGCTATTTGATTAACCTAAAGACGAAGGCAAGCAACTTTAAGAATGCTATTTTCTATAATTAAAAAGAATTAATACTTCCACAAGCTCAGTAACCCCTGCTGCGCTGTTAGAATTAAAAATTAAACCGTAAAACATTCAAAAACCACGCGTTAAATAAGCAATTTGGCGCGTGTTTTTGAGCTTTACAATTAGTCTTCGTCTCACTTGATACTGTTTCTAACAAGTATAACTCCTCACATATCTGAATATAAAAAGTAAAAAACAGTAAAACTCCCATCTAATAATAATCTCGCAGATATTCAAGAATCTTTTGCATCTCAGGCTTAATAACGTTTGACGAAGTCACATAGTTATTGTTCATAAAACTGAAGATGAGGACCTCTCCAGAATTCGTCACCAAATAACCACTGAGGCAGTAAGCACTGCTTAAAGTACCCGTTTTCGCATAAATATAAGGTTCTTTATCGCTTCCAAACCAATTTTTGAGGGTTCCACTTTTACCGCCAATAGGAAAGAAGTTAAACAAACGTTCTCTAGGAATTTCAGTGTAAAGCTTTTCCAATACCTGAATCAAGGACATGGGCGTGATGAGATTATAATTACTTAATCCGGACCCATCATACCATTTTGGTTGTTGCTTCAAGAAATTGAGCTGATTTTCGAGAATAGATTTTCTTATAGGGCCAGCATCTAAAGTGTCAGAAACGGTCGACGATGCTAAAACCAATATTTGTTCTGCAAGAAAATTATCGCTTACATACATCATTCGTTTATAAAGACTATCGGAAGGAATACTATAAAGCGTTTGGTCGGTCTTTACGTTGGTATATGGGATGAATTCAACTTTATTAGGCAATAGGTCCTTCCAGAGTTGTTTGACCATAGTCGTGTCCAATACAAAAGGGACTTGAATAGTATCTTTACGAGTAAGTTTGTAATAAAAATTATTCTCATTAAAATCCCTGCGCTTGTTCATGGTCGTGTAGGTAACCTGAGGGCTTAAAAATTCCGGATAAGTTTCTAAATCTCCCGGATTAGAAATGGAAACGACATTGCCGTACAATGGAAACGCACTTCGCTCTGGACTAAAATAGGTGTCATAATCTTCCCAAGCCCAACCTGGTCCAAACTTTTCATTGGCGTAGTTATCGGTTACTAATTTTATGGCTTTATAATTCTTCATGAAATTTAAGGCCGCACTATCCTTAAAATACGGATGTAAAAAACTTGGATCTCCTGTGCCCTTCACAATCAATGTATCCTGATGGACCGTATATTTAAACGCAGGGATTTTTTCAGGTAAGTATTGCAAACCTGTATAAAGCGTAAAAATTTTGGTGTTACTGGCCGGTGTAAAATAGCGCTCCGCATTATGTTTAAAAACAGTGTCCTTGGTTCTTGGATTATACACCATAAACCCTGTAAACTGATTTTCATAAAAATTAGAATTTATTGATTTTTGCAAGTGCTTAGAAACTTGAGCTGATTTGCAGTTAAGAAACAGCAAGGAGAGAAATACAACAAAACTGAAGCGCCCCATTTGAGAGACCCTTTCTAAACATCGAACACCAATATAATTACACGCATTTTTCATATTAAAGAGAAATTTAAAAAATAAAATCATATAAAGCTATACTAAAAACTAGAAACAGATCGCATATTGAATAAAAAATATCTTATTAGCTTTTATCTTATGCAATTAATTATAATCAATATAAAGAAATGAAGAATAGGCAAGTATCATTATATTTTCCTATATTTAAATTACGAGTTTAACAACAATAAAATTTAAATTATGCACAAAAAAACTACCCTCACTTTACTTGGTTTTTTCACTTCTGCATTTTTGATGTTATTCGCTCAAAACCTAACCGTTACCGGTATAGTTACTGATGCGAATAACATCCCAATGCCCGGAGTAAATATACAAGTAAAAGGCACCTCCAAAGGTGCTTCAACAAATTTTGATGGTGATTATTCCATTAACGCGTCAACCGGAGATGTTTTGATCTTCTCTTACGTAGGATTTAAAAAAATCGAAAAAACAGTAGCTACATCTGTTATGAACATTAAGCTTGAAGAAGACGCAAGTTCTCTTGATGAAGTGGTAGTGACCGCTTTCGGAATTAAAAGAGAAACACGTGAGTTGGGCTATTCGGTCACTCAGGTAAAAACTGAAGACGTGGACCTTACGGGCCAAACTAATGCGCTAGCTGCATTGCAGGGGCGAGTTGCAGGAGTTCAAGTGACCCAAACATCGGGATCATCAGGCGGCGGCGTTGATATTTTAATTAGAGGGATCACCTCGGTCAATCCAAACAGAAGCAATCAACCTTTAATAATTATTGACGGTCTAGCCTTGGATAATGACACTTTCTCAGGTAACGTATTGCCGAGCGCAGGATCTAATTCTCCGAGCAGCTCAGAACAATTTTCCTTTACCAATAGAGCTGCGGATATCAATCCAGAAGATATTGAAAGCTATAACGTCTTAAAAGGTGCAGCTGCCACAGCGTTATATGGTGTAAGAGCAGCAAACGGTGCTATTATTATCACTACTAAAAAAGGAAAAATAGGAAAGGCGAAAGTTAATATCATGGCCTCGACATCCTTCAGAAACATAAATACCACACCAGCGTTACAGACCAAATACCGAGAGGGCCTTAACGGTTTACCACGTGCACTGTATACTCCAGAAACAACTACAGGATTTACAAAAACTGGCACGACCTCAGCCTTTCAATCATGGGGTCCAGAGTATAGTGAAAACAGTGTGGTGGTAGGTGGAAATACTATAGATTTGACAGGAGATCGTTTTTATGATCCTTACGATCTCTTTCGTACAGGAATCAATACCCAAATTGATTTTAACATTAGTGGTGCTTCAGAGAAACTTGATTACTACTTTTCTGTTGGAAACGATAATGAAAAAGGAATACTGCCAAACACAGATTATGACAAAACCACTTTAAGATTTAAGTCTGGCTATAAGGTCACCGACAATTTCAATATTAACACCTCGATAGCATACACCAAGGCCGGCGGTAAACGTGGTAGTGGTGGTGATAAATCAGTATTCAGCTCCTTGTCTTATTATTCTGGATCTTTTCCGATTAATGATTACCTCAATGAGGATGGCACGCAACGAAATTACTCAGAAGGTACTATTGATAATCCACGGTATTTATTAGAAACAAGTCCGCTAACGGATGATGTCAACAGATGGATTGGAAACGTAACGCTTAACTGGGCGCCAAAAGAGTGGATCAATGTGACCTATGCCGCACAAGTAGATAATTATTCAGATCAGAGAAATCGTTTTGTGGCACCAGATCTTGATTCCGGAGCTGCTGTAGGCGGTTTTATAGTCAATCAAAACATCAACTTTATGGGCTTAGAATCCAATTTATTGGTCACTTTGAATAAAAAATGGTCTGAGGATTTTGGCACGTCATTAACTTTAGGGAATCAGATCT
>JBDTKP010000122.1:0-5434 GCA_039935255.1 Gelidibacter sp. | reverse complement strand
TGATGTCGTTCAACACCCAAGAGATGGTTTTCAATTTTTTCTGATACCGGACTCATAAAAGGCGCCGACAATGCCATGACAATGTGTTTGTAAAGTATAAATCCCAGAATAAGAATTAAAACACCGCTCAAGATTTCACTGATCAAGAAAAAGGCGTCTTTTCCCCAGTCCCAAACCCAAAGTTTTGAAATGTAAAATGCAAAATTATCAGCCAGGGCGTAGGCCGTTAAAATAATCGAGGTTGCCACTAAAAAACTAATCAACATCGGCACGCCAAAATATTTCCAAAGTCCAAGTTTGGAAATTAATTTGAATGTTCCAGCATAGGCCTTGATACCTTTGAAGATGTTTTTAATCATCCTATCCCTAACCCTTTCCAAAGGAAAGGGAATTTGATTTCTAATTAGTCTTTAATAGATAATTGTTTGAGTTGGCAACAGTTCCTTCCCTTTGGGAAGGTTAGGATGGGCTCTTATATTCTTTTACCGCGTCAATAAATGCCTTAGCATTATCTAAAGGAATATTAGGTAAAATTCCGTGACCTAAATTAACGATATACTTATCTTTCCCAAACTCATCAATCATTTGTTTTACCATTTTCTTGATTTCTGCAGGTGGTGAAAAGAGTCTTGAAGGATCAAAATTACCTTGCAAAGTAATGTTTCCACCCGTTAAATAACGTGCGTTTTTTGGAGAACAAGTCCAGTCAATACCTAATGCTGTAGCATTTGATTTGGCCATATCACCTAAAGCGAACCAACATCCTTTTCCAAAAGCGATTACAGGTGCATGATCTTTTACAGCTTCAATAATTTGATTGATATATTGCCAGGAAAACTCATTGTAATCTGACGGCGCTAACATGCCTCCCCAAGAATCGAAGATCTGTACAGCATCACATCCCGCAGCAACTTTAGCTTGCAAATAAGTAATTGTGGTATCTGTGATTTTTTGTAATAATTGGTGTGCTGCGATAGGATTTGTAAAGCAGAATTGTTTGGCTTTATCAAAATTCTTGCTGCCTTGACCTTGTACGCAATAGCATAAAATAGTCCAAGGTGATCCAGCAAAACCAATTAAAGGCACTTCATCGTTCAGCAATTCCTTGGTAGCTTTAATAGCTTGCATCACATAATCCAATTCAACATGCACATCAGGAACAATCACATTGTCCACATCTTGTTGAGTACGCACAGGATTTGGCAAATAAGGGCCAAAATCAGGTTTCATTTGCACCTCAATATTCATGGCTTGTGGAATGACCAAAATATCGCTGAATAAAATCGCAGCATCCATGCCGTAACGACGGATAGGTTGTACGGTAATCTCACTCGCTAATTCTGGCATTCTGCAACGGGTAAAGAAGTCGTATTTTTTACGTATCTCCATGAATTCAGGTAAGTAACGTCCAGCTTGACGCATCATCCAAACTGGTGGACGTTCAACTATTTCACCTTTTAATGCTCTTAAGTATAAATCGTTTTTTATCATGTTACATACTCCTGCTGAGGCAGGAATCTCACTATTTTAAGTTAAAATTTATATTTTTATTTTGAACTATTCAGGAGTGTTTTTAGTTTGTCAGGATTTAAATCCCGAAACTTTGGGACTAACAAAACTTTTCATCTCGCGTAATTCTCATTTATTAAATCAATCACGCTTTCAACCGTTGGTATTTTGGCAACGCGGACATCTTCAAAATATTTTTTGGCTTCAGCGGCTGTAGTATCTCCTATGCAATAAGCGATTTTCTTATCGGCTTTATTGTTTATCAAATAGCTCTCAACAGTTGAAGGACTGTAAAACATGATCCCTTCAATGTTTGGATCGATTTTAACAGAATCCAGAACGGTTTTATAAGCTTCTACCTCGTTAACTTTAATGTGATTTTTTTCTAAAGTAGTTGATATTTCATCCAATCTGATGTCGCTACAAAAGTGCGTCACTTCGGTACCATCAATATATTCTACTAAATACGCAGCGAGATCTTTAGCATAATTCTCGGAATGTTTGACCTTTCCGATTTTTGTTTCTATCAATTTTTTAGTACGTCGTCCAACACAATAGATGTTTTTAAATTGCAATTCTTCCTTTGGAACACTAGCAGTAATGGCTTCCACGGCATTTTGGCTGGTGATAATTACATTTTCAATCTTAGTCTTTAAAAGAGGTTTTGCGATCCTATTCAAACTAATTTTCAAGAAATCTGTGCTTTCTGCTTCTACGTTTTTAAAACGCTGACGTTGGGCTTCTGTTAAATTTCTGGTAGAGAATACTTGAACCTTCTTATCAACATCTCGGAGCTCATTCATTAATCTATGGCCACCGCGCTCTATCACATAATCTGATGCAAATTGTGCGATGTTATGATGGTTGCCCAATTTTTCCTTACGGGTGACCTCAATTTTTTTGCTGCCATCCAAACTCAGTAATACGCCTTGAAAAAAGACTTCTTCATTTTTAATAAATGCTAAAGCGCCAATGGGAGCTGAACAACCACCTTCTAAAAGATTCAAAAATGTGCGTTCAATGGTGGTACAAATTTCAGTTTCTTCGTGATTGATTTCTTGAAGAATGGCTAATAAATCGGTATCATCTTCACGTGCTGTAATCATAATGGCTCCTTGACCTGGAGCTGGCACCATCCAATCGAGATTTATGGCGTCCTCTGGGCGTACCCCAATTCTGCCAATCCCTGCGGCGGCAAAAACCGCTGCATTCCAATCATTTTCTTCTAGTTTTTGAAGCCTGGTATTGACATTACCGCGTAATCCGACTACCGTATGGGTAGGATAGCGGTTGAGCCATTGTGCTTTTCGTCTTAAACTTCCGGTAGCGATGATAGCATCTTTTTGGGATAGAAACTCTTCGTTATTCTTAAAAACCAGCGTATCTCTAACATTACCTCTTTTTAAAACGCCTGCTTGGACAATGCCTTTTGGTAAAACAGTGGGTACATCTTTAAGCGAATGCACGGCGATATCAATTTGATTATTGAGCATCGCTTCGTCTAATATTCTGGTAAAAACGCCCACAATTCCCAATTCATAAATGGGTTTATCAAGTCGCATATCGCCGGTTGATTTTACAGGAACCAAGACGGTTGTATGACCCAGATTGTTGAGTTGTTGTTGTACAGTTTTGGCTTGCCATAGCGCTAATTCGCTATCGCGAGTACCAATTCTTATAAGTTTAGACATTTGTGGTGGATTCTAATTGGAACACTCTTTTGATGAGTTCAATGCTATCATCAGCTGATAAATTATCGGTGCGAAGATGATAAGCAAAGTGATTTGTTATTTTTTGGATGATGTTATTGCTAATTAACTCTGCTTGTGCTTCATTAAAATCAGCATTCTTTTTACGTTGGGTGTCTATTTCTGCATTTTTGAAATCGTGCAATTTATGTTTTAATGCATTTATGGTAGGTGCAAATTTTCGAGTTGCAAGCCAACTGTTAAAATCCAGTTTTACTTCTTCTAAAATTTGCTCGGCCAAAGGTATAAATTCTTTTCTGCGTTCTAAGGTGTCATCTGTCATTTGTGATAAATCATCGAGATGAATGAGGGAAACATGCGGCAACTCCATGACGTCCTGATTGACGTTTCTCGGGATGGATAAATCTAAAATCAGCAGTGGTTTTTTTGATTGAATAGAATGCTTATCTACGGTTGGGGTTAGGGCACCAGTTGCGACAATCAAGATGTCCGATGCGTTGATTTCCTCTTGGAGATCGTCATAATCTTTAACCAAAAGATTAAATTTACCAGCAATAGCTTCAGCCTTAGTTTTAGTCCTGTTGATTAAAGTGATGTGTTCGTTCTTGGTGTGTTTTACCAGATTTTCACAAGTGTTTCTTCCGATTTTTCCGGTGCCAAAAAGCAATATATTTTTGTCTGAGACATTCTCAATCGATCTCATGATATACTGAACCGATGCATAAGAAACAGAAGTTGCACCAGATGAAATTTCAGTTTCTGTTTTGATACGTTTGCTTGCTTGAATTACCGCATTCAACAAACGCTCTGTAAAGGCGTTAAGTAAGCCTAATTTTTTAGAGGCTCTTGCACTTGTTCTTAATTGACTGATAATCTCAAAATCACCTAGGATTTGACTGTCAAGTCCAGAACCGACGCGGAACATGTGAGAAACAGCTTCCTGATTCTTAAAAACATAAGCGACGTGCTGAAGTTCTTCAATCGTGCCTTTCGAATTCTCACAAAGTAATTTCATGAGTTGGTAAGGGTGTTCTGCAAAACCATAGATTTCTGTTCGGTTACAGGTTGAGTTTACAATAATACTCTCAATTCCGACTTCTTTCGCCTGCTTTAGAAGGTTCTGTTTAGAGGTGTCGTCTAAACTAAAAAGACCTCTGACGTCAGCATCAGCCTTTTTGTAACTCAATCCAATGGCATAAAAATAAGTTCCTTTCAGCATATTATAGTAATCCGTATTGGTTTTGTAATCCAAAAACAAAAGTATAAATGTCAATTGAATAAAAACAACGCTGGAAGGACTATAAGTATCGCTCAATGTTTTTTGATGTTTTTTACATAATAAAATAATAAATGTTATACTTTTGCAGCAGTAGCAACGCCTCTTGGCGGGTTTGTTTAGAATCAATCTAAATAAGCAGCATCAAATTTTAAGATTATGAAATTAGAAAATGTCGCTAAAGGTTCTTATGAAGAGACGCGAATCGATCAAGATTTTTTGGTGTTAACCTATCAAAACGAAAGTGATATTGTAAAAATAGTTGAAAAAGGTATTGATAGTAGTTTCATTCAATTCCATTTTTGTTTGAAAGGTGCTAGCAAATTCATCTTTAACAGCGGGCGTTATACTTTGGATATCTTCGAAGAAAAATCCTTGTTGCTTTATAATCCACAGCAAGATTTGCCCATTCATTTGGAAATGCAGCCCAACTCGTCGTTGATTTCCATTCTAGTGTCCATAAAAAGATTTCATGGTTTATTTTCGCAGGAGGCTGATTATATCACTTTTTTGAGTGCAGATAACAAGGATAAAAAATATTATCAAGATGGTAAAATCTCACCTTCTATGGCCATTGTTTTAACCCAATTGATTCACTATAACTTGAACTCTTCGATCAAAAATCTTTATTTCAAAGGAAAAGCTTATGAATTATTGAGTTTATATTTCAATAGAAATGAGGATGCCGATATAGAACAATGTCCGTTTTTGGTGGATGAAGCGAACGTTATAAAAATAAGAAAAGCAAAGGACATTGTGATTTCAAGAATGGCCGAGCCACCGACTTTGCAGGAGCTTTCAGAAGAAATCGGATTGAACCTAAAAAAACTTAAGGAAGGATTTAAGCAAATTTATGGGGATTCTGTATTCAGTTTTTTATTTGATTACAAGATGGAAGTTGCCAGAAAATTATTGGAGTCCAATGAGTACAATGTTAATG
>JBDTKP010000121.1:0-5150 GCA_039935255.1 Gelidibacter sp. | reverse complement strand
TATTTGGCTTCGCCATTGGTTTTATTCTCACCCATAATTAGGACATTGGATTTGATCTCATCTCTTGTAAAAGAAGTGGTCTGTCCCATAAAGCCTTTCACTAATGCGGTGTGATTCTGGCAAAGCATCGTGGGAATCGGATCCCATTTGGCGGAAAAATCCATTAATGTAAAGTAATCGGTGATCATTGAAATCTGACGTTTGTTAGTCATATCAATAGAAGAAAACTCATAGATATTAGGATTTCTTTCCAATATAAAATCCTTAAAAGCAAAAGTTTTTGAAAAATCAATTTTGCTTTGATAGTTGGGTTCACTCGCGTCACCATCAAACATAGGTTCACAAATATCCACGCCCTCTGCCGATAATGCAATATCAAAACTATCGGTGGCACTGCACATCGCAAACATAAAGCCACCGCCCACAACATAGTCGCGTATTTTTAAAGCAACAGCCAGTTTTTCTTCAGATACTTTCGCGTACCCTAATTTTGCTGCCAAGGCTTCAGCCTGTTTTTTTTCTTCAATATACCAAGCTGCTGATTTGTAGGTTCTATAAAACTTTCCATATTGTCCAGTAAAATCTTCATGATGGAGGTGCAACCAATCATAAAGTATCAAGGCATCATTCAATACTTCTTCGTCATAAATGGTCTCGTAAGGGATTTCTGCATATTGCAATACCATAGTTACGGCATCATCCCATGGGCGGTTTCCTTTGGGAGAATATACTGCGATTTTTGGAGCCTTTTCTAAAATCACAGATTCCATGTTTTGTGAAGGACTACTGATGAGTGCCAAGATTTCTTCAGTTTTGGCGTCTGAAATTACTTCAAATGAAATACCTCTAATCTGGCACTCCCGTTGAATTTCGGCAACGTCAGGCATTAAAAAAGAACCGCCTCTGTAGTTAAGCAACCAACTGACCTTTAATCGCTTTTCAAGGGTCCAATAAGTCAGACCATAGGCCTTCAAATGGTTTTTCTGTCCTTCAGCATCCATAGGGATGAGAATATAACTAGCAAAAGTATTAATCGAAATGAATAGAAAAAAGAGGATAGTAAGTGTCTTTTTCAAAACATGATTATTTTAGAAAAGAGATAAAAGAATAGAGAAAATAGATCCATTCTATCTTTTAAATTATTTCGCTCCTTTGGATTAGTATTAGTCAATCGAAAGATAAACAAAAATCAGACGGCTTTAAAACGCTTTAAGGAAATATTAGAACGTCCTATTTTTTAAGACTTATTTCTTTACCGGAGAGTAAGCCTGCAATGATTTTTGTACTTGGGAATTGTTCTAAAATGATCTTGAGGAATACTGTTATGGGAATAGACATGATCATTCCTGGAATGCCCCAAATATAACCCCAAAACATAAGCATTACCAAGACTGCAATAATGTTGATGGCAAACGATTTACCCATAAATATTGGCTCTAAAATGGCTCCAAAAATAATTTGGACCAAGGTAATGGCAAGTATAAAGAAAAACAGGGTGCTTGTTGGATCCAACTCGACAAAGGCAAAAACGGACAAGCTGATAACCGAAATAAAGGATCCAATCATTTGGACGAAGTTAATAAGAAACACAAACAAGCCCCAGAATATTGGAAAACTCACATCAAAATACACACAGGCTAACCCGGTGAAAAGCCCCGTACCTAAACTGACCAAAAATTTAACCTTAATGAATTTTATCAGGTCATTTTCAATTTTCAAAAACGTTTTAACTGAAGTATGTTTTCGTTTCAATAGGGTAGCGTTCAATAATTTTTGAACGTTTATGGATTCTGCCAACCACAATACTGTAAAAAAGGCAATGGTTAAGGACATGCTTAGAAAACTCCCCACGAAACCAACTACTGAACCAATATTTTTAGGTCCCGCAATTTGTGCTAAGAGGCTTCCATTCTTGCCTAACTGGACCCCCAGAAATGTTTCGAGGCTATCTTTTAAGTTCCTTAATTTATCTTCAGCTTCCGTAAAAAAGGCACTGTCTGAGGCCATGATTTGCTTACTGGAAAGGTGGATCAATTCCGCAGTAATACCCAGACCGGATAAAATAAGTAGAATGACGATAAAAATACTGATGTATTTTGGCACTCGCTTTTTACCTAACCAACGCATCAAGGGTAAAAACAAGAGCGCAATAAACATTGAGAATGCCAATGGAACAAAAATGAACGACAAGATTTTAAGTAAATAAAATACAAGTGGCACCACGATAATCAGTAATAATATATTTGTTGTACGTCTTTTATCCATGATGCAGCGTTTTTGTAAAACCTTGCAAAGGTAATCTTAAACTACAAATGAATTTAAACAATAAGTGAAGATTTTAGAACGGCACATCATTATCGTCGTCGTCATCCATTGGTGGTGGATCAAAAGCGTCTGATGGTGATGGAAAATTACCAGATTTAAAGGTATTATCATTGGCGGCAGCATTCATTTTTGAATGAAATTCACCAAATGGCGTATCAAAATCATCCAGATTGTCAAACTTACCTAGATTTCCGATAAATTTCAATCGAATGTTTTCCAAGCCACCATTTCTGTGTTTTGCAATGATAAATTCGGCCTGACCTTCAGTCGGTGAGCGTTCTTCATCATCCCACTCGTCAATTTTGTAGTATTCTGGTCTGTAAATGAACGATACAATATCTGCATCTTGTTCAATAGCTCCAGATTCACGTAAATCAGATAACAAAGGTCTCTTACTTCCGCCACGGGTTTCTACCGCCCGCGACAATTGCGATAGTGCAATTACCGGAATGCTCAGCTCCTTTGCCAAGGCTTTAAGGTTACGAGAAATCGTTGAGATTTCCTGCTCCCTGTTGCCGCCTTTTTGACTTCCGCCAGCGGTCATTAATTGCAAATAATCGACAATGATCATCTTAATACCGTATTGCGATGCCAAACGTCGTGCCTTAGCACGCAAGTCAAAAATAGAAAGTGAAGGAGTGTCATCAATAAACAAAGGCGCTTTCTCTAATGCTTTCACCTTAACGTTCAATTGTTCCCATTCGTGTTTTTCAAGTTTACCAGTCCGCAGTTTTTCTGAAGACAGGCCAGTTTCACTGGAGATCAAACGGGTAATCAACTGCACCGATGCCATCTCCAAAGAGAAAAATGCTACAGGAATATTATGAGTAACCGCAATATTTCGGGCCATAGACAAGGTCAAGGCTGTTTTTCCCATACCAGGACGTGCTGCAACAATGATTAAATCACTTTCTTGCCAACCTGAAGTCAATTTATCCAACTTATCAAAGCCTGAGGGAATACCACTCATGCCTTCCTTATTGGAAATATCCTCAATTTTCTTTTTGGCTTGGATCACCAAACTTTGGGCAGTTTCGGTGGATTTCTTGATATTACCTTGGGTAACTTCGTATAGTTTCGCCTCAGCTGAGTCCAACAAATCGAAAACATCCTTAGTTTCATCGTAAGCATCTTCAATAATTTCATTAGAAATCTTGATCAAACTGCGCTGAATGAATTTTTGCAGAATAATACGGGCATGAAATTCAATATGGGCCGAAGAAGACACCCTTTGAGTGAGCGAAATCAGGTAAAAATCACCACCCACCAAATCCAGCTTCGCATCTTTTTTTAACTGGCTAGAAACGGTTAATAAATCGACAGGTTCACTGTTTTCAAACAATTTAAAAATTGCCTCAAATATGTATTTATGAGCATCTTTATAAAACGCATCCGGACTTAAAATGTCGATGACCTCATCCACACCTTTTTTATCAATCATCATTGCTCCCAGGACAACCTCCTCTAAATCAATTGCTTGAGGCGGAATCTTACCCTTCTCCAAGCTTATGATTGTGCTTTTGTCTACTTTATAACCCTGTATTTGATTCGGTTGTTTCATGAATGCGAAAGTAAATAAATTGTAAAGAAAGTAACTCTTTTTGAGCTCTTCAATCTTAACAGGTCATTAACAATGTAACTGTTAACAACTCAATAATATTGTTAATAAGGCCAAAAAAAACCGAAGTTAACAACTCCAGTTTTCATTTTGGCTACTGTATTCGGGCATAGTTATTTATACACCCCCATGTCAGCATATTTTTCCATGCGTGTTTTTACCAATTCTTTTGGTGATAAGTTCTTCAGTTCATCGAACGATTTTTCTATCGCATTTTTAACCGCTAAAAAGGCTTCTTCACGATTAGTATGTGCACCACCTAAGGGTTCTTTGATAATACCATCGACCAATTTCATTTTTTTCATATCAGGAGCGGTAAGTTTAAGCGCTTCTGCCGCTTGTTCCTTATATTCCCAACTACGCCATAAAATTGACGAACAAGATTCTGGTGAAATAACAGAATACCAGGTGTTTTCCATCATCAGAACACGATCTCCAACGCCAATACCTAAAGCACCTCCAGAGGCACCTTCGCCGATAATTACGCAAATAATAGGCACTTTTAAACGGGTCATTTCCAAGATATTCCTGGCAATCGCCTCTCCTTGTCCACGCTCTTCAGCTTCCAATCCTGGATAAGCACCCGGAGTGTCAATTAAGGTCACTACAGGAATTTTAAACTTTTCAGCCGATTTCATTAATCGTAAGGCTTTACGGTATCCTTCAGGATTAGACATCCCAAAATTACGAAACTGTCTCGTTTTGGTATTGAATCCTTTTTGTTGTCCAATGAACATATACGTTTGATCCCCTATTTTTCCCAAACCACCAATCATGGCTTTATCATCCTTTACATTTCGGTCACCGTGCAGTTCCAAAAAGGAATCACCACATAAGGCTTTGATATGATCTAAGGTATAAGGTCTGTTCGGATGGCGCGATAATTGAACACGCTGCCACGCGGTTAGATTTTTATATATGTCTATCTTTGTAGCAATGAGTTTCTTCTCAATTTGTTCGCAAGTCTGAGTCACATCAACGTCACTTTCTTTGCCAATAATTTGGCATTTTGACAATTGTTCCTCTAGTTCTTTTATGGGAAGCTCAAATTCTAAATACTCCATAGAAATTTAAGTTTAATTATTAGTTAGCCTACAAACCTACGTAAATTTTTCCGTTCTAATAAAATCTAGAATAGTAAAAAACAGGTATTATATTGACCGTGCCGCAAAGGTACGGATAAACGCATCAACTCTAATAAATTAAT
>JBDTKP010000120.1:0-7729 GCA_039935255.1 Gelidibacter sp. | reverse complement strand
TGATGTTTGATAATATACCAGAAGATATTGGCATATATGATGGGCATGAAGTGAATATGGATGATACTGATGGACGACTTTTTGCCTATGGTAGGAATGCTGAAGAATTATTCAAGTTGATGAAACCAATATTATTGCAATTTGATTTTTTACAAAACGCGATGGTGTACTTGCGTTTCAATAACGAAGACGGTACCCATAGTGAACTGGAGTTTAGATTAGAGGAAGTTGCGTGAGAAGAGTGTAGAGGATAGATTTTAGAGAGTAGATGAAAAAAAGTTGAAGTTGAAGCTGAAATCCAAAATGAAATCGAAGTTGCCTGCCTGTCCGTAGCTTTAGTGAAGGCGGGAAAATGAACTTGAAACCTTTAATTTTATCGAATTAAGTACGAATAAATAATAAGAATAAACAATAAATAGCAGCTACAATGAGCGAATTAAGTGTCAATCACTTATTGGGAATAAAATATCTAAATTCAAAAGATATTCAACTAATTTTCGAAACTGCCGATCACTTTAAGGAAGTCATCAACAGGCCGATCAAAAAAGTACCTTCGCTTAGAGACATTACTATTGCCAACTTGTTTTTTGAAAATTCCACACGAACTAAACTGTCCTTCGAATTGGCAGAAAAGCGGCTCTCTGCGGACGTTATTAACTTTTCTGCATCACAGTCATCCGTAAAAAAAGGAGAAACCTTAATTGACACCGTTAACAATATCCTGTCTATGAAAGTAGATATGGTAGTGATGCGACACCCCAATCCTGGAGCCTGTGTGTTTCTATCTCAACATGTCAACGCTAGCATTATTAACGCTGGAGATGGCGCGCATGAACACCCAACTCAGGCTTTATTGGATAGTTATTCCATAAGAGAACGATTGGGTCACGTACAGGGAAAAAATGTGGTTATCGTAGGTGATATATTGCATAGTCGCGTAGCGCTTTCTAATATTTTCGCACTCCAATTGCAAGGGGCCAATGTGATGGTTTGTGGTCCAAAAACTTTACTGCCAAAATACATCGACAAGCTTGGTGTTAAAGTGGAGACTAATCTAAAAAAAGCATTGCAATGGTGCGATGTGGCCAATATGCTTCGGGTTCAGAATGAACGTATGGATATGACCTACTTTCCAACTACAAGAGAATATACACAGCAATATGGCGTAAATATGGCCTTGCTCAATTCCTTGGATAAGGAAATTACAATCATGCATCCGGGACCTATTAATCGTGGTGTGGAAATTACTAGTGACGTGGCAGATTCCAAACAAGCCATCATTTTGGATCAAGTTCAAAATGGTGTGGCTATTAGGATGGCTGTAATTTATTTATTAGCTTCCAAGATCAAACATTAAACCCAATCCTTATGATTTTTGATAAAGAAAATAACACCACTCTTATAACGCAAGAGAAAAGTACGGTTATAGAATTAGTAAAGAAGCTTGAGGCAACCTATCCGAAATTTAAGAATGACAATGTCATTGTTAATCTATCGGTTTTAAATAAGGTGAGCTTAACTGACATCATTGAGTTTTTAGAAATGTCAAACAGGCATCGTGGCGCTAAACATTCATTCGTCATTGTCACACATCAAGCCAATTTAGACGAAATGCCAGATGAAATTATCGTTGTTCCAACCCTTGAAGAAGCTTATGACGTAATTGAAATGGAAGAGATGGAGCGTGATTTGGGAATCTGAAAATAGTTCATGGGTTTATGAGTTTAGAAGTTTAGAAGCAAACAAAAAACTGATTTATTTAAGTCTTCAAGTCATTAAACTTATAAGCTCCAAACTTCTAAACTTAAAATATGAAACTTACAATTCTTGGTTGCTTCAGTGCGACACCACGAAAAGATACCAATCCAACTTCACAGGTTTTGGAAATAAACAACCATCTTTTTCTGATTGACTGTGGTGAAGGAACTCAGGTAGAATTGCGTCGGAATAAAATTAAGTTCGCACGCATTAAACATATTTTCATCTCCCATTTGCACGGCGATCATTTTTTCGGTCTGGTTGGACTTATTTCTACCTTCAGATTATTAACCCGAGAAACCGAACTGCATATCCATTGTCCAAAAGGGTTAAAGGAAGTCATTACGCTTCAAATGAAATTGGCAGACTCTTGGACCAACTATCCGCTTTTTTTTCATGAATTGACATCTGATAGTTCTGAACTTATTTTTGAGGATGATAAAGTAGAAGTGTGGACTATTCCATTAAACCACCGTATTTATACCAATGGATTTTTGTTTAGGGAAAAAGAAGGTGAACGCCATTTGCACATGCCCTCTGTTATTGCAGCCAATATAGATATGGCTTATTATAATAAATTGAAACAAGGCCATGATGTGCTTAATAAGGACGGGGTACTAATCGATCATAAAAAAGTAACCTTAGCCCCAAATCCGACAAAAAGCTATGCGTTTTGTAGTGATACCGCTTATAAAGAGGATATTGTACCCATTATTAAAGATGTGGATGTTTTATATCATGAATCTACTTTTTTAGAAAAACACGCTCATTTGGCGCCAAAAACAAAACATTCTACCGCGAAGGAGGCGGCATTAATTGCAAAAAAGGCGAATGTCAAAACCCTAATTTTAGGTCATTTTTCAACACGTTATGATGATTTGAATGAATTTAAAAAAGAAGCAGAAACTATTTTTAAACCGGTTAAATTGGCAAATGATGGGAAGTGTTTTAATTTTGACTAAATTCTTTCAGATTTTTTACCCAAGCAATTGCTTCATCTAAATTGTCACAACGTTTGAAGCTTATTTTCGTGAACTGCTTCTCAAGGGACGCATTAATATATGCAAAATCATTGTAAGCTATTGTGGCTGTGGCAATGAAAAAATCAAATTCCTTATGAAATCTATACCATAATTGGGGTTCAATGGAATAGGAGTAAACTCTATTCGAAATATAGGCAATTCGTATTCCTTCTCCATAATAATCCATAAGGGCGCCAATGACTTCTAAAATTTTATCCCAATGGAAGTGGACCCCTTCATGGAGTTCAGAGATAACAAAATTGTCAAATAAATAATAGTTTCCAAATGAGAATTCTATTTTTGAATGTGGGAGTAGGTTAAAATATTTACTTTCTTCAAATCGCATTTCAAGGAAATTAATGTTAAATTTATAAGAATTTAGTGACCAAAAAAATAAAAAACACCTTTTAACGATTAATAATTATATTATGAATACAGATTTAGGGGATTATAGAAGATCATATGAGAAGCAAGAATTGCTTGAAAGCAATATTAGTGACAATCCTATGGAAGTTTTCCAAAAATGGTTTTATGAGGTTGATGCAAATTATGATGAGGGTGAAACTAACGCCATGACTATCTCTACGCTTAGCTTGGATGGTTTTCCTAAAAGTAGAGTCGTTCTTCTTAAGAAATATACACATGAAGGCTTTATATTCTACACGAATTATAAAAGTGAAAAAGGCAGGGATATTCTCGCCAATCCTAAAGTTTGTCTCTCTTTTTTTTGGCCCAAAGCAGAACGTCAAGTAATCATCAAAGGTACAGCAGAAAAAGTGTCTGCAAACATGAGCGATGGGTATTTTGAATCCCGACCTCGAGGCAGTCAATTAGGAGCCTTGGTATCTCATCAAAGTGAAGTGGTGAAAAATAGAAAGGTCCTTGAAGAGGAACTACATCAATTGGAAGAAAAGTATGAAGGCAAGGACATACCGAGACCTGAACATTGGGGAGGTTTTATTGTAAAGCCAATTTCTATCGAGTTTTGGCAAGGCCGGCCAAATAGATTACACGATCGCATCAGATTCCAATTGAACCAAGAATTTGATTGGGTTATGGAGCGGCTTTCCCCATGATAGAAGTTGCGAGGAGTTAAAATATAAAGAGACTTAATTTTAAATATATTTTTCAGAATTCACTCCACACATTTAAAGATTTGAAACAATTCCTATGGTTATGATGTTTTAGTTGAAGGACATTCCCAAACTATTTGGCAAACGCTTAAGTATCTTATTAAATGGCGAAGTTTTTAGCCACAAAAAATCTAAAATATTGATGTAAATCGGGGTTTTAATGAATCTAATACTTGGATATCTACATTGGAAACAAATAGCGATGCAGAATGGAAAATGAAAATAAATGAATTTAATCTTCAAACTGATCAAATTAAAAGTCAATACTAAATCTCGATGCAACTGATTTAGATCTCGAAAACAAACTCAAATTCATTAGGATTCAAATACTCACTTATCATTTCATTTGGGAGGGATTATCGTAATTACAAGACAGAAAAATGAATACCCGAAAGCAAGTGAGATGAATAGCTTCTTGAAAGCATAAAATAGCTCACAATCCATTATATCTCACTTGGAATGAATAACACATCTTAGGTTATTTCAAGGTGTTTTTTGTTTCGAAATGTCTTGTATTGCAACGCCTGGCCAATTTCTAATCAGAAATAAAAGTTCATAAATAATAAATAGTCTGTATTCAAAACTTCACAACTATTCACTTATCGACTAAAGGTCATAATTCAACGACGTATAGCTCATAATTCTTACTAAATCACGCGCTTCATCGATGATTTGCATATAAAACCGACAACATGCGTGTTGTTTGTCGATTTTAACACTTCCTTAACAGTTTTTCTATATTAGTCTTCTAATTTAGCAATACCAAATCGAAATTAACCTGCTTATGAAACCTACAATCTACTTGCCAATGCTGGCACTATTAGCCATGTTAACGTTTTCATGTTCATCAGAAGATTTTCAAGAGGGTGCCATTGCCATCGATGCACTTGAGAAGGTTCCACAGGCTAAAATGATTGAAATAGAAATTTTAGAATTGATCAATAATTACAGAATAGGAGTTGACTTGGTGCCGCTGAACAATCTTAACGTTATTAAATCTGTAGCCTTTACACATACTGATTATATGGTTTCCGTAAATCAAGTTAGTCATGATAATTTCTTCCAACGTAAAGCGCTTTTAGTAAAAAATACGTCAGCAACTAAAGTAACAGAAAATGTTGCTTATGCTTACAGTTCAGCAGAGTCAGTGGTTAGAGCATGGTTAAACAGTCCTAATCATAAAGCAACGATAGAAGGCGATTTCACTGATTTTGATATTTCTGCAGAAATGAATTCAGAAGGAAAATGGTTCTTTACAAATATATTCATTAAGCGTTAATTGAGTTTGAGTTTTATATGTTAATTATTTTGAAAAAAGCCGCTCTATGAGCGGTTTCTTTTATTCAAATAGTGCGTAATCCTTATTCAACTCTTGCTTGATGTGCTTTGGTTGAAAATAAATAAGAGGATAAACATTGTTCGTTTTATTCAGTTGCTAGATAATTGCATAAAAAAAGCAGATCATCAAGATCTGCTTTTCAATTAAAGTCAAGGAGATTAATCCTTCAAGATGTAGAAGTATGATCTTCTGTTTAACTGGTGCTCCTCTGCGGTACATTTTACACCGTTTGAACATTTATTAAGTAATTGGGTTTCGCCATATCCAATTGCGCTTTCTATGCGTTCTGACGTGATTCCTCTTGATAAGATATAATCTCTTGTAGATTTTGCTCTTCGGTCAGACAACTTTAAGTTGTAATTATCACTTCCTCTGCTATCTGTGTGCGATTCAATTTTGATAACCATATTAGGGTGCGTTCTCATGACGTCCACAATATTTTCCAATTCATATTCAGCATCTGTTCTGATATTCGATTTGTCAAAATCAAAGAAAATAGGGTTGATGACAATTTGGTTAGCGTCAATCAATGGCGTTAAGTAAAGATCGGCATTATTGACCTTTCCGTTTTCAAAATTAGTAGCCACTTCTTTTAAAGCATCTTTGTAGTCTTTCTTGCTGCCCACAACGGTGTAATTCTTATCACAGTCAGCTTCAAACATAAATGCTCCAGTTTCGGAAGTCATTACCGTAGCAACAATTTTTCCAGATTTATTGATCAATTTCACCTCGACGTTAACCAGTAGATCATTTGTTTTAATATTTCTTGCCACACCTTCAACTTTCTGTTTGCAAGGTTCGACATTAAATGCATAAATATCATCACTTCCTTTTCCACCAGGTCGGTTAGAGGAGAAGTAGCCTGAATTACTACCATCATTCATAAAGAATGCAAAATCATCATATCCGCTGTTATATGGTGCTCCGAGATTTTCAGGTTCAGCGTTTTCATCCTTTAGGATATTTGATCTGTAAATATCCAATAACCCTAAATTTAAGTACCCATCAGAAGAAAAGTAGAAAGTATTGTCCTTGGCTACAAAAGGGAACATTTCACGTCCTTCAGTATTTACTTTTGGACCGAGATTTGTTGGTGCACTGTATTTTCCATTTTCTAAAATGTCAACTTCATAAATATCGGTTTGTCCAAACCCACCAGGGCGATCTGATACAAAATATAACTTCTTATTATCTGAACTTAAGGCTGGATGTCCATTGGAAAAATAGGCGTCATTAAACGGAAGTTCTACGACATTGGTCCACTTGTCATTTTCAAAAGTAGCTTTATACAATTTTAAATGTGACGTTCCTTTGCGGTTATAATCCAATTTGTTTCTTCTATCCACATTGTCCCTAGTAAAGTACATGGTCTGACCATCATTTGTGATGGCTACAGAAGCTTCATGATATGGTGTATTTATTTTAGAAGAATTAACAAAATCCGCATCGCCGTATGTTATTTTACCCTCATTATCTGTTACTATTAACTGATAAATATCTAAAAATGGTTCATCGTTCCATACATATCTTTTTTTCAACTGGGTATCACTAGCAGATGCAAAATAGAGCGTCCCATTAGCGATGTATCCACCAAAATCAGAGAACTCGGTATTAAATGGCATGTTCTCAATTTTTACAATTAGATTTTCCGTGGAAGCTAAGTCTTCATAAAGATCAAGGTTGTTGGCATCAAAATCTTTAACACGACTATCATTTCCTTGGATATCTTTAAATTTCACCAACCATTTGTCGGCTTCTTTATAGTCTTTAATACTTCTTAAACTTTGAATATATTTAAAAAGGTACTCAGGATTGATCTTGTTGTATTTGTTTACAGCTTTACCATACCACAATGCTGCTTCCTTTGATTTGGAGTTATTATAGTAACAATCACCCAAACGAGTTAGAACATGCTCACTGCTGTCTCCCTTTTTAACGGCCTCTTCATAAAGTTCAGTTGCTTTAACGTAAGCGTAGTTATCAAAAAATTTATCTGCCAGCTTTTTCTGAGCCACCATGAATGTGCTACTAAGCGCAAAAATAAATATAAATAATTTTGTTTTCATAGTTATAGGTTTTAGAAGTATCGAGGCGATTTAATACGTTTGCTTTTAAATATTTCAAACATTAATAGAATTTCATGTGTCCCGCTCGTGTAAGGTCTAAGATCAGAGAACGGATATTCATAAGCATAGCCTATGCGTAGTTGTTTAGAGACTTGAAAATCGGCGATACCGCCTAAAGCAGACGTTCTTTCATTGATTCTGTAAGATCCTCCAATCCAAAACACATCGTTAAATAGGAAGTTAGCGGTTAAGTCTACAGAAAGAGGAGCACCATTGGCTGCTTTTACTAAAAATGCCGGCTTAAATTTGGTAGACTCACTCAAATCAAATACATATCCACCAGTGAAATAGTAGCTTAGACGTTCTAATGCCTCATAATTGTCATTTCCATTATAATCCGTATTCAACATT
>JBDTKP010000119.1:0-3560 GCA_039935255.1 Gelidibacter sp. | reverse complement strand
TTCTGCATTTTTCAATGACAGCATCATATTGTTTTGAGGTATTTTGCATAGAAAACTGGTAATTTTCCGTAAATTTCGCCTAAATAGTTCAGAGTGCAAAGTTCAATGTTCAAAGTTTTCCAGATATAAAACTAATTTCACTAAATATCTATAAATTTGATTTTTGCCTAATCACAACTTTGAATTATAAACTTTGATCTCGAAAACATCATCATGACCGTAAATTGCAAAGGACAGCTTATTGATTTAACCATTCCAAAAGTTATGGGTATTTTAAATCTAACGCCAGATTCTTTCTATGATGGCGGCTTTTATAAAAATGAAGCTGACCTATTAAAGCAGGTTGATAAAATGATGACTGAAGGGGCTACTTTTATTGACATTGGCGCTTACAGCTCAAGACCTAATGCTGTACATATCAGTGAAGCCGAAGAGTTAGAGCGTTTGCTTCCGATAATAAACCTGTTAACCGCGAATTTCCCAGATATCTTAATCTCCATTGACACGTTTAGAAGCGCAGTAGCCGAACAATCCATTGGCGCCGGTGCATGTATGATCAATGATATATCTGCAGGTAAAATGGATGACAACATGTTACCAACCATCGCCAAACTTAGTGTGCCTTATATTATGATGCATATGAAAGGGACGCCACAAAACATGCAACAAAACACCAGTTACGATCATTTAATAAAAGATATTCTTTATTATTTTTCTGAACGCATGGCTGTCGCAAAAAGTCTAGGCATTGTAGATATCATTATAGATCCTGGTTTCGGGTTTTCAAAGACTCAAATTCAGAATTATGAGCTATTAAAACATTTAGAAGTTTTTAAAATGCTTGAAAAACCTATCTTAGTGGGCATCTCAAGAAAATCAATGATCTATAAACCCCTCAACACATCCGCAAACCACGCTCTTAATGGCTCAACTATTTTAAACACGATTGCCTTGCAAAAGAATGCTTCCATATTAAGAGTTCATGACGTCAAAGAGGCTGTGGAATGCATTCAACTTACCCAACAACTAAATTTATAATCCATGAAATATTTATCCCTCCTCTTTCTGTTTTTAATTTTATCGTGCAATCAAGAGAAAACGATATTGCTTCCTGAAATAGTCAATGCTGATGTTACGGAAGTTCTCGACGTCTCTCCTATTTATCTTTTTTATAACGTCACAAAAAAAGACAGTATTGACCTTAACAGAGCGAATGTCATTACTTCAACCAACTGGCTCGTCAACGTCGATAAAAGACTGACTTTAGGTCAAATTATTCCAGAAATCATGGTACTACAAGACAAGAAAAGGAATGCTGAAATAAACAAAACCAAAAACTCAAAAAACTATTACACGTGTAACGACACCAGCATCAAAAATTTGGGTTTTTTGGAATTTACGGACGTTATCTACAAAACCAACTTTGTATTGCCAAACATATCGCCCGATTATGACAATCCTAGAGAAAAGCGCATTATAATTGATTTTAAAAGTACAGGAGACATCAAATTTGTAAGTGTTTTTAAAGATTCAATCATCAAGAAAACGTCCTTAAAAAATCTAAAAGAAGATCTTGAAGGATTACCGCAAGACGCCTCTTATGAATTCTTTTTAAATATCAATGACCACCTAAACTTTCAGGATTACATCAGTTTCAAATCAACACTTTCGAAAGTAATTTCATCTAAAGTGACCATCAACGAAAACGAGTTTATTTATTAACCATATTTTTTTAATTTTACAAAAACACTTTAGGATTGGACCAGCTAAAATTTTGGGATTTCGGGATTATCGATTTTATCGATGTTTTCCTTGTTGCCATACTTCTCTATTATGTTTATAAACTTATAAAAGGTACCGTCGCCATCAATATTTTTATTGGCATCATCATTATTTATTTTGTTTGGAAATTGACCACCTTTTTGAAGATGGGGTTATTGAGCTCTATCTTTAGTGGTTTTATGGAAGTTGGAATTATAGCTTTAATTGTGGTTTTTCAACCCGAAATAAGAAAATTTCTGCTAATGGTAGGCTCCACAAATTTCGGCAATAAACGCCGATTTTTAAGACATCTTAATTTTCTAAAAACGGAGGGCCAGATTCAAACTGATGTAGAGGTTATCATTTCAGCATGTCAAAAAATGGGTTCCACCAGAACTGGCGCGTTAATTGTATTGGAGCGTAGTAATAATCTCGATTTTTTGACCAGTTCAGGTGACGCGATGAATATCGGGGTCACCCAACCGATCATTGAAAGTATATTCTTCAAAAACAGCCCGCTTCATGATGGCGCCATCGTTATTGCCAATAATACAGTAAAAGCTACACGCGTGATTCTTCCTGTCAGTAGCGAAAGAAACATTCCACAACGCTTTGGGCTACGGCATCGAGCAGCAGTTGGTATCACTGAAAAAACAGATGCTCTGGCAATTGCTGTGAGCGAGGAAACTGGACAGATTTCTTATATAAAAAATGGCGAATTTGTGATGTTTAAGGACAATGCAGAGTTAATTGAAATAATCAAAAAAGATTTGGCGTAATGGTTTGTAAAAATTGTAATGATATACTTTTACAAAATCATGATTATTGCGGAGCTTGTGGTGGAAAAGTAATTAGAAATCGTTTGACCATGAAAAATCTGTTTGCAGATTTTAGCCAACAGTTTTTAAACTACGATAACACCTTTTTAAGAACCTTCCTCACTCTTTTTAAGAATCCCGAGAACGTTATTGATGGTTATATCAATGGAACACGCAAAAAGTACGTTAATGCCATTACTTATTTTGCTATTGCTCTTACCCTATCCGGAATCCAAATTTTTATTTTGAATAAATTTTTTCCCGAAACTATGAGTCCGGAATCTATGAGCCTAAAAGGCATGAAAGGAATGAAACAAGAAGATTTGAAAATTATGGAAGACTACCAATCCATTTTATACATGCTTATGGTTCCGATTTATGCGCTGATATCAAAATTGGTATTCCTCAATATAAAAAAATTCAATTATACTGAACACGTTGTGATTAATATGTATTTAATTGCACACGTCTCTATTGTGAGTTCAATGCTAGTGGTTTTAGCAACATCAATAGGAGTCATTTATATGACAAGTGTATTGACGCTTTTAGCTTTTCAAGTGTTGTATTCTGCTTACGCTTTTAAACGTTTGTTTAAAACAACTTTGAAAAGTATTATATTGAAATCTCTTATATTTTTGGTGATTTTAGTTTTTGTAATTATGCTGATAGCAGTAGTATACGCCGTCGATATGTATCTCAATGGCGATCTACAACAAACCTTAGAAAGTGGAAAAGCAGCCTCTGGAAATTAAACCGCTTCCTGTTTCATAAATTGTACCTCATACAAGTTCCTATAATAACCATCTTTATTCTGAAGTAACTGCTTGTGAGTGCCTTGCTCTACAATTTGACCAGCGTCCATAACAATAATATTATCCGCTTTTTGAATGGTTGCCAAGCGGTGCGCAATGACAATGGAAGTTCTATCTTTTGTGATTTTTTCCGTCGCATTTTGCATCAACTGTTCAGAATACGAATCTA
>JBDTKP010000118.1:0-3620 GCA_039935255.1 Gelidibacter sp. | reverse complement strand
CGTTGTTCCCTTTGCAAATCATATTCCTTCTATAGAGGTTATCCCTTTTGAAGTTATACGGGTATTTTCTCAGCTATTTTTAAATGAATTAAGCACCCCGATATGATTGTCCTATAAATATACAAAAAAAACAGGCCTCTTTAGTGGTCGGTTTAAAATTTAACATAACTTTTTTAGGCTTTTCTTCTGTAATACAATTATCTTAAATAAGAATACAAAAACGCTACGAGAGCAAGAATGATTTTAGGAATAAAATTATGACATACAAAACAACTCTTTACAACCTATAAATACTTCCTCATTGCTTTGGGCAATGCTTAGTTGTTTAAACTTTTTAGGTAATGCACAAGCGCAAGTCGAATATCAGATTGCGGATGATCGCTAGAAGTTTCAATTGGATACACCTTGAGAATTTCGGGATGGTCTTCTTTTAAAAAACCTAAATTAGACTCCATACCTGTCAGCAAGAAACCTAACATGGCAACGCGATACACTTTATCATCATCAATTACGTCTTCTCCAATAACCCATTGATCATCCCTTTTGTCAACGGCTCTATTACGCAACAAATAGCCTCCGATCCCTCTATTACTTTCCCCGATATCCAAAATCTTATGTAGTAAACTTCCTTTCATTTCAACCTCTCTTATTTCCCCACCAAAAGGCATGGCTCGCAATATATCATATTGAGATACTGGTGCGTGCAAAATATCATCAACGCGAATTGCTCCTGCATTTACAAGCACGACATCACATAAAGGAGCCGCAGCTTGTACGCCGCTCACCACGAGCTCAGTTAAATTGCTAGGTTGTGATCTGATTACAGTTTCCCTGCCTTCAAGTGGTTCACATTTTTCTATAACAATATCCATAGCATCAAATCCTAAAGAATTGTAATTTTCATTCGCAATTTTCACCCATTTTTCCACAACTTTATTCGTGCGATTGTCAAGCGCTATTTCCTCATTAAGGTACCTCAATTTTGGAGATACTTTTAATTTTCCATTATTCTTATCCAAACTTAAAGTGTTAACATAAGCCGTTTTCGCATTGGCGTGAGCCTTGGTAATATAAACATCCCCCACTTTCTCAAACTGCATATCATGCTCATGTCCGCCCATAATTAATGCTAAACCCGGAATCTCTTGAGCCAATTTAATATCCTCCATAAGATCTAAATGGGTTAAAGCGATGACCACATCCACAGAATCTTTTATTTCAGCGTACAACTTCTTAGCGGTTTCTATAGGATCGGTATAGAATACATATGCCGCTTTATTAAACGGCAACGTCAGTCCAATAATGCCAATTTTTGCCTTTGTGCCGTCGGCATCTACAACATTTAAAATGTATGTTTCTGGGAAAGGCGCTGTTAAGGATTTAGTGAAAGGTTGAACGTTGTCACCTTTTTTATGAAATGTATTTGAAGAAACCCAAGTAAACTCTGATTCGTCAATTCGTGATTGGAGTTCATCCTCCTTAATGTCAAATTCATGATTACCAAAAACAACGAAGTCCATCTCGGCAGCATTTAAGGCCTCTACCATCTGTTTGCCACGGATACTTTTGCCTTCATGTTTCAAACTATTATAGATGGATGGACTCACAAAGTCTCCTCCCATCACTAAAAAAGTATTTTTGTTTTTCTCCTTTTCCTGCTTCTTTAAGCTTGCCAATCGGGCGATTCCACCTTCTTTTCCACCGGCTAATGGTGCAATTTCATAAACATCATTGACTTGTACAAAAACAATCTCGATTTTGCCATCATCCTTAATCGTGCTGTTTTTTTGCTGTACAGAACAGGAACTTCCAAACAGTAAAACTGCGAAAGATAGAAGAATAAGTCTTTTTTTCATGATCGTTGGATTTTATGCAAAATACGCATTTACAAACTGAATAAAAACTTTACCTTCTATTTAAAGTGCTCACTATCATAAGAAAAGGTAGCGAATAGGCGTTTTAGAAACCCATTGAAATCAAAAAAGAAAAAGGGAACACGTTTTAATAACGATGTTCCCTTTGTAAATTATATTTTATATCGCTTTATCTATTAGCGAAGCTTAACGTCCATTTTCCTATTGAGCAGGTTCAAGAGTTCTTTTCGATTTTCTATACAGACGATTTGGATAAATATTTCTTTTAGCAAAACGGTTGACCTTATCGCTATTGATCATTTTAATATAGACTTGCTTGGTCACACCAAAATACTCGTAAGTTGATCCATCCAAGAAAGTGATTTCCAATAATAAACCTTTGTGCATATAATCTGCGATTCCCGAATTGGTAATCGTTTCTGTATAGTCTTCTAGATTTGACGCTATGGTTTCTGGCGCAATACTTACCAGAAAATGATAACCATCAATAATTTTTCGGCTTTGTATTTCAGCTTCTTCCTGCAAGGCATCGCCATTTTGGAATTTGTCTGGATGCCATTCTTTTACTAAATCACGGTAGCTCTTTTTTAAAGTCTTCAGTTCAACTTCGTTTTCCACTCCAAAGAGTTTCTTGTATTCATTTATACGCTTCATGCCAAATTTTATTTGAGGGCGCAAAAGTACGTTTTAAAATTAAATAAATTACTATCACTAACATTTCAAATATGTTAGTTGTCTTGGACTAAGAATTATTTCATTTAAAAATTGTCTTTACAAATAAAGAATGCTGTCTAAATGGAACGTTAAGATCAACAAAACAAGATTTTTTATTGCCGTCATCATTAAGAGATGACCTTCTTGATAAATTTGGAACAAGACTTATATACTTTTAGAAAGCTTTAAAAAATTAAAAATAATATAGAGTTACACTTATTAACATTAAAAAAATGAAATTTGGTGCTTTTACTTTATATCTGGCCTTAGTATTTGCAGCCTATTCATCAGATGATGATATCGAAATGAAAGGTCCTTTTGAAATCGATTTGTTATCTGGAAATCTTATCCCTATAATTAACGTTGAAATTCTTAATGTTATTTATCAATAGATTGAGTTTAAATTTGACAAAAGCGAAAACTCTAACTCTGATTTAATTGGAAAAAGCATTTATTTTCTGGCATTATTTTGAAGACAAAATTGCAATTTGGTTATCGATAACAATACACGCGAGATGGTTATAATTTCAATCTTAGTGCAGTAATGAACATGGTGGATCTTTCTAAAGCCAACGACAATGACGGCGATGGCGTTGTCATGATTAGTCCAACCAATCAGGACGGAAACAATATTTTGGCCACAAAAAACAAAAAAAACTATCAAAGAACAAATAGAATTATTGGATGATTTAGATTAGGCCTTCGCTTAAAAGTAAACTTCACTACAGCCTGAGAAATAGCTTATAGAAAAGCTGTTTTTCAGGCAGTTTTTTTATAAAAAAATATGCTATATTTAAACCGGCTTAAATAAAGACAATGAGGTTGATTTTCTAAAACATAAAAAACGCACCTTAGCCCAAACACCTCATAAAGCCTATGCCTTATATGAAGCATATTTACTTCGTTTTTTTTTTATGCTGTTTTACAATCTTAGGGTATGCTCAAATCACACTCACCCATAATGTTGGACAAACACCTATAGTCACAGCGATGACGTCGTGCGATGAGGATGAATCTTGGTCAAAAGTTTTT
>JBDTKP010000117.1:0-5680 GCA_039935255.1 Gelidibacter sp. | reverse complement strand
AATTTCTTTTTGAATGGATCCCGAAGTCCCAATTCTAATGATTTCCAAAGATGTAAGCTCGTCCTTGATTACGCGATTTTTTAAATCAATATTTACCAAGGCGTCCAATTCATTAAATACAATATCAATATTATCCGTACCAATTCCGGTAGAAATAACTGTAATACGTCTGCCTTTATAAATCCCCGTCTGAGTATGGAATTCTCTTTTTTTAGTTTGAAATTCTATGCTATCAAAATGCTCGGCAACAGTGTCCACACGATCCGGATCTCCAACGGTTATGATGGTTGTGGCAAGATGTTCTGGTCTTAAATTAAGATGATACACACTACCATCTGGATTGAGAATAAGTTCTGATGATTTTATAGACATTAGCTTGTTTTTATGAGTTTATTTTGAACTTTACTAAACTGAAAGTCCATCTTTTTTGCGCCACCAAAGCACATAGTGGTCGCCAATTCATCTGAAAAGTTGTGTTGCTTTTTAACGGCCTCATGTCCTTTCTGGTTTAAAATTATTTGACTTTCTTCTTCCGTATAAAATATGGAAAGTGTATCAATCATTTTATTTATTTGCAGATCACCAAAACCATAATAGCCTTGAAAATTTAGAATATACCCCAGTAAATGGCGTTTGGATTTAATGTTTTGATCTGAGATCATGTGAAGTGTGTGCATCTCCAAAGTGGAAAGTCCTGTGACAGAATCAGGAAACCGTTGTAAATGCGCTTTTAGACAGTTGGCTAAATATGGAAAAGAAGATTTTTGTACAATAAAAGGTTTAAAGAGATTATGGTCCTCACCACAATAGATTCGCCATAAGGAAATCATCAAATTCCTATCTTCTTCCGAAAGGGTAATCTTATTTTTATAATGTCTATGAAGTTGTTCTGGTTTTAATTCCGCCAAACCTTTAAGAACATTTTCACCTTTTACTCTTCCGCTACACACCAAATAGAGCGGAAGGTTGATTTTTTTCTGTTTCAACAAACCGATGAGAGCGATCAAATTAATATGACAAAATAGATCATATTCGAACCAGAGTACAATTTGTTGATAATGTTCTGTATGGTTTAAAATGTCCAATTCTTGTTTAATCTCATCAACATTGATCTCAACATCATAAAAGTCTGCTAAAAACTCTTTTCTAAGTTCTAAAAATTCATCAGTATCGATCTGTTCAGTAGTTGGACCGTCACAAAGCATTTCTTGCCAGGTCAAGAAACCACCTGTATATTCAAGCTCCTTCAAATAATCCGTCAGATTATTGCCATTGGTAATATGTAAAGTTTTAGTTGCCATCAACCACCAACACGTTTAACTGAAAATCCTTTTTCTTTTAAGATTGCCATGATTTTATCCCTATAATCACCTTGAATTACAATTTTATCATCCTTAAAACTTCCACCAACACTTAATTTGGTCTTCAGTTCTTTAGCTAAAATCTTGAAATCTTCAGTAGCTCCAGTGTAACCTTCTAAAATAGTGGTTGGTTTTCCCTTTCGCTTTTCATATCTGCAAATAATGGGCTCCTCTTGCAGCCAGATATTTGAGTTTTCAACTTCAGGAGTTTCTTCAGGAGTATGCTCTGGGAATAAATTTTTAAGTTGGTCTTTTAAATCCATTTTTTTAGTCTTCAGTCTTCAGTCTTCAGTCCTCATTTTATGAAAAATTGCATCACTGCCATCTGCCAACTGAAGACTGCTTACTAAGGACTATTTCTTAATCAATCCTAATTCAAGTAAACGTTCGTGTAAAAATTCTCCAGCCGTAATGTCTTCATATTGCTTAGGGTGGTCCTTATCAATACAGCTTTCCAAAACATTCAGTTTCATTTCACTTACGGGATGCATAAAAAACGGAATAGAATAGCGTGATGTTCCCCATAATTCCCTTGGTGGATTAACCACACGATGGATTGTTGATTTTAATTTATTATTGGTGTGACGGGATAACATATCGCCAACATTAATCATCAACTCATCAGGATTAGCGATAGCATCAAGCCATTCGCCTTTATTATTTTGCACCTGCAGCCCGCGACCTTGAGCACCCATTAAAAGTGTTATCAAATTGATATCACCATGCGCTGCCGCACGAACAGCGGCTTTAGGCTCTTCGTTAATAGGAGGATAGTGAATAGGTCTTAAAATAGAATTTCCATTATGGATGTAATTATCAAAATAAGTTTCGTCCAGATCCAAGTGCAAAGCTAAAGCCCTAAGGACAAATTTTGCAGTTTTCTCCAACATGGCGTAAGCTTCCTTACCTACTTGATTAAATCGAGGCAATTCTGCGACGCTTACATTTTCTGGATACTCTGTCTTTCGAATGGGATCATCTTCTACATACTGTCCAAAATGCCAAAATTCTTTTAAATCGCCCTGCTTTTGACCTTTTGCGCTCTCTTTTCCAAAAGACACATAACCGCGTTGACCGCCGATACCAGGGATTTCATACTGCTCCTTGGTCTCTAATGGTAGGGAGAAGAAGTTTTTTACTTCCCCGTAAAGATCGTCCACTAATTTATCATCTAAGAAATGGCCTTTAAGAGCCACAAAGCCAATTTCTTCGTAGGCTTTACCGATTTCATCAATAAACTTTTGTTTTCTTACTGGATCACCAGAAACAAAATCCTGAAGATTCACACTTGGTATCATATTCATCGGTACTATATCTTTTAGATTAACTGCCTTTATTACAAAAGTAACGAAAATACTAATACTTGTAATTGCTTTATTACTCTAAAATAATAAGGGTTTAGAACCTATCTCTCAAATTTTATCTACATTTGAATCTTAAATCTAAAACCTTATGTTGACATCTACAAAGAGCCATATCTATTACGATAAAAAAAATCTGGACGACAGTATACTTCTTCAGCTTTATGAGAACATGCTAAAGCCACGATTGATCGAGGAGAAAATGCTAATTCTTTTGCGTCAGGGCAAAGTTTCCAAGTGGTTTTCTGGCATCGGTCAGGAAGCTATTTCGGTTGGTGTGACTATGGCTTTACAAACCAATGAATACATCCTACCAATGCATCGAAATTTGGGTGTTTTTACCACGCGAGATATCCCATTGAGCAGATTGTTTAGCCAATGGCAAGGAAAAGCAAACGGCTTTACAAAAGGGCGTGATCGTTCGTTCCATTTTGGTACCCAAGATTATCATATTGTAGGTATGATTTCACATTTAGGTCCGCAATTGGGTGTGGCTGACGGCATTGCGCTTGCTAGCAAACTTAAAAACAAAGGTCAAGTTACTGCGGTTTTCACAGGAGAAGGAGGGACGAGTGAAGGCGATTTCCACGAAGCATTGAACGTTGCCGCGGTATGGCAATTACCTGTCATCTTTTGCATTGAAAATAACGGCTATGGTTTATCAACACCAACTAACGAACAATATTATTGCAAGGATTTAGCAGATCGAGGTAAAGGCTACGGTATCGAATCCTTTATTCTGGATGGCAACAACATTCTTGAGGTTTATTCTAAGCTCAATGAACTGGCAGAAAGTATGCGTAAAAATCCACGTCCTGTTTTAATCGAGTTTAAAACTTTTAGAATGCGCGGCCATGAAGAGGCAAGTGGCACCAAATATGTTCCGAACGAATTAATGGAAGAATGGCAACTTAAGGACCCCATCAATAATTATAGAAATTATCTACTAGAACTGGGCGTATTAAATACGGTCATGGACGACGAATTACATATCACAATTAAGGCTGAAATTGACGAAGCGTTACAGACGGCTGGAGCGGAGGAAGCGATCGTTGCAGATGAAAGTACTGAGCTAAACGATGTCTACAAAAATTTTGAATATCAGCACATTGAGCCTCAATCAGAAGTTGAAGAAATTCGTTTCATCGACGCTGTTTCTCAAGGTTTGAGACAAAGCATGCAACGTCATAAAGATCTTGTGATTATGGGGCAGGATATTGCTGAATATGGTGGGGTATTTAAAATCACCGAAGGCTTTGTAGAAGAATTTGGAAACCAACGCGTGCGCAATACACCTATTTGTGAATCTGCCATTGTGGAGGCAGGCATGGGATTATCTATTGCAGGTATGAAAGCTGTCGTAGAAATGCAGTTTGCCGATTTTGCAAGTTCTGGTTTTAATCCAATTGTCAATTATTTGGCAAAATCATATTACCGTTGGAATCAAAATGCTGACGTGGTCATCAGAATGCCTTGTGGCGGTGGCGTTGCGGCTGGACCTTTCCACTCGCAGACCAATGAAGCGTGGTTTACAAAAACACCAGGGCTAAAGGTGGTTTATCCTGCCTTTCCTTATGATGCGAAAGGCTTGTTGGCTACTGCTATCAACGACCCAAATCCAGTGTTGTATTTTGAACATAAAGCATTATATCGAACCATTAGACAAGAAGTTCCATCCGATTATTTTACGATTCCTTTCGGAAAAGCATCGCTATTAAAAGAAGGTAAAGCTATTTCCATCATTACTTACGGCGCTGGGGTGCATTGGGCATTAGAAACTTTAGCAAATAACGAAGATATTGATGCTGATTTGATTGATTTAAGATCACTTCAACCATTAGATACCGAAGCTATTTATAAATCGGTTAAAAAAACTGGACGTGCAATCATCCTTCAAGAGGATTCAATGTTTGGAGGCATTGCTAGCGATTTAAGTGCATTGATTATGGAAAACTGTTTTGAACACTTAGATGCGCCTGTAAAACGTGTAGCAAGTATGGAAACGCCCATTCCATTTATCAATCAGTTAGAAGATCAATATATGGCGAAAGGGAAGTTTGAAGCTGCTTTGAGAGGGGTTTTGGAGTATTGAAATTTTCTCTCCTAATTTTTTTTATTGAGAGATTGTTAGACGAGTCATTAAATTCAAATAAGAGTTGGATTATCAATTAAAATAATTTTATTTATTATTACTTGTCTCTATAGAGCGACGCAACCTTTATGGCTAACGAGCATCTACCAATAAAAATATACCGTGAATAATAAATTCTATCTCCTATTTTTTTTGATGGCCACATTTGCTTTTGCATCTTGCGACAATGATGATGGCATCCATCAAGATCTAAGTGGAGAATACGTAGGAACTTTTACCGTTGAATATTTACGTGGAGAAATTTTTACAAATCCCGTAACTGTTATTTTTAGTGATAAAAACAATTATAAAAGTAGTGGAAATAGCGATTATATCCCCGCTGGAGGGAGTGGAACTTATGACCAAAGAAATTCGATAATAAGTTTTTCTGACATTAATCTTTGGACCTCTAATTTTGATCCTAACTTAATTTTAGGAGGAGAATACGAGTATTCATTTAAAGGAAATGTGTTAGCTATTTCGGACATTAGAAGTGATATTGGAACCTACACCTATATGCTCACAAAAAAGTAGCCAACATCAAAATTTAATCACTATACCTAGTCGAGATTTCGCATGACACTTATATCATTATAATGTTGACGTTGTTCAGGCGCCTGTTGGTGCTTTTCAACAATAGCTTTTAGATGTAAATCGTCATAAACCAAAACTACATTCAGATTTTAAGCCTCATTTATCCTTACCGATGTAACTTTTTTCCTTAACTTAGGAAGATAAACCTTCATTTAAAAACAGAAATTATGAGCGATATCAAAATATATTCAGGAACCTCCCAAGTTAGGGTAATGGAAATCAAAAACATATTA
>JBDTKP010000116.1:0-22886 GCA_039935255.1 Gelidibacter sp. | reverse complement strand
TTATCAATTCGCTGATGATCCTATATTTTTTACCGCGATTCAGTGAGATTGACATCAAAGAGGAATTCAGAAAGGAAGTGTTTAGTTTTTATAAAACAGTCATGCCTATCTTTGGAATTGGCTTGGTTGTGATTTATCTGCTGCGTTCATTTTTGATTCTCGTTATTTTTTCGGACGCTTTTGAGTCGATGGAAGACCTTTTTCTATGGCAGTTGCTGGGAGATTTCGTGAAAGTACTTTCCATTGTGATTGCTTATCAGTTTATCGCAAAGAAAATGTTCACGCATTTCATCATTATTGAAATTTTTTTAGTGGTGATTTTGTATTTGTCCAGCGTCTATTTCATTGATATTTTTGGCGTAAAGGGCGCTGTTATAGCGCACTTTGTTAGTTATACGATGCATTATGGAATTATTTTATTGCTATTTGGAAGTTCGTTGTTTAAGGTGCTTCCTGAACAGACTGAGGATCAATTATAGCTAGTGTATCACCGATGTCAGAAACCCAAAGTTCATACCGCCAAGCTTTAAAAGCAACATCATTGTTTGGTGGTGTTCAAGGGGTCAATATTGTCATTTCAATCATCCGTTCAAAATTTGTAGCGGTTCTTTTAGGGCCTTTAGGAATGGGAATTGCGGGACTATTAAACTCTACTATTAATGTGGTAGGAGAATTCGCCAAATTGGGCTTAGATACAAGTGCTGTAAAGGAAATAGCCTTGTTCAATAATAAAGACCAAAAAAAACTCATTTTAATTGTGAGCTCTTTAAAACGGATTATTTGGTTTACAGGTCTTTTGAGTTCGGTTTTTGCAATAATATTTGCATCGTTTTTAAGTCGGCTAACCTTTGGAAATACAGATTATACGTGGTCTTTTATTTGGATTTCAGTCGCTTTGGTGTTTAAACAACTCACTTATGGCGAGTTGGCAGTTCTTCAAGGATTAAGGAAGCTTAAATATCTGGCGAAATCTAATGTGTATGCCAGTTTTGTTGGGCTTTTTGTGGTTATCCCGTTATATTACTTCTTCAAAATAGATGGGATTGTTCCGGGCATTATTTTAAGTGCCATCTTAAGTTATGTTTTCAGTAGGTATTTTTCACATAAAGTAAAGATAAAATCTTTAAAATTATCAAATAGACAAGCTTTTCGTCATGGCAGACCCATGTTAAAATTGGGACTCATGCTGAGCATTAGAAGCTCTATAACCTTGTTGAGTGCTTATGGCATTCAAATTTTTATCAGTCATGTTGGAGGCATTGATGAAGTGGGATTTTATTTGGCAGGTTTTGTCATTATTAACTCTTATGTAGGGGTCATTTTTAATGCGATGCAAACCGATTATTTCCCACGATTGTCTGCCATGACAAATGATCCTGGGCGATTAAGAGATACTGTGTTGCATCAAGCGGTTATTGCCTTGTTGATTATCACGCCCATTATAATTCTTTTTTTTATGGTAGCCCCTATTGCAATTGAACTGCTCTATAGCAAGGAATTTTTATTGATTACCGTTTTTGTAAGCTGGGGAATGTTTGGGACGTTTTTTAAAGCTGTTTCTTGGGCTATGGGCTATGTCATTCTGGCTAAAGGAGACTCGAAACTTTTTATAAAGACGGCTGTTTTATTTAATTTTATATATGTGACTTCATTAATTTTAGGTTATACTTATTACGGATTGTTTGGTGTGGGTTTTGCTTTTTTTTGTTACAATATTTTGCATCTGATTATTGTAAAGGTGATCACATTCTATAAATATGATTTGTATTTCAATAGAAATTTTCATTGGCTATTTGTAATATGTTTGCTTATGTGTAGCACTACATTTGCATTAAGTTATCTAACCATACCATTGTTAAAATACAGTTTGATGATGTTGATGGTGTTCATTTCTTTAACATTTACACTATACCAACTAAATAAGAAATTAGATATCAAGGCAGTGTTGCAACAGTTCTTAAAAAAGAAAAATGATTAAAATTCTTAAAGCGGTTTACTTTTTTTTTAAACTTCACTACCTGAAATTGAGATTTTTATTTTCGATAAATTGGATAAAAACAGTTTATTTTAATTTTAAAATGTTGCCTTTTGATACCGCAAGGAAATTACCTATTTATTTTTATGGAAGTGTCAAGTTCACGAGTTTAAAAGGAACTGTTCAGATTGATGCCCCAATAAAAAGGGGAATGATTGGGTTTGGGCAAGCCTATGAGATGACAACCCGTTCAAATAAAATGGCGGAAATTGTGTTGAGAGGCCGTATCATTTTTAGAGGTTATGGACAGTTTGGTAAAGATGTTTTTTTAATGGTAGATACTAATGCGATTTTAGATTTTGGTGCTATGGCAGGAGTGGCTTCGCGCGGAAAGTTAATATGTACACATGAAATTACATTTAAAACCTATGCAAGAATTGGTTCGGAATGTCAGATTTTTGATACAGATTTTCACCAAATGATCAATACAGTAACTGGTAATCCCAATGAGAAATCTAAACCGATTACGATAGGTGCTTATAACTATGTTGGAAGGTGGTCATCTTTATTAAAAGGTACAGTTACTCCAGATTATTGTACTATAGCTTCAAATACACTTTGCAATAAAGATTATACGCATTTAGGAAATAATATTCTTATAGGTGGTATTCCTGCAAAGCTTCTCAAAAAGAACATCTCCCGCGATTGGGAGGGTGAACGAGAGATGATGGAAAAAAATCTAATTCTAAAAAATAGGTTTTAAAGTTAGCACAGCTGTGTGCAATACTTATTAAGATGTCCAAGATGATAGATAACTTTGGGCAATATTCTTATAATAATGCTCTTTTTCAACAAATGCTCGCGCATTTTTGGAGACTTCTATGATTTTTTCGGGATTCTCAATGAGCCAACTCAATTTTTTAACTAAAAAATCGACATCTGGTAAAGCGTTTATTGCAACAGCGTCTTCTTCCAATTCGTAATACTGTAACCACTCTTGTTCTGCACCTGTAAAAACCACTTTCCCTTTGGCCATGGCTTCAAGTGCGTTGTAGCCTTGGTCATAGGCATATACCATATCTAATAAAATATGACATTCGTCATAAAGTTTAATATAGTCCTTATAAGGTAAGTTAGATGTCGTCGTAATTTCAACTTGTCCCTCGAATTTTTTTGCAATAATTTTTAAAGCTTCGGTGAAAAAAATGTTGCCTTTTGTGAGTGCAGCATGGGTATTGATGCCATGAAATATTTTGATTTTGCTTTCTATTTTTATTGGTAAATAATCTATGTCATCGGTGTTGATAGGATTTGGAATCAGTCCAAGGTATTTTTCTTGATTTATCAAAGGTAAATGATAATCAATATCAGTAGCAATGACACCATCACACTGTTCATAGGTAAATTGATGCAAGAGTGTAAAATCTTTATTAACATAATGCAATTTGAATTTATAGTGCTGTTCAAAAGAATCATCATTTAAATATGGAGTTAATGCACTATATTTAAAGCTCTTGTTAAGCATAAATTTCACGCTCGTATGATCATAACTACAGGACAGTAAATAGAGTTTGTCGGTTTTGGATTTTAGAAATGCTATCAACTTCATTTCTTCTTTGGGCTGGATATGAAAAGACGATTCATTGATGAGCTGTATCACATCAAAGTGTTGTAATAGCTTTAACTGTTTTTTGACTTTATAGGCGATTTCAATACTGCCCAAATCTAATCCAGTCAATTTATATATTCCTACTTTAAGCTTGTGTAATATCCTTTTTTGAAATGAATGGTTTATGTAAATGTCTACGGGATAATCTTTAAAGCCGTCTTTGTTGCCTACAAGCAAGACCTCGTGACCTAATGCCATCAAACCTTCCTTTAAGGAATTATGCAGCCTGCTATATTCACCAACCAATAAAATCCGCATAAAACAATTACATTTGTTTTCAAAAATATTAAATACTAACTGTTTTAAAGCTAATAATGGACATTAAGTTACCTAGTGTTGAAATTCTTGTGGCAACGATGCATCGGAGCTCACTGGATTTTTTATGGGACATGTTCAAATCTAACGACCACGAAGACTTTAATATATTAATCGTTAACCAAACGTCTCCTGATAAACTGCTTTCTTCTGATCATGAGAATATTAAGGTGATCAACACTTTTGAGTTTGGTATTCCCACAAGTCGAAATATTGCAATTAGAAACGCAATTTCAGATATTTGTTTAATGGCAGATGACGATATTGTCTATCAACCCAATCTAAAAGCAATTATTACGGAGGCCTATTTAAAATATCCTAATGCCGCCATGATTTCTTTTGAGGCTATTGATGACGACAAGCTTCAGTACACTAACTATTTTCCGGAAGGTAATCATACTAAAAAATCTCTGAAAAAGATTTACACGTGGGTCATTTCTTTTAGAAGAGAGCTATATCTGAAAAACGAAGTTTTTTATAATATGCATTTCGGATTTGGAGCTACTTTTAAGGGAGAAGAGGAATATGTGTTTTTGCGAAATTCGTATGATAAGGGATTGAAAATGGCGCATGTGTCAAAAACCATCGTTCATCACCCCAACGAGAATTCGGGTAAACTCATGGGAAGTCATAATGCGCTATTCGCACGATCAGCATTGGCACATCGCTTTTACGGGAATTTCAGTTATCTTTGGTTAGTAAAATATGTCTTTTTTATATACCGACATGAGTATATTACTTGGAGACAAATACCGTCAAAGTTTAAAATGGGATTAAAAGGAATTTCAAAATATAAAATGCTCAGCAAATCAGGAGAAATCGATAAAATCCATGACTCATAAACTTATAGTACTACCAAAAATTAAGGATCCAAGAGGTAATCTTTCAGTCATTGAAAACCAAACTTTTCCTTTCGAAATTAAACGCGTCTATTATTTATATGATGTGCCAAGCGGTGCTTATAGGGGTGGTCATGCCCATAAAGACCAGTATGAGTTATTAATTGCGGTAAGTGGAAGTTTTGAAGTGGTATTGAACAACGGAACAAAAAAAGAAACGGTCATGTTGAATAAGCCAGATATCGGTTTGTTGATTCCTACAATGATATGGCGTGAGTTGCAGAATTTCTCCTCGGGTTCAGTATGTTTAGTGTTGGCATCTGATGTATTTGATGAAGCTGATTACATAAGAGACTATGGTCACTTCAAATCATCTAAAACTACTCAATAGAATTCCTGAGTTTTGAAGGCTGTTTTTTATCTTCAACGCTACTTTCAAAGCGGTACGGTTCAATTTTAATAAGGAGCGTTGTTTGGTGTTTAAATTGTTAGCGTCCATCTTCTCAATCATATTTTTTGATTTCTCTGTGTTACCGGCCAACTTATACTGAATAGCAATGGAAAATCTATTCAAATCTAAATACTTCTTTAGGCTAGCATTGGATTTCGCCGCTTCTTCATAAACATCTAAATCAATAAATTGTCTCAGGTTCGTGTTAGAGTTTGAGATGCGATTATCAGCAGACAAATTATGGATCGCGGTGACTTTATTACAAAATGCTACTGGATATTTCAATGCGATTCTAATCCATAAATCGATGTCTTCACCCGCACCAAGGGTAATGTTCTCGTTGAAATTCCCAATAATCTCTACAATTGATTTTGGAATCATAACTGCTGACGTCCAGGCAATGCTGTTAACGGAGCTGCTTTCGAAATAATCTTCTACAATTCCCATCCACTTTTTGGTAGTTGTAATCTTTGGATAAACAGAAGGAATAGTGGTGTTATTACTTTTCTTAACATAGGCTGTGGCATAGAGTCCACAATTTGGAAACGATTCATAAAGTGCCTTTAGATTTTCTAAATGATTAGTTTCCCAAAGGTCATCTGCGTCCAAAAACACAATCAACTCTGAGTTCGCTTTTGTAATGCCATAATTTCTTGCATGAGAAACGCCCTGGTTTTTAATGTTGAAAAGTCTAATACGATCTTCTTTAATCCTTTCAACTACGTTTTCGCTTTCGTCTGTTGATCCATCGTTGATCACAATGATTTCAAAGTCCTGAAAAGTCTGTGCCAATACACTTTCTATCGTGGATTTAACTTGATTTTCCTTATTATAAAGCGGAATAACTATGGAGAAAAAAGGACTCATTTTGAATTGTGATTCTTGTATTTGAAACACATGTATGAAATTTTATACAGTTGGAATAGCGCTATGGATGGGTTTTTGCCCAATAGATTGCGTTCCATTTTTTGATGGTTTTTTTTGTAAATGGTACTAAATAAACTAAGTGTTTTGCTGGTCTTTAGGGTTTTAAATAAATGCAACAAGCTATTATTATGGGTCGTGATTTTTCTGTCCTTATACAGTCTGAGCAATGTATCGACCGCTTCTTTTGTTTTTGTAAGAAATTGCTCATTCGTTTCAACTCCTAAATGATACACTTCATTGTTGATGTGAAAAACTTTGATTTGATCTGCTTTAAGTAGGGCTCCAAAATAATTATCAAAGCCATAACCTGGATCTTCTATCTTTGAGTTGATTGACGTAAAGATGGTTCTTTTGATCATGAAATTGCCAGAAACAACAATTTTATAGGGCTTTTTATTTCTAATTTTGGCATCAACTTCTTCTTTGTTACTGCCATACTTCCATCGTAAAAGCATGTTGTCTTTTGGTGCTATTTTGCCGTAAGCGACGCCCCCGTATACGGCATCGTAATTTTTAGGGATTATATTCAGATAGTTTTGAATGAATTCGGGTTTTTTTGGTAGGACATCAGCATCTAAATACAATAACCAATCAAAAAGTGATTTTTTATATAAAAGTTGTCGGGTTTTTGTTCTCCCATAATTGCTTTCTGATCTAAAATAATGAATGTTCGGCACGTGGTTAATGATCTTGTTTTGAAGATGAAATGCTTCAGAAGAAGCATCATCCCATACGATTATTTCATACGTGACTTTACTGGCCTCAAGTTGCTTATGAAGTTCTTCAACTAAAGGAATAATAGTATAGTTATATACTGGAATTAAAACTGAAATCATATCAAAATTATAGACCTTAAAAATACGTTTTTATAAGAGAAAATAACGATTTCGGAATTAATGATTTCGCTTTTGTTGATATGTTGAAAAGTGGTCAACAGTACTTTTGAGAACCGAGTATGTTAGTCTTAAAAAAATAAACATCCAGATCATTGGTTCGAACTTATGGATTAGAGCAAATTGAACTGTTTCTGGCGAACGATAACTTAGATATGCATCTTCGTTTTGTGGCTTAAATGTATGTATGGTTGCTTTGAAGCCCATTTGTTGTAAGGGATCTTTTAATCCTTCAATGGAGAAGATACGCACATGGTCCTCCTGCCCAAAGGCTTGCAAGCGCGCCGATTTTGAGAGTATTAAATCATCTTAATAAATGTTTCCGTTTTTAAATGGGGTTTGGATATAGCAGTTACCTTTTGGATTTAGAACCTTGAACAACTCCTTTATAGCTAACATAGCTTCTGGGATGTGTTCTAGAATATGATAGTAAATAATCGTATTAAAATACTTATTTTCAAAGTTCATTTTTTGAATGTCCACAGAATAATCTGCTACAAACTCATTCTCAAAATCAGTTCTGAAATAGAGCATGTCATCCATTTTTTTAAAAGTTCTATATAAGCTTCGTGATGGAGAGAAATGAAGCACATTGCCATGCAAAGCGTTATCTTTTAAAAGCGTTTGATACAACCTTCGCGTTCTACTTCTGCTGCCACAGGCTGGACAAAGTAAATCGTAGCGTTGGATTTTAATAAAGCTGTTAAGTTTGGTTTTACAAATTTCATATTGATGTCTGTTTCCTAAGAATTTTATAGAAATTATTCTTCTGAGTAGAAATTCGTGTTTAAAAATAAGATTTTGAGGAATTATAGTTTTTGTTATTTTTTTAAGCCGTGATACATATTAATTAGCTCTCCGCTGTACCACTTCATAAACCTTATTTTCATCACACTTTAAGGTTTTACTTGGATAACGCAATAGAAGCGCATAATCATGGGTCGCCATTAAAATGGTATTTCCATTTTTGTTGATTTCAAGCAAAACTTCCATGACTTCAATACTGGTTTGCGGATCTAAATTTCCAGTAGGTTCATCTGCCAAAATAAGTTCTGGATCATTCAGCAAAGCTCTGGCAATCGCAATACGTTGTTGTTCACCGCCAGAAAGTTCATGAGGAAACTTAAATCCCTTTGTTCTCATAGCGACTTTGTCAAGTACATTTTCAATACGTTCTTTAATTTTGTCTTTGTCCTTCCAGCCTGTGGCTTTTAAAACAAATTCCAGGTTGCTATTCACTGTTCTGTCAGGCAATAATTTAAAATCCTGAAAAACAATACCCAACTTTCGTCTTAAAAATGGAATCTCCTTCTCTTTTAAAGTTTTCAAATTAAAATCCACGACATGTCCTTCGCCATGAGTCAGTTGTAAATCGCCATAAAGCGTTTTCATAAAACTACTTTTTCCGCTTCCTGTTTTACCAATGAGATACACAAAATCACCTTTTTGCATTTCTACATTAACTTCCGATAATACCATGCTATCTCCTTGGTATATGGAGACATCCTTTAATTCTAAAACAATTTGAGACATCTTTGTATGTAAGTTTTTAAGAGTTGTAAATGTATTATTTTAATACACCATTATCAAATTTTTTGGAAATCAGTTAGTGTAGTCTTCAGTCGGCAGCAAGCAATTGGCAGTAAATCCTGTTATAACCGAATTGAAAGGTTTTTCGCACTGTAGTGGCGTTTTTGCAGAAAACAAAGGTTTGATCTGCGTCGATCTTCTGGATCTACGACAAATTTTGAAAGAGATACATATGAAGGGGTAATTTCACTGCGAGAATAGTAATCATTTACCACTTTAGAATGCCGAACCGCTCGAAAGCGACTTTTCGGTAAGTGCGGGCTGAGAACTGAATACTGCAGACTTTTTTTTAATAACTCCGTGTATAATTAAATAATTTTTCCTTCGTTATAGCTTTAAGATTCAAGTATCTTTGATCGTCAAAAAAAAAATGGACTGAATGACTCATAAAAAACTCTCACTTTTAGTAGGTTTCCTATTGCTTATAGGCCACACTTACGCTCAACAATCGGCGACTTATACCAATGCGTTGGTCGATTATCAAAAAGCACTCACTTTATATAATAATAAACAATATCAGGCAGCCCAAAGCATGTTTGATAAAGTAAAGGACGGCACTGACAATCAACAGTTGGAGGCTGACTGTACATATTACTATGCCAATTGTGCAGTGCGACTCAATCAAATAAATGCCGATGCCCTTATTGAAGATTTTGTTGAAAAATATCCAACGAGTACTAAACGTAATACCGCTTACTTGGATGTTGCCGATTATTATTTTGATAATGGTAAATATGCTTATTCCAGAAAATGGTATGACAAAGTTGATGAAGGGAATATGGATAGGACTGAACGTGATAAATTTTCGTTCAATTATGGCTACAGTTTATATGCGACTAAAGATCAAGCTGAAGCGCAGAAGTATTTCAATCGCGTTGTAAACTCCAAGGAATATGGTGCTCAAGCGAAATATTATATTGGATTCATGGCTTATGAAGGGGATGATTATGATCGGGCCAATGAATATTTCGAGCAGGTAAGCGATAATGAAAAGTATCAGGAAAAACTGTCTTATTATCAGGCGGATTTGAATTTTAAACTTGGCAAATTTGAAAAAGCAATAGAGCTTGCCCAAGTGCAAATGAAAAAGAGCAGTCCAAGTGAGAAGTCAGAACTATCTAAAATCATTGGAGAAAGTTATTTTAATCTTCAAAAATATAAGGAGGCTATTCCGTATTTAACTGCTTACAATGGAAAAAACGGAAAATGGAGCAATATTGATTATTACCAATTAGGCTACGCCTATTACAAACAAAACAATTTTGAAAAAGCCATTTCAGAATTTAATAAAATCGTAGGCGGTAATAATAGTGTCGCCCAAAACGCCTACTACCATTTAGCGGAAAGTTATGTAAATCTAGACAAGAAACCAGAAGCCTTAAATGCCTTCAGAAATGCATCTCAAATGGATTATGATCTCAGAATTCAAGAAGATGCTTGGTTGAATTACGCGAAGATCAGTTATGAAATAGGTAATCCATACCAATCTGTACCACAGGTATTGACCAGTTATTTAGATAAATATAAGCAGAGCTCAAACAAGACAGAGATCGAAACACTATTGATAGATTCTTATATTACCTCAAAAAACTACAAGGAAGCTTTAAGATTGCTGGATGGTAAAAACAGTTTTGAAAACAAAGTGGCTTTTCAAAAAGTGGCTTTTTACAGAGGGATTGAAGTTTATAATGAAGGTGATTACAGAGAAGCAAAAGCCTTGTTTGAAAAGGCAATCAAAGAACCTCGTGATCCAAAGTTTACCGCACGGGCTACTTTTTGGAAAGCAGAAGCTGATTACCATATCGGAAATTATGATGAGGCTCTGATAGGTTTTAAACAGTTCAAACAACAAAATGAAGCCGCTAAAACGCCTGAAATGACCAACATCGATTATAATTTGGGCTATACCTATTTCAAACAAAAAAATTACCCAAAGTCGACAGAGCATTTCAAAACCTTTGTCAACCAACCAAAGGAAGATAAATTACGATTAAATGATGCTTATTTGAGATTAGGCGATGGTTATTTTGTGTCTTCAGACTATAAGGACGCCATTGGTGCTTACGATAAAGCGATTGCTATAAAGCAAATTGAGACGGATTATGCCGATTTCCAAAAAGCGATGAGCTACGGTTATATAGGACAGGGTAACACTAAAATCCAAGAGTTGAACAGTTTTATAAATAAATACACTAAATCTTCCTTACGTGATGATGCGATGTATGAACTGGCAAATTCTTATGTGAAAGCTGATCAAAACGAGAAAGCTATCGCGATGTACGATCGATTGAACGCGGAGTACAAGAATTCAGCATTCCATTCAAAATCGATTTTGAGACAAGGCTTGATTTATTATAATGCCAGTCAGAACGAGCAGGCATTAAGAAAGTTTAAAGATGTTGCCAAAAACTTTCCGACCAGCGAAGAAGCTGTACAAGCGGTAGCCACTGCGCGATTGATATATATTGACTTGGGAAGAGTGGCAGAATACGCAGCTTGGGTAAAAACTTTAGATTATTTAGAGGTCACAGATGCTGATTTGGACAACGCCACCTATTTAGCGGCAGAAAAGCAATTTTTGGAGAACAAAACGGATAATGCTATCAAGCAATTCAATAGCTATTTAGGTCAATTTCCTAATGGAATTCATGCCTTGAAATCACATTTTTATTTGGCCGAGTTGTATTCTAAGAAATCTTTGCCAGAAAATGCGCAATCGCATTATGAGTTTGTAGTTTCTAAACCTAAAAGTGAATATACGGAGCAAGCCATCGTCAAGCTTTCAGAAACTTATTTGAATGCTTCCCAGTGGAACAAAGCTATTCCGTTATTAAAGCAATTAGAAACAGAAGCCGATTATCCACAGAACATTATCTATGCGCAATCCAATTTGATGAACGCGTATTACCAGCAAGAAAAATACAACGATGCTGAACGTTATGCTGAAAAAGTATTGTCGAGTTCTAAACTGGACAATAAAGTAAAAAGTGATGCCCAAATTATTATCGCGCGTTCAGCTATTAAAACAGGAAATGAATCGAAAGCAAAAACAGCCTATGCGACGGTTGAAAAAATAGCCACGGGTGCATTAGCGGCTGAAGCACTGTATTATAATGCTTATTTTAAAAATAAGGAAGGTAATTACGACGCTTCCAACGCAACGGCACAAAAATTAGCGAAGGATTATGGCAGTTATAAATATTTTAGTGCCAAAGGTTTGGTGTTAATGGCTAAAAACTTTTATGCTTTAAAAGATGCCTTTCAAGCCACTTATATTTTGGAAAGTGTAATTTCAAACTTCCCTGAATTTAAAGATGTCGTTCAAGAAGCACAAGCGCAACTTAGCACAATCAAGGCGCAAGAGGCAAAAACGAATTCATCAATCACAACTGATAATTAGATGAAAGTAATCACTGTCGCTAGCAGCGCAGTATCGTCGTTATTTAAAATAAGAGTTGAATATTTCAATCGAAAACAATGTTAAAACAAATCAAATATATTTATATCATCGCACTCCTGGTCGGTGCAACAACCTTTGCTCAAGAACGCACTAAGGACACCTTGGATACTGAAGTGGTTACTGTAGTCAAGGCGTACACACCAACTGTTGCAGATGCTTTCAAAATAAAGGAACATCCAACCTTGGATGATGAAACCACGACCACTAAAAAGCAGATTCAATACAATATTTTTTCCATTCCGGTGGCTTCAACCTTTACGCCAGCCAAAGGAAAGGCCGCAACAGTCAACAAAGCTAAAACCATAAAATTATATGATAATTATGCCTCTTTGGGCGTTGGTACTTATACTACAATTTTAGGCGAAGTCTACTTAAATCAGGAGTTGGGTAGAGGAGAGAATGTAGGCGGTTATTTGACACATCATTCCTCTAGCGGAGGTATTGATGATTTATTATTGGATGATGATTTCATTGATACCAAACTTAACGTGAATTACAGTCAGCGAATGCGGGATTTATCTTGGACTGTTGATGCTGGCGCTTTATATCAGAAATTCAATTGGTACGGATTGCCACAGCCTTATTTTGATGCGACAACTGGCGATGCGCTTAATGTGAGTCACATGTTTTATGGCGGGAATGTAGGCGCTAAAGTGAAGTTGCACGATTATCTATTTAAAGATGCAAGTGCACGTTTTAGAAGATTTGGAGACAATCAAGACTCTGGAGAAAACCGCTTTGTCTTAAAAGGTTCTGCAGATGTGCCAATTCAAGATGAACTGATTTCAACGGAGGTGACCATTGATTATATAAATGGATCTTTTGACAGAGGTTTTTACATTGATGATAAGTTAAAATATGGTAATGTTAGTTTCGGTATCTCGCCAAGCTATCAGTTGACAGAAGATGATCTCACCCTTAACTTAGGTGTGAATTTAGTCTATATGAACAACACAGAAGGCGGTAATAGTAATCTTCATATTTCGCCAAACATCACGGCTACTTATAGAGTGGTGAATGAGCTTATGATTGCTTTTGGTGGGCTTGAAGGCGGATTAAAACAAAATTCATATTATGATTTTGCCCAGGCAAATCCTTTTGTATCACCAACGCTAAACATTGCTCCTACAGATAAGAAGTATGAGGCTTCTGTAGGTTTAATGGGCAAACTGTCTAATAGCATCAGTTATAGCGTGAGTGGGCATTATACAAATGAAGGGAATAAAGCCTTGTTTAAAGCAAATTCTGTATTAATTGGTGCTACGGAAGGTTATCAATATGGAAACGCTTTCGGTATTGTTTATGACGATGTCAAAACAGCTTCCTTTGTTGGCGAATTGAATGTGGACGTTAACAGAAACTTCAAATTAGGTATCAAGGGAGAATATTTCTCATATAATGTCGATAAAGAAGAGGCTTGGAATCTCCCAGATCTTAAGGGATCATTATTTTTGGATTACCAAATTGATGAAAACTGGTTTGCGGGCGCAGGCTTGTTTTATGTAGGCGAACGTAAAGATCAATTTGTGATAGAAAGCACGAATGCATTTGTGTCACCAATAAAACAGACGATGATTTTGGATAGCTATTTTGATGCAAATGCCCATGTTGGGTATCGTTTTGATGACCAACTGTCATTTTATGTCAAAGCCAACAATATTGCCAATAAGGGTTACCAACGTTGGTTAAACACACCAGTTCAAGGAATTCAATTCTTGGCCGGAGCGACTTATCAATTCGATTTCTAGTTTAATTCCTAATCAGTCAGGGATCTCAAAATAGAACGCTGATGACGCAGATAGGGCAGATTTTCACTGATTTAATTTCGATTTCAATAATAGGTCATCATAAAAAATCAGTGTCACCTGCAGGTAGGTAGGTCTGCGTTCCATTCAAACAAAACCTCATAAGAATCATAACTTGCATTAGCTTTAATTCTGAAATAACAAAAAGCATCTAACTATCAGATGCTTTTCTTATTTTTACAGCACAAACATTTCTAACAGAAACCATTCAATAAAATGAAAAAACTATTAGTCTTCTTTCTTATAGCCACTATTTTCTCTTGTGAAAGCGAAAAAACGGAGGTTGATACTCTTGTCATTAATGCCAACATTTACACGGTCAATTCCGATTTTGATAAAGCAGAAGCTTTCGCCATCAGGGACGGGAAATTTATAGAAGTCGGAAGTTCAAAAGCAATTCAAGATAAGTACGCTTCAAATAATGTGATTGATGCCAAGGGACAAACCGTTGTACCTGGTTTTATTGATGCACATTGCCATTTTTTAGGAATGGGGCTTAACCAACAGTCTGTAGATTTAGTGGGCACTAAAAGTTTTGAAGAAATCATTCAACGTGTGAGTGACTTTCAAAATGAGAAGAACGTTGATTTTATCAAAGGCCGTGGCTGGGATCAAAACCATTGGGAGGTTAAAGAGTTCCCTAATAAAGCCATGTTAGACGAATTATATCCTGATACACCAATAGCCTTGACCCGCATTGATGGACACGCGCTATTAGCCAATCAAGCTGCTTTGGATTTAGGAAAAGTGACTATTAAGAGTAAAGTTGATGGGGGAGAAGTCATCGTTGAAAATGGACAGCTTACGGGCGTTTTGGTTGATAATGCGCAGTATTTAGTCATGAAACATTGGCCGAAATCAACGAAGAAAGAAATGATTAATGCACTTTTGGATGCTCAGAAAATTTGTTTTGACTATGGATTGACCACAGTGGATGATGCAGGTTTATCACGAGAGGCTGTTGAGCTTATTGACAGTTTGCAACAATCGGGAGATTTGAAGATGCGAATTTATGCGATGATGTCTGGATCAAAACAAAATGTTGATTATTACTTACAGAAAGGCCCAAGTAAAACAGACCGACTAAATATTAGCAGTTTTAAATTTTTCGCCGATGGCGCTTTGGGATCTAGAGGTGCCATGTTGAGAGCACCTTATAGCGATAAACCAAATCATTATGGATTGATGGTTACCGATTTGGAAACCTTTAATGATGCTGCAAAACGTATCGCTAATTCAGAATTTCAGATGAATACACATGCGATTGGTGATTCTGCCAACCGTGCTGTCTTACAAACTTATGAGAAAGTATTGAAAGATAAATCAGATAGACGTTGGCGAGTAGAGCATGCGCAAATCGTATCACCTGAAGATTTTAAATTTTACAAAAACATTATGCCATCTATTCAGCCAACCCATGCCACTTCTGATATGAATTGGGCTGAAGAACGTTTGGGGTCAGAACGTGTCAAAGGTGCTTACGCTTTTAAACAGTTATTGGATGCTTACGGAAAAGTTGCTTTAGGAACTGATTTTCCTGTGGAGCAGGTAAGTCCGTTTTTGACGTTTTATGCCGCTGTGGCACGTCAGGATCTGGAGGGGTTACCAAAGGATGGCTATCAGATGGAAAATGCTTTAACACGTGAAGAAACATTGAAAGGGATGACCATTTGGGCAGCGTATTCCAACTTTGAAGAAAACGAGAAAGGAAGCATCGAAAAAGGTAAATTTGCCGATTTTATAATCCTTGATAAAGATATTATGACTGCTGAGGTGCAGGATATCCCAAATATTAAAGTCGAGAAGACTTTTGTGGGTGGGGAGAAACAATAACTTTTTTCTGTAGTTTTATTTCATAGATACAAAAGGAGTTAACTGAGCTTCACAGAGAGTTTTGAAAATCTCTGTGAAGCTCTGCCATTTCTCTGTGAATCTCTGTGTAATAATATCTTAGTATATCCGTGCTAAATAATCATAATGCTCACCTTCCATCACCAATTCACATTGCAATCCCGCCTCTTTGCATGCCGTTGAGAAGGTATCAAAATCTAAATAGAGCCAAGTGGTAAGCGTTCCATTCTCACCTTTATAACTCAACATGTAATCGAGTTCACCATAATAATTGGCGTTTAAATCCATCCAATAGCCGCCATCCTCCTCATCCTCGTACATGTATTTGATATCTGTAGAATCTGCCAGAATTTGACCTCCAGGATTTAAAAGAGATTTGAGATGTTTTAAATAGTAAGGTGTTTTTGAAAGTTCTTGAAATATTCCTGTACCATTCATCATTAATAGAATGGTATCAAACTTTTCGGTTTCATCTAAGATGCCTGTCAATGCTACATTTTTGACGCCTAGCTTTTGAGCAACTTCAACGGCTCCTTTTGAAACGTCAATGGCCTTCACATCAAAACCTTTATTTTGAAGATATAAACTGTGGATTCCCGAGCCACAGCCCACATCTAAGACGCGCCCTTTTGAAAGTTCCAATGCTTTATGTTCCAATTTACCCATGCTATCATAATCCCTAAACAAAAAGTCTATTGGCATTTCGTCGTCCTCAGAGATATTGGTAGACGTGATAATGTTCTCGCTATGATTCCCGTTATAATAATCTAATAATGCTTTTCCGAAAATGTCGTTCATTGAAATTTATTTTTAATTCCCGCCTGAACGGAAATCTTAAGTTTTAAATTTATTATTTTTGCACCCTGCAAGATTTTATTCAAAATTCTTTCAATGCTCGCCAAAGATAAGCATTAGTAAAACAATAGCTTATTTGCCAAGTTGAAAAAGCAGACCTAAAGCAGTTGGTTGGTGTTAATGAAAAGTTTTATGTTTGCAAACTATACCTTCTAATTTTCTGAGTACGTGATAATTATTGCGCAATTTACTTTAGGTGTCCAAAACCACTCATAGACTTTCCGGTGATTGGTTCAAAAAAATCGCCAATTTACCTATCTTCAATTAGAATTTTAGATTATTATTCAGTAGAAATGAATAGCGTGAAGGAATTAATCGACCTAAAAAACATAAAACTATTATGAAAAAATATATTTTATTTTTAACGTTAATCTTGGCTTCGTCAAGTTCTTCTTGGTCTCAAGAATGGTTGACGTCTTTGGATGCGGCGAAACGTATCGCTCTAGTTCAGGATAAGTTGCTGTTTATGATATGGGAAGATGCCGCATTGATACCTTACCCGGTAATCATGAATGATGAAAAGGGCAACGGGGTTTTAATTGAAAACTTATTTGATCATGAAGAAATCAGCCGCATTATTTGGGATTATTTTGTGCCTGTGAAGGTCAATGAAAGTCATTATGCCGAATTGTATGATCAGATGAAAAGCACTAAAAAGCAAAGTTATATGGCGCAATTTGAAGATGATAACATTAAGATAATGGATGCCAATTGCCATATCGTTAATACGTCCATATCGCCTGAAGCCTATTTTAACTTATCCCAATTTATTCATACCTATGCTTTAAAAACTACTTTTTTAAATGCTGAGTTAAAGAATTATTCTGAGCAGAAAGATTTTAGTACGTCTTATCGATTAGCTTCTAAATACACGGATTATGCCATTTTGGTGGATGAAAAAGTGAGAGGAGATATTATAAATCTCGCGGACATATATTTAGATGAAGCAGAAAATTTTCTATCAAATAGTGATTTTGATGATAAAACAAATTTTGGCCAAAAGATAAAAATGTTAAGACTCTCAAAATATCTCTTACAAAATAAACCAAAAAAAGTTTTACGAAATCTAAAGAAGTTCGATCTTGCAGAAATGGATGAAATCAATCAACCGTTTCTTGCGTTTCTTTATTATACAGCTTATCAACTTAGAAATGATGAAAAAAATTCTGAACTATGGAAAAGTAAAGTTTCTTTAGTGAATTTGAGAAAAGCTGAATTAATCACTAAGCTTCATTTCTAATGCTTAGTAACTATATCTATTTCGAAACCGTTTCCATTCACTTATAGAACTCTTATTCGTAAGGAATGATTAAATTTCCGCAGTCAAAAAAACAGCTCCAAAATTATTCAAGAAATTTAGCTATAACTTCTACATTAAAGTTTCTGAATGTTTATATCTATTTATAAAGCAAATATTTTGTCCTAACCTGTTTAAAGTCTTCAATTCCTTTTGCCCAAGAAGCTTTAATATCTTTTTCAGAAAGTCCTTTTTCTATTTGTTCTTGAAGTTTTGTTGTGCCCGCTAATTTCACAAAAAATGAATTAAAAAAAATTGATTTATTCGCAGTATGGGTGTAGGCTTCAATTAAATATTCTAAATTCAAACCTGGTTGAACATCAATTTTTGTCAAATCATTTCCAAAGCAAAGTTTGCCTTGTTGTGGAGGCGTCTTTGCACCCTCATTCGGTTCAGGTGTGAAACTATAAGTAAAGTAATTTTTGTCTAACTCAGGACTTCCGAAAATTTGAAATTGTTTATTTGTGCCACGACCAACGCTCACAGTCGTCCCTTCAAAGAAACATAAGCTTGGATATAGGGCAATAGACTGATCATTGGGCAAATTTGGTGATGGCTTAATTGGCAGGCTATAAGTCATTTGATGGGAATAATTTTCCATCGAAATGACGGTCAATTGGCATTGAACGCTGTTTTTTAGCCACTTTTCGCCATTGATCATTTTTGCATATTCGCCAATAGTCATTCCGTGAGCTACGGGAATTGGGTGCATTCCCACAAAACTAGTATGGGCTTCTTCTAAAATGGGTCCGTCCACATATTGACCGTTAGGATTTGGTCTGTCCAAAATTAACAAGGGAATATTGGCCTCGGCACACGCTTCCATAACGTAATGCAAGGTAGAAATATAAGTGTAAAAGCGAACACCAACATCCTGAATGTCAAATACCAAAATGTCCAAACCTTTTAGTTGTTCTGATTTAGGTTTCTTATTATCGCCATACAGTGAAATGATTGGAACACCTGTTTTGGTATCTATGCCGTCCTTTATTTTTTCGCCGGCATCTGCAGTGCCTCTAAAGCCATGTTCGGGAGAAAATACTTTCTTCACAGCGATGTTTAAACTAAGCAAAGAATCAACGAGATGAGTATAGCTTCCGTTTTTAAAGATGACACTCGATTGATTTCCGACGACCCCAACGCGTTTGCCTTTCAGTATCTTTAGATAGTTTTCCGTTTGATTGGCGCCAACTACAACATTTTGCAGGCCGATTTCTTCATGCTTCGTGTATCTAACATCAGACTTTTCATGTTTCGTATTTTTGCTCCCATTTCCACAAGAAATCAATACTAAAACAATTCCGATTACTATCGGAAAAAACGTATTTTTGAACATCTTTAATCGCATCTTAAAATTTTGAATTTCGAGTTTTTTATAGCTAAACGTATTATAGGCAGTAAAGCGTATAAAAGTAGTGTATCGGCACCAATAATAAAAATTGGTATTGCAGCGATTGCTATTGGTATTGTGGTCATGCTCATTGCCATTGCAACGGGTGTTGGTCTTCAAGAAAAAATAAGGGATAAGGTGGTGGCTTTTAATGGTCACGTTACTATTACCAATTTTGATAGCAATGTATCGGATGAATCTGAGATCCCAATTAGCAAGAATCAAAAGTTTTATCCCGAGTTCAAAAATGTTGAAGGTATAAGACATGTCCAAGCAGTCGCTACCAAATTTGGAGTCATACGGACTGCATCTGATTTTGAAGGAATTGTTGTTAAAGGTGTGGGAGCTGACTATGATTGGCATTATTTCAAAGATTTTTTAAAAGTAGGAAGATTGCCAGATTATTCTGGAGAGATGAACAATGAAGTTTTGATCTCTGAGTATTTGGCCAACCGATTGCAATTTAAGGTAGGCGACAGTTTCCAGACTGTTTTTAAAAAGGAAAGTATTGATCAAATGCCTTGGTTAAGAGCTTTTGAGATTGTAGGTATCTATAATTCCGGATTCAAGGAACTCGATGAAAAATTTGTGATGGGTGACATTCGCCATGTGCAACGCCTAAATAAATGGAGCGAAGATCAAGTTGGTAATTTCGAGGTGTTTATTGACGATTTCAAGGAAATTCAAACCAAAGGCATAGAGATCTACGAAAATATTCCGTCAGATCTTGATGCCACAACGGTGCAGCAGAAATACGTTTCAATTTTTGAATGGATCAGTATTTTTGATAACAACACCTATGGTATTATCGGCATCATGATTCTTGTGGCTGGTATTAATATGATAACGGCGCTGTTGGTCCTTATTTTGGAACGCACACAAATGATTGGCATCTTAAAAGCTTTGGGAAGTAATAACTGGAGTATTAGAAAAGTATTTTTATATAATGCGACCTATTTAATTGGCTTGGGATTATTTTGGGGAAATTTAATCGGCATGGGATTGTTGTTGGCGCAAAAATATTTTGGTTTGGTTCCTTTAAATCCAGAAGTATATTATGTCTCTGAAGCACCAGTATATCTTAACCTTGACTACGTTTTAATGCTGAATTTAGGGACATTCATCGTGTGCCTGTTGATGCTTTTGATACCTTCATTCATTATTACCAAAATTTCTCCGGTTAAGGCGATGCGGTTTGATTAGTTCAGTCTTCCCGCCTTCGCTAAAGCTACTGACGAACAAGCAGTTTTCAGTCAGCAGTCTTCAGTCAGCAGTCTTCAGTTGGCAGTATAGATATTAAATAAATAATGATTATTCTCCCGCTGATATCTCAGATTCAATAAAATCTCGGCGTAACTCTGTGTTTCTCTGCGAAGCTCTGTGTAATAGCCCACGCAACAAATCCGAGTTTAGTAAATCAAAAATTCCTCTTACCTTTGCATTCTTAAAATTAGACACATGCAATACGCAAAAAATATACTTGAAACCATTGGTAACACACCTTTGGTCAAACTCAACAAATTAACTGAAGATTTACCATGCTTGGTTTTGGCCAAATATGAAACCTTTAATCCTGGCAATTCCGTTAAAGATCGGATGGCGGTCAAAATGATTGAAGATGCTGAAGCTGATGGTCGACTGAAACCAGGAGGAACCATTATAGAAGGTACCTCAGGAAATACGGGGATGGGATTAGCATTGGTTGCCATTGTAAAAGGTTACAAATGTATTTTTGTGCTTTCCGATAAACAATCCAAAGAAAAAATGGATATTCTACGTGCCGTTGGGGCCGAGGTGATCGTTTGTCCTACTGACGTTGAGCCCACCGACCCACGAAGTTATTATTCGGTTTCCAAACGGTTGGGAGAGGAAACTCCAAACTCGTGGTATGTGAATCAATATGATAATTTGAGCAATACTAAAGCACATTATGAAAGTACAGGTCCTGAAATCTGGAAGCAGACGGATGGAAAAATCACGCATTTTGTGGTTGGCGTTGGTACTGGAGGGACTATTTCTGGGGTTGGTAAATATCTGAAAGAGCAAAACCCAAATATTAAAGTATGGGGCATTGATACTTATGGGAGTGTGTTCAAAAAATATCACGAAACAGGAATTTTTGATCAAAATGAGATTTATCCCTATGTCACAGAAGGTATTGGTGAAGATATTCTTCCTAAAAATGTGGATTTTGATATTATTGATGGTTTTGAAAAAGTGACCGATAAAGATGCCGCAGTTTATACACAATTATTGGCGAAGAAGGAAGGTATGTTTCTTGGGAATTCTGCTGGAGCGGCCATCAAAGGGTTATTACAATTGAAAGACCATTTTACAAAAGATGACGTCGTGGTCGTTTTATTTCACGATCATGGCAGCCGTTACGTTGGTAAAATGTTCAATGATGAGTGGATGAAGAAGATGGGGTATATTGAATAAGAGGTTAGACCGCTTCGCTATTAGAGCGTAGAGGATAGATTTTAAAAGTTTTGAAGTTGAAAGCCTTTCCGTCTGAATATTTTTTTTGTTAGTGATGGATTTTGAAATTTAGTAATACTCTAACTTCTCCTCCTTTTAAAGGAGGAGTGGCTTCTGCTTCAGAAGAGAAGTAGAAGACGAGGTGGTTTTTATTATTGCTGTTATTTTCTTGTTTACAACTATAGAACCCTTCCGTCTTCAATTCCTTTTCTGGAATCGAATCCACCTTCCCTTGAAAAAAGGGAAGGAATTATTTGGCTGGGGTGAGTTTGACATCTTAGCTACAAACTGAACTTCTCATTTCTCGCTACGAGTAAAAAACTCCTGCCTCCTAAAAAACCGAAGAAGTTCTGTGTTAGTGATGGATTTTGAAATTTAGTAATACTCTAACTTCTCCTCCTTTAAAAGGAGGAGTGGCTTCTGCTTCAGAAGGGAAGCAGAAGTCGAGGTGGTTAAAATTACTAAGTTTTGATAGATTTTATTTTTTTTTTGAAGATTTGGATGATTTTGGAATTGAAGCCACCTTCCCTTCATTTCGACAAGCTCAATGACCGAGGGAAGGAATCTTTCAATTAGCATGAGTTTGATATTTTGCAGACAAATTCAACTTCTGACTTCTAACTTCTAACTTCTAACTTTTTTCATTCCACATTCACTCTAATTCCTTCACTATGACTCTTAAATTCTGGCGCATACATACTTTGAATGGTGGTGATGCCATTGCTCATGTTTCCACTATTATTGACGCGTAAGTCATACTCAAAAACATAAATGCCTTTTGGTAAATAGTCGAAGAAGAAATGGGTGGCGGCATCTTTTGTGCTTTCATAATAACCCAATCCATCTTGGTATTTATAGCTAGACATCACATTGATGGGCTCAAAACCTGCCGCTCGCATATCTTTCATGTGCAAGAATTCCATAGCTCTATCGCTTCGCAATTCGATGCGAACTCTTACCAAGTCACCAACTTTTAAATCGGTTTTGGAAGTGATTTCCGCAATTTGTTCACCTTTATCAGTGTTAGTTTTTAAGAATAATTTTTTGCTCAATTTTAATGGCGTTTCGGCAAAAGTAATCTTGTCTAAATC